>JAGVEX010000015.1 GCA_020057885.1 bacterium
CCCACAGCGTTGTCAGCGAATCAATCATCCGTAACTACATTAAGAATCAAAAACAAGACCGTTAATACTGCGGGCTTTAGACCGCAGTAATTTATTTTAGCCAAAAAAAGCTGGACTTATAGTGAGCAAAACCATCATAAGAGCCACTAGAATAGTTAATACGAGCCAGACTTTATGTTGCCAAGAACGTTTAGACATAGAATACTATAAGTGTAGCAGTAATTAGCCATATGCGTAAACTTGATAAATATTTAAAACCAGGCGAAGAGTTATGGCAAGTATATAAACGCCACGGCTTAACTTATTTTTTGTGGTGGATTATTGGCTGTCTTTTGGTATTAGGTGCCTTCTTTTTTTTATGGCCTTTGTTTAGAATTGGCGGTTGGGGAGTGTTAATATTTTTAGTGTTATTTTTTGTCGGCGCTGGTATTATTATCCGCACCGTCAGATTATGGAATGGTAATTTATTACTGCTTACCAATCAGCGGGTAATAGATATAAGTCGTAGTGGGCTTTTTGGCGAGACTGTTTCGGAAATGCCTTTTTATGATATTCAGGATATTTCTTGGGCACGTAAAGGTTTTTGGGCGGCTATTTGGCGTTATGGTACAGTGCAGTTGGTGAGCGCAGGCGGAGCAGTGCGATTGCTTTTTCCCAATTTAATTAAACCAGCCGACATTGCAGCGCAAATCGCCGGCCTAAAAGATAAAGCGCGTGGCTTAGCAAGTGAACCTAAAACTAATCCATTAGTCACCAGCCAAGAGCGAGCGGAAATAATTAAAGAGGTTTTTAAACAGAAACGTTAATTTATGTCGTCGCCAACAAAATTTTGGAGCATTATAACATCTAGAATATTTTTTATAATTGCCAGCTTAGCGTTTTTGGGCGTTAGCATTGGTATAGTAAAGAGCGTAGTGCGGCGTGTGGAAGTGGAACGTGAAATTAGCGCCTTAAGGACTGATATTAAATCACTGGAAGGTAAGAATGAAGATTTAGCAAAATTGATAAATTATTTTCAAACACCAGAATTTAAAGAACGTGAGGCGCGTTTGCGTTTGGGTTTGCAAAAACCAGGGGAGAACGTAGTGGTGATTCCTGGGCTCGAGGAAAGCGCGATAAATTCAACTAACACATCAAACGATTCAGTTTTTGTGCCTAATTGGAAAAAATGGGTTAACTATTTTTTTGGGCAGTAAAATAGCAAATAGTATATTTATAACAATCGGGGAAAAATAAGCGATCGCTTATTTTTCCCCGATTGTGTATTTAGCAGTATTAGTAATTCTGGAGCCGACCGTGGGACTTGAACCCACAACCTACGGTTTACGATACCGTTGCTCTACCAGTTGAGCTAGGTCGGCAAGTTAGATGTTAGTCTACTAATTAAGTCTGGTTCGGAAAATGAGGGAGCCCTGCCTGCATACCTCCGGCATGTAAACCGGCGGGCAGGTCTACCAACTGAGCTACTTCGGCAAATTTATTATGGCGTCGTTTTTTTAGGATACAACCAAAGCAATAATCCAACCCAAATAAATCCTAGCACACCTTCCACAATAGTTTGAAGTTTTTTAGCAGGCGCGCCTAAACTTGCAAAGTCTACTTTCCAAATAATTGCTATGCTAAAAATAGAGGCTAAGGTAGCGCAAATTATAACTAGATTTAGTATGTCTATATTTTTAATTGGGTTTTTAGCCACCACTATTAATAACAAGGCAAAAATTATGGCGGTTAAGGCGATCACAGAATCCTGGTAGGGGGTATATAAATTACTATCAAAAAACGGAAAAAGAGTAATACCAAAAAAATGCACCAAGGCCCCTATTATATAATACAGAGCGCCTAAATTAAGTACTATTTTAAGAAAATTGAGTTTATTGATTGGCATAGTGAGATTATATTAAATAGTGTATCACGCTTGATATTACTATAGTTTTTAAATTATACTCTCACAGCAATAAGAGTTCTTTCTTTGCCAAATCTATCATCGTCCAATAAAGCCTTACTGAGGCTATAGGGTAACATTTTTTGGTCAATAGAGCTTGATGATTTTTGTAAGAGTATCTTTACAAATTTTTTATCATCTAAATATGAAGCAAAACCATCAGTAAACAGAATGATTAAATCCCCGCTTTGCAAAGAGGCTTTATCAGAGTAGATAAAAGACTCGGCATTATTTTCACCTGTCAATGCACCATACGATACACAAACTTTTCCAATTTTCATATTGGGGTTATTACGATATTGACTGCGTACCGATTTTCTCCCCGCAGTAGTGTTCCAGTTGAATTTGATTTTACCATTAGCTACGTATTTTTCGAATATTGCTACTGAATTTAAACTTCTATATTTCAACCTGCCATTACAATTAAAGACTGCTACGCCAGAATCTCCAATAACTGACCAGTATAACTTTTTACCCTTAATGTATGCGCCTACGGCAGTACAACCGTATAAATCGTTCACCAAGTAGTCTACTTTTTTAAGGTGGTGCTTATTATAAGAGGCAATATTCTTATTAGCAATAAGAAAAGCTTTTTTAGTAGTTTGATGTAGCTTAATGGTAGCTATAAAAGTTTTACAGAAAATATCAGCAACCACCCTAGCACCGCTTGGATTTGGGTAATGTTTTTCAAAAATTTTTTCAACTATTTTTTTTCTAAAATCAAGGTGGTAGGTTGGATCTCTGGTGATACCGTCAGCAATCGCAAAAATTTTGTCATCATAAGAAAAAGAATCCTCGGGTGGCACCCGATGGCCGTGTTTATGACTCGGTAACGTCACTTGATATAATATTGTAGGCTTACTCATGCTGTGATTATAACATAGACATTAACCAATTTATAAACCACCTCATAGGGTGGCTTATAGTTTGGAGCGGGTAACGGGAACCCAGAAGGATATCAGCCGTAGGCTGATCCCTACAGGGCAAGTCGGACCCATTAATGTTAGTCTTGGAGCGGGTGAGCGGAATCCCCGCCTGCCATAGCCTGAGCGGGATACCAGAATCGAACTGGCACTTTCAGCTTGGGAAGCTGACGTACTACCACTATACTAATCCCGCTCAGACGGCGGGCAGGGGACCTACCTTATTTATTTGGGAAGCTTGCATACTACCATTGTACTACACCCGCCTAATTATTTTTTAACAAGCGTATTTACCCAGTATGAGACCAGCGAAGCTGGGCTTCATTCTGGGCTACCACTATACGATACCCGCCTGTTCAAGCAGACGTCAGTATACCTATGAGTATAGTATAAAGCAAGCCTAAATCTCCAATAATATAGTTTAATATGCTATAGTATAAATACTTATGGCCTTGATAGATTTCCGCAACATTTCAAAATTTTATCCCGGCGGCATTGTGGCGCTTAAGGATGTTAATTTATCCATAAATGAAGGGGAGTTTGTTTCTATAGTCGGCCAGAGCGGTACTGGCAAAACAACTTTAATTAAATTACTTATTGCTGAGGAGCCTGCTTCAGAGGGGCGGATTGTGGTAGGGGGTTGGGATATAAGTAATATAAAATCACGAGAGGTGCCTTTGTTACGCAAGCAGATTGGAGTGGTGTTTCAGGATTTTAAACTTTTACCGCGTAAAACAGTTTATGAAAATGTGGCTTTTGCTTTGGAGGTTTCGGGTGCCTTACCCAAAACCGTGCATTCCATTGTACCTCAGCTTTTAAAAATAGTTGGGCTCGAGAATAAGACCGACCGGTTTCCGCGCGAGCTTTCGGGTGGGGAGCAACAGAGAGTGGTTATAGCGCGTGCCTTGGCGCACCGTCCTAAAATTTTAGTGGCTGATGAGCCAACCGGCAATTTGGATTCCATTAACACTAAAGAAATTATTGACCTTCTGCGAAAAATTAATGAATTTGGCACCACTGTTATTTTAGTTACCCACAATAGGGAAGTGGTGAATGATTTAAAAAAGCGCGTGGTGGTTATGGACAAAGGCCGCGTGGCCTCTGATCAGCATAAAGGGCGTTATTTACTTTAATTTATGTTTGCTGTTATTCTCCGCATTTTAAATTTCGGTTTGCAGAATTTTTGGCGTAATATTTGGCTCTCGGTAGTAACGGTTACTGTTATTAGCTTAAGCCTTTTTTCCGTTTCTGCGCTTGGCGTTTTAACCGTGCTTTCTAATCAAGCGTTGAGCAAGTTAGAAGAAAAAATTGATATCGCAGTTTATCTTAAACCGGAATTAAAAGATGAGCAGATACAAGTTGTAAAAAATGATGCTACTACTATTAGCGGAGTTAAGAGTATAGATTTAGTTACTCCGGAGCAGGCCTTGGTAAGTTTTCGTGAACGTGAAAAAGATAATCCTTTAATTGCGGAATCACTTTTGCTACTCGGTAATAATCCTTTGGGTGCTAGTTTGATAATTAAGGCAAGCTCGCAAGAAGGATATCAAAATATTTTAAAGGAGCTGCAAACCAATCGATTTATGCAGTATATTCAGGATACGCATCTTGATGATTATAGCCGCGTGATAAGCAGTGTGCAAAATATTACCGGTAAAATTAAAAATATGGCTGGTATAGTAAGTTTGCTATTTATCCTAATTACTCTCTTAATGGTGTTTAATACTATTCGCATTAATATTTACACCCACCGTGAGGAAATAGGCATTATGCGCTTGGTAGGGGCCTCTAGCTGGTTTATACGCGCGCCTTTTTGGGTGGAGAGCGTAATTTATGCTCTGCTCGCTACTTTGGTAACAGCCGTAATATTTTTCCCTCTGCTTTCGTTTATCCAACCTTACGTAGCCGAATTTTTTAACGGATTTAGTTTTAATTTGGTGGAGTATTTTAAAGATAGATCTTGGTGGTTCTTTGGCGCGCAATTTATAGGAGCAGTGTTGCTGAACATTTTAGCTTCCACTATAGCAATGAGAAAATATTTGAAAGTATAGTTTTTGAACCACAATTCATAATTCAGTATTCGGTATTCGCCCAGACCTCTTGACCTTTTGTATTAAAATTCCTAATATAGATCAGCTTATATTGGGGGATCGTCTAACGGTAGGACTCAGGCCTTTGAAGCCTGCTATCATGGTTCGAATCCATGTCCCCCAGCCATGAAAAAGTAACCAGTTTCTGCTGGTTGCTTTTTCATTTGTGATGGAGTACATTGGATTCGAAGGGCGCGAGAGAAAGCGAGCGGGCGCAGCTTTCGGTGCGTAGCGCCCAGGTGCCCGAACGGAGTGAGGGAGAATCCCTGCCTACCGACAGGCAGGCATGTCCCCCAGCCAGCATAATTTTTTATCGTAGGCGACCAGAGTTGGTTTATCGGTTTAGAATAATATATGCAGACTAGCGATTGGGTTTTAATTGCAACTACTTCTTTACTAGCAATTACTGCTTTTGTTGCACCTTATGTCATTGAGAGGTGGAAGTATAAATTCTATTCAGCAAATTTGCTGTTCAAATTTTTTCACACCCCACCATATTGTCATCTGACAGAAACGAGAGATGGTGTTGGAAGTTTTCCCGTTTATTACTTTAGATTTAAAGTAATAAACAATGGAAAGGTGCAGGCGGAACAGTGCGAGGCTGTGCTAGAGAAGATATGGAAACAAAATAGCGCAGGTGAGCCTAAGGAGCTCATTAGTTTTTCGCCGGTTTCACTCAAGTGGTCTGGAACGCAAGGTAATAAATATTTAACTATTCAGCCTGAGAGGGAATTTTTTTGCGACTTTGGTAGAATCCAGCACCCAGATTATGAGCCTGAGTCAGCGTACAGAGCCATAAGGCCTGAAGAAAAAGAACAAAATAAATTCTTTTTTGAAATGCCAGAGCGGTTTTATGCACAATGGGATTGTTTAGTTCCTGGTAAGTATCAAATTGAAATAGCAGTTTACAGTAAAAATGCGAAAAAGATTACAAAGATATTTAGTATCGTATGGTCAGGCGTCTGGAAAGATCAGGAGGCGGAGATGTTAAATGAGTTGGTAATTTCATAAATAAATATGATTGGTGAAGTAATCTCATTAATTGATTTTTTGAGAAGGAATTATCAAGAGTACTCAACAAAGAGTGCGTTATTTGATTATGAAGGAAAGAAAAAAGAAGGAGATGATCTTATTGAGGTTGAACGCATTAATACTGATAAACCGCATATATGGTTTTATAAGGTAAAAGAGAAGGATGAATATGTATTTATATACATGCCTGTAATTCCAGCACTTTACATAGACTATGGGACACATAGTGGCACAACTAACCCCAATTCAAATATTTTTCGTTTTGTTGGTAGCCCAATGGCTAGTTTTTCTTCTGGTGGTGAAGCAAATGTAATTTCGGACTTTATCGTCGTCGCTTATAAACCAAAAGAGCTGCTTAGATTGCATGAAGATCAAAAATAATCTAGACCCACATGCCTCGAATGGCTCTATGGATTAGATCCCCAAAACCCCTTATAATACCTCTAGTAGTTTGATACCTAACTCGAGCACACAGCCATAATTTCGACCACCCATTGAGGGTGGTTTTTGTGAATAAAATCGCTTTCTGAGTAGTTTCTTGATATACTTTTATTATGAGTAAAAGCATTAATTGCATTGTCATTCATGGATGTCCGTCTAATGTGGAGATGGCAATGAATCCAGAAACAAGAACCTATGATAAACATTGGATTCCGTGGATAAAGAAAGAATTAACTTCACGCCATATAAATACAGAAACTCCTCTTATGCCTACACCTTGGGCACCTGATTATTATGCGTTTAAAAAAGAATTTGAAAAGTATCAGGTTGACGAAAACACCATTTTAATCGGGCATAGTTGTGGTTGTTCTTTTTTAGTACGTTGGTTAGGAGAGACAAAAAAAACAAATCAAAAAATTGATACTTGTTGCTCCTTGGAAGATTCCTGACAGTAATGATGAATTTAGAAAATCTTTTTACATTTATTCAATAGATGAAAGTATTAAATCGCGAGTTAAAGAAATAGTGATGTTTACATCTGACGACGAAAGAGAAGGTGGCAAAGAAAATCTAAAAATTTATCACGATGCTCTGGGCGGAAAAATAATTAGTTTATCAGGCAGAGGCCACTATACTTTAAATGATATGGGGACAGAAGTGTTTCCAGAATTATTCGAAACAGTAATGGCAAATTAAGCTTAGGCGGTAATTATTATATGTCAGAAATGAACATTCAAGTAGATGAAAACGATAAAGTAATCGGTTTGCGGCCGAGAGAAGACTTTTATGGAGGAAAAATAATACATCGCGCTTCCCATCTTCTACTATTTAATTCTAAGAATGAATTATTAATTGTGAAGCGTTCCTCAAATAAACGTTGGTATCCAGGGCTTTATGCTTTTTCAGTTAGTGGAACTGTTAAAAATGAGACTTATAATGAGTGCCTTCAGAGAGAAATGGTTGAAGAAATAGGAATAGATGTGCCTTTTAAGAAATTATTTACATTTAGACATTTTGACGATTCTGTTAATGCCTTTGCAACATTATACTCTGCTATTAGTGACCAAGAGATTAATACAGAAGAACGGGAGATCGCTGATGTTAGTTGGGTTACGTTGGAATGGCTAAAAGAAGATATTGTATCAAATCCAAAAAAATATACCCACCCATTTCTACAAGGCATGAAAATCTATTGGGAAAAGTATGGTGTTAAATTAGCCTAATGCTATATATTCTACAACAAATTTAGCTATGAAATTATTAAAGAAAATTGCTAAACTTATTGGCCCGGGGTTTATTACGGGCGCTTCGGATGATGATCCTTCTGGCATAGCTACTTACGCCCAAACTGGTGCGCAATTTGGTTATCATCAGCTTTGGACCGCGTTCCTTACTACGCCATTCATGGTAACAATTCAAGAAATGTGCGGCCGTATTGGTTTGGTTACAGGCCGGGGACTCGCTGGAGTTATACGCGAGCATTATGCTCGTCCTTTTTTGTATGGGGCAGTTACTTTGCTTGTAATTGCCAATGGAGTGAATATAGGGGCCGATTTAGGAGCCATGGCCTCGGTTGGACAAATGCTGGTTGGTTTGCCTTTTGCAGTGTGGCTGATCGGATTGGCTATTCTTACTTTACTTTTGGAAATTTTTGTTTCTTATCGCACTTACGCCAAGTATTTAAAATATCTTACACTTTCTCTTTTAACTTACGTTTTAGTAACTTTTATAGTAAAGCAAGATTGGAGCCAAATATTTTATTCAACCATTATTCCTCGCATTGAGCTTTCACGCGAATATATTTTTAATCTGGTAGCTATTTTTGGCACTACTATTTCGCCATATCTTTTCTTTTGGCAGGCAAGTGAGGAAGTGGAGGAGGAGGTGGCGCACCACAAGTTGCGCACTATGGGCAAGGGTGTGCCGCGCATTACCCTAGGTGATGTTAAGCAAATGGATAGAGATACAGTGGTGGGAATGATTTTTTCTAATCTCATTATGTTTTTTATTATTGTTACTGCCGCCTCTACTTTGCATTTAAATGGCATTACCAATATAGAAACAGCCAGTCAGGCCGCCGAAGCTTTGCGACCTTTGGCCGGAAATTTTGCTTATATTTTATTTGCTTTAGGAGTCTTAGGCACAGGGCTTTTGGCTATTCCTATTTTGGCTGGTTCGGCCTCTTACGCTGTAGCAGAGGCGGTAGGGTGGAGAGAGGGTTTGTATCGCAAATTTAAGCAAGCGCACGGGTTTTATGGAGTTATGGCGTTAGCCACGCTTTTTGGTATTTTAGTTAATTTTACGCCGATTAAGCCTTTTCAAATGCTTTATTATACAGCGGCTTTAAATGGCATACTAGCGCCACCTTTAATGATTATGATTTTATTCATTGCGAATAATAAAAAAGTTATGGGGCAGTATACTAATACGCGTACCTCTAATGTAATGGGTTGGATTATTACTTTAGTTATGGGCGCGGGCGCCATTACATTAATTTGCACGTTATAGTGTATAATTAAATGTAGGTATGCGTATAACTTTTTATGGTGGCGTAGGGGGCGTTACCGGTTCTAAACATTTAGTAGAAATAGGCAATAACCGCATACTGCTCGATTGCGGTTTTTTTCAAGGGCATAGGCGCGAGGCGCGTGAATTAAACAGCGAGTTGCCTTTTGATCCCGCTTTGATTAACGCGGTTATTTTATCGCATGGACATTTGGATCATTGCGGCGCTTTGCCTTTATTATTAAAGCGGGGATACACCGGAAAAATTTATGCCTCGGCTGCCACGCGCGATGTGGCCGAATGGATATTAAAAGACGCGGCCAATATTCAAAAACAGGATGCGCGGTATATGAATAAGCATCGTATTCAGGGCGCGGAATTGGCCAAACCGCTTTATAGATTATCCGATATAGGGCAAGTTATAAAGCGTTTTGTGGCCGTACCTTATGCCAGAGAGTTGAGTGGATGGTTTAATTTGGGGCCTTATGCCCCTGGTGTGCAGATTAAATTTTACGACGCGGGACATATTTTAGGTTCATCGGTAGTAGTGTTGCAGGCGGAAGAAGATGGCAAACAAGTTCGTTTGGCTTTTACCGGTGATTTGGGTAGAAGCAATACGCCGCTTATACCCGACCCGGAATTCATTAAAGAGGAAGTGCCGACTTTGTTATTGGAAAGCACTTATGGCCAGCGCGAGCATCAGCCTGTTAAGGAGGCAGTAGAGGAATTAGTGCGCGTAGTAAAGCGTGCCAATGAAACAGGTGGTAAAATTATTGTGCCTTCTTTTGCTCTTGGCCGTACACAGGAAATTGTTTATGTGTTGCACAAATTAACAGATGAGGGCAGAATTCCGCGTATTCCGATTTACGTTGATAGTCCTTTGGCCACGCATATTTCTGATGTGTTTATGGAACACCCTGAGGATTATGATGAAGAATCATGGAAAGAATTTGGTCGTCGTGGCGATTTGCCTTTATCTTTTAGAAATTTAGATTATATACGCACCCAAGAAGAATCCAAGGCGCTTAATGAAATTCCTGGTCCGTTTATGGTAATTTCCGCTTCTGGGATGTGTGAGGCTGGTAGAATTTTGCATCATTTAGCGAATAATGTGGAAGATCCTAAAAATACAATTCTTATTACTGGTTTTCAAGCAGAACATACTTTGGGCAGGCGTTTGGTGGAGGGTGAGAAAAGTATTAGAATTTTCGGAAAGTATTATGCGGTACGGGCGGAAGTTGTGGTTTTAAATGAATTCAGCGCTCACGCTGATAGTAGTGATCTACAAAATTACGCTGAGCAAGTTAATGGTCTAAATAGAGTTTTTTTAATTCACGGTGAATCCTCACAGGCTGAAGGATTAAAAACTAATTTACTTGCCAAACATCCAAATTGGCAAATTACTATTCCGCAAAGAGGAGATAGTTTTGATATTTAATTTATGAAATATCCAAAAGCCATAATTTGCGCTGTGGTGTTGTTGGGGTTGTTTTTCGTTGTGAATATAGCTGCTCCCGTACAGGCGCAGGGTACTACGACGATTACTGAAGGGCAAAAGATATTTGCCGCTGTTAAACGGGCGCGTACTTTACTGCAGGAGCAGGTGAATCAAGTGGCTTTGGATAAAAAAGTTAAATCTAAAACAGTAACGAGCCGTAATGTAACATTGGGTTTAACTCTGGCAGTGTGGAATGAGGTTAGTGATGAAATAGAATTTGTTAAAATTAAAAAATTTAACTTACAGATAACAACCGTTTCTGATCGTCCTTATAAATTTAAAGTGGTGCGTGACAATGGTGTAAATTCAGAGTTTGAGATAGTAGGGGAATCTAATTTGCACGTACTGGCATTAATACATCCTATTTTTGTGGATATTGGTACTACCAAGCGTCCTAAATATCGTTTGGATGATGTGGTTTATGTGCCTTATTCATCTTATCTTAAAAAACCAGAAATAATTCAGGCGGGTAAAGATTATTTAAATAAAAATGTACAGGCCGTTTACCAAGAGTTACGCGCTTTAGGTGTTCGTTCGCGCGCTTTTCCTGATCTTTCACTCGCAGAAGCTATATCTCCCGAGGTGGTAAAATCTATTATTGCTATTGAGCATATAGGAGTCAGTCTTCTTGTGCTTGGCAACACGGAAGACTATTTAGAAAATTTTTATATAATATTAGCAACTAATGAAAATACAGCTTACGCTTATTCGCGTTCTACTGCTTCAGCTCGCGGCTTGGCGCAGTTTATACCGTCAACCTATGCCAGTCTGGTTAAAAAACGACCCGACCTAGTGCTGGTAAAAGATTTTGTTCAAGGCACTACCGATCCATATAACATTATTAAAGCTCAAATAGCTTATTTGGATTTAAGTTTAACAGAATTATCGCAAGCAGTGCGTCAAGCGCACGAAGGTGACGGTTTAACTATTGGTTCTTATTTGGCTGCTATGTATAATGGTGGCGGTACCAGGACGCGGCGGGCTATAAAATTATGGGGAGATGCTTGGGCGGAGGATCATAGGGTGCAGGTAGCTGAATTTAAAAAACAAGCTTCTAGTGCTCAGTACGAAGTAAATCGGCTTAAAAAAGCTTTAGCCAAGAGCGGTTTAACAGCGGCGGAAAAGAAAAAGTTAAATACTGAGCTTCAAACTTACAAAAGTAAAGTAATTTCTTTTACCAACCAGGCAGCCACAGCGGAAAGTTCGCGTTTAAAATTGGAAACGGTTTTGTATGTAGCTAAATTTAAGCTAGTATACGATAATTTAATTAAAGCACAATAATTATTGTTAACTAGGGTAACTATTTACAAAAATAGCTAAATATGCTACTATATACACGTTGCTGAAAAAAGTACATGAGTTTAGTTGATATGGCCCCATATTTAATAAGCGGGCTCCATTTTTATAGAAAATCTATTCAAAATGATTGGTACTACAAAACTCACCAGTGAATTAATGCAGCAATTAGATGCTGCTGAGCGTGAATCTAAGGCGAGTAATACTGTTAATCGGATACATGTATCCGAACTTACCAGTGTGCCGTCTTTTTTGTATGAAAAAATTCGTAATATAGTGGATTATAAGGATGAGTATTTGTTACGTAAAAATGCTTTGCGCCGTTTTTTAAAACGCACTATAGTTTTGCCTAAATTTTCTCATTCGCCAGAGGCGGCAGCCACGGCTTTAGTGCGTGAACTCATATTATCGCGTTATTTGCCCAACGATACTGTTTCTGAGAAAATAGTACCTGCTTTGGCACAGATTATTGCGAAATATTTTTCTTTATTTGATAAGCTGGGCGATTCAAAATGCGACGTGCCTAAATGGAAAGAATTATTACTTGGTATAGCGGCTGTAGAGTGCGACTCATATCTTGTTTCGCCACTTGAACGCAATGCCTACATATCTTATGGTTATAAATTATTAAAACCGGCCTTGGAATTGCCAGATGCCTTAGAATCAGATGAAGCTAAAAGTGTACAATTTGTTTTGACTATTCAACGAGTGCTGGAACGCGCGGACAGAGAAATATCAATGTATTATCTGTTGCGGCATTATTATGCTGATTGGTTTACTTTGCCACCAACAGAGGCGGCTGATATGTTAGCGCCACAAGTTCCTGCTATTTTAAGCACCTTCACAAATATCTTGGAACACCGTTTGGGCAAGAAATTGCTTACACCGATTAAAAAATTATTAGTGCCATTATTAGTTTATCGTGATTTATTACACAATTACCAAGGTTCAAAGCGTGAATTGCTGGCGAATTCCAATAAATTAGAGGAATTATCGCGCGAAACCTACCGCACTTATTGGCGCTCTACCCGACGTCGTGTTAGACGCAAGGGTTTTCATGCCATTGTTTATATTTTTATTACAAAAATGTTGTTGGCTTTGTTATTAGAACTGCCCTATGAACGAATTTTTTTACAAGATATTCATTATTTACCATTGGCAATTAATTTACTTTTCCCGCTGCTTTTAATGACCATAATAACCATACTTATTAAATCACCCGGCATGGCTAACGAAGTTAGTGTAGTAAAAGGTATTAAAGAAATGATTTATGGCGGGGAAGCTAGTTTTTATAAGCTGCGTAAACTAAGAACAATACCGCCAACTTTTTGGAAACGATTTTTTTACGGCTTGTTATATTTAATAACTTTCGGCACCTCGTTTGGTATACTTGTTTCTGTGTTGTATAAATTGGAATTTAATTTGTTATCGGGTGCGTTATTTATATTATTCGTTAGTTTGGTTAGCTTTTTTGGTATTTCTTTGCGCCAACAAGCCCGCCAGCTTAAAGTGGTGGATGGTCGTGAAACCATTACCGTTTTTTTGATTGATTTTTTTACCTTGCCGGTAGTGGCCTTTGGTAAGTGGCTTTCTAATACTTTTGACAAAGTTAATTTTTTTGTTTTCTTTTTAGATTTTTTGTTTGAGGTGCCATTTAAGTCTTTGCTTAAAATGATTGAGGATTGGTTTAACTTTCTTAAAGAAAAGAAAGATGAAATGTATTAATTTTTTATATATGTGTAAAACCAAAACATTTTTTTTAATTTTATTATTTAGTTTAGTACTCAGCGGTTGCGCTATTAAACCACCGTCGGTTGAACCACAGGCGGAGGATTATATAGCTGGCGGCGGTACTAATAACCAAGCCAAAACTATGCCAACACCAGAAGTCAAAGTTACACAAGCTACTTTGCAAACCAATTACGGTAATATTGTTATTGCTTTTTATCCCGAATCACCTAATACAATAGCCAATTTTGTTAAGTTGGCGGAAAGTGGATTTTACAATGGCGTAAAATTTCATCGCGTCATCAAGGATTTTATGGCGCAAACAGGCGACCCTAATTCTAAAGATGATGATTGGTCAAACGATGGCACTGGCGGCCCTGGCTATGCTTTTGCAGATGAATTCAATAAACATCAGTTAGTACGTGGCTCAGTAGCTATGGCTAATGCCGGACCAAATACAAACGGCAGTCAATTTTTTATTGTCACCGCCCAAAGCACTCCCTGGCTCGATGGTAAACATACTAATTTTGGCTACGTCGCACAGGGTATGGATGTGTTAGATAAGATTAATGTAGTTAAGACAGATAAAAATGATCATCCTTTGGAAGATATAACTATTAATTCCATAACTCTTAAATAATTTATGGCCGTACAGCTTGATTATTTTGCACCTCTCGGTTGGCAACCGCCAAACGCTGATGAAGATTATGTTATAGCTTTATTTAAACTAGAGCTAGCCGAAGGTATAGCAGAGGAAAAATTTTTAGATGCGGCCGCTTCAGTAGCAGCTGAATCATCAACTGGCACTTGGACTAAGGTTGATGCGGGCCCTGATTCGGGTATGGATAATGCTGAAAAGTATAAGGCGGTTGTTTTTGATTTAGATAAAAAACGCCATATGTTTAAAGTGGCTTATCGTACAGATTTATTTGAGCCAGGCAATATGTCCGGCTTTTTGGCTGGGCCGGTTGGAAATATTGCTGGTATGAAAATGGTGCAAGGCTTGAGAATATTTGATATTAGATTCCCGCGCAGTTTTGTGCAGTCGTTTCCTGGACCTCGTTTTGGTGTTGCTGGTTTGCGTGAAATGTTAGGGCATAAAGTTGCTCGGCCGATTATGGGTACTGTAGCAAAGCCAAAAGTTGGCCGAACAGCAGAACAGCAAGCTTTGTTAGCGCGTTTATTATGGACAGCTGGTGACGGTACCTATGAATTTATTAAAGATGATGAAAATTTAACCAGCTTGCCTTTTAATAAATTTGAAGATCGAGTGGAGAAAGTATTAGCTGTGCAACGCGAACTTGAATCAGCTGGCTCTCCTAAAAAATTATATTTATGTAATGTTACGCATTCCAGCATAGACGTAATGATAGAGCGTGCCAATTTAATAAAACAAGCAGGCGGTCGTGTGATGATGATAGATGTTATTACTACTGGTATGGCCGCTGTTCACAGTATGCGCCTTAAAAATCCAGAATTATTTATACACGCGCATAGGGCTATGCATGGATTTTTTACACGAGAATCTGGTCCTGGTATTAGGGGTGACGGTAAATTGTGGGGGTTTAGTGTTTCCATGATAGTACTTGCTAAAATTTTCCGTTTACTCGGGGTAGATTCGCTTCATATTGGTTCGCCTAAGGCGAAAATGCAGGATTACGGTGAGAGTGAGGTTATTAATAAACTTATGAACGAAGCCGAGCACAATAATCCTTATGATCACTTTCATCTTTCACCAGAGGCTCATCATATTCATCAGGCAATTACGGCAGATGAAACCAAGCCAGATGACAAATTTTTTACTCTAGGTCAAAAATGGTTTGGTTTAAAACCAGTGTGGTCGGTAGCTTCGGGCGGTTTGCATCCAGGCGTACTTGATACAGTGGTGGAAAAATTGGGTTTGGATATATTTATCCAGTTGGGCGGGGGAGTGCTGGGGCATCCGGGCGGTCCAGCCAGGGGTGTGGAGGCGGCCCTACAAGCTAGGGAAGCTATTATGCAAGGGCAAACTATTAAAGAATATGTTAAGAAGCATTCTGATTCAGCTTTAGCCGAGGCTGTAAAATTATGGGGTACCGAACCTAAAATTGTTTATTAAAACTATTTGTATGTCCAATGAAATAGATTTTTTAAAAGAATCATTAAGGTTTAATCAGGAGTATAAAGAATCACTCGACCACAAGGCCTCTTTTGTGTTAGGTATTGCCTCAGTCGTTTTGGTACTAAGTTTGAATAATATTGAGAAACCAGGATTTTTACTAGTGGCGACAGGCGCCTTACTTTCCAGTGTTTTTTCAATTTGGGTTATTAGTTTTCCTTTTCGTAAAACACATAAAGGCAAATTTAGTATATTATGCGCCTGGGGTTTTGAAGATTTGACCGAAGAAGAATATAATCAAAGACTTAATAAAGTATTACAGGATGAGGCTCAGGTAGTGGCTACTTATAAGCAGGAAATATACGCACTCTCGGAATATTCTATAAAAATTAAATTGCGTTTTATAAAATTAGCTTCATTTACTTTAACCATCGGTTTAATAGTTGGTTTTGCGGCCATTATTATAGGACGCTTATAAATCATAAAATAATATGAAAAAATTATCAGTTTCTATTTTTATTCTTTCTGTAATTGGTACATTATTTGCCGGTTCTGTTACTTTGCGTCAGTATATAGCGCCAGCTACTGAGCCTGGTATATTTTCCTGTGTGGGTTTTAAAATTTTTGGTATGTCGCCTTGTCCTTATGGCTTAGCCCTGTTCTTTATTTTGGCTTTATTAAGTGGTTGGCATTTGCGCATATTTACTAATAATTTAAAGTTAGTGTGGCCGCTTCGTTTGGCCGGAATTGCAGGAGTTATTTTTGCTGGTTGGGTCGGTTGGCGCGAGTTGGTGGCGCCAGCTCTGGCTTTAGGGCCGGCTTATTGGGAAATTTTTTCCATAGCGCATGTGCCTGCTTGTGTTTGGGGTTTCTTTGTATTTTTAGCCGTTGCTATATTAACTTGGTGTTTGCCTAGTAAAAGAATCGTATGAGTTTGTTTGTTTGGGCAACTTTAGCCTCGCTCGCTACAGGGATACTTTCTTTAGCTGGCGGAATAGTTTTGTTGTATCGTAAGCGTTTAAAACAATCAACTTTGCGTTGTTTGGTTAGTTTTGCAGCTGGTGCTATGTTAGCTGCCGCTTTTATTGATATTTTGCCAGAAGCTTTTGAGCGTGGTGACGCTCGTAGCATTTCAGCTTATATTTTGGTTGGTATTGTAATTTTCTTTTTGGCTGAAAAATTTTTACTTTGGCACCATCACAGCCATGAACATTCAGTTGAGGAAACAAAACCAGTTGGTACATTGGTTATATTGGGTGATACTATGCATAATTTTTTAGACGGTATTACGATTGGACTTACTTTTTTGGTGAGTGTACCACTTGGAATTATTACCACTATGGCGATTATTTTTCATGAAATACCTCAAGAAATAGGAGATTTTGCTATTTTACTTGACGCTGGTTTTACTAAAACCCGAGTATTTTTTTATAACTTATTAAGTTCTTTTGCTACTTTGGTGGGTGCCTGGCTAGCTCTATTTTTTAGTGGAGTATTTGAAAATGCCATTCCTCAATTGATTGCCTTGGCGGCTGGCAGTTTTATTTATATTTCGGCTGCTGATTTAATTCCAGAAATTCATCGCGAATCGAACACCAAAAATATTCGTTACCAAACATTGGCTTTAGTGCTCGGGGTAATTGTTATTTGGTTGGCTGTTGGGCTCGCTGAATAATAAAATATATATTAAATTGAATAATTTAGTTTATCATGCTTACTTGGTTGCTTAATCGTTTTCCTCGTCCAACAGTTTATAGGTTTTTTGAAATTATTCCCGGCTTTTTGGTATGGGCGACTTTATTGGGCGCGGTAGTTGTTTCATTTTGGCGTCCACTGTGGGCTATTTATTTTATAATTGTCTTTGATTTTTACTGGTTTTTACGCGTGGCTTATTTAATGGTATATCTTATAACTTCTTGGAAACGTTACCGTTCGGATATTACTATTAATTGGTTGGAAAAAGTTAAAATTTTACCGCGCTTTGACAACATACATCATCTCATAGTTTTACCGACTTATCGTGAACCCATTTCTGTATTACGTACTTCTATAAGTTCATTGGCGCGGGTAAGTTATCCACTCAATAAATTTATTTTAGTGCTGGCGGGAGAAGAACGTGACCATGATAATTTTTTAGCTAATGCGGAAATAATTAAAAAAGAATTTGGCAATACCTTTGCTCATTTGTTGATCACTTTACACCCCGCGGATATAGTAGGGGAGATTGCAGGCAAGGGCGCCAATATTAATTGGGCTGGTCATCGCGCTAAAGAACTTATTGATGAGTTGGAAATTCCTTATGAGGATATTATAGTGTCCACCTTTGATGTTGATTCTTGCGCTCATCCTGAATATTTTGCTTATTTGACTTATACTTATTTAACCTCACCAGACCCTTTACATTCCAGTTACCAGCCGGTAGCTGTTTATGGCAACAATGTTTGGGATTCACCAGCTATAAATCGCGTAGTAGCTAATTCGACTACTTTTTGGTTGTTGACTGATTTGGCTCGGCCGGAGAGACTTTTTACTTTTTCTTCGCACTCTATGCCTTTTAAGGCGTTAGTAGATGTTGATTTTTGGCAGAATGATATTGTAACCGAAGACTCACGTATTTTTTTACAATGCTTTGTTAGATACCATGGCAATTATCGCGTGACGCCACTTTATTTGCCTATTTCTATGGATACGGTTTATGCTGGATCTTTTTGGCGTAGTTTGGTTAATCAATATAAACAACAGCGTCGTTGGGCTTATGGCGTTGAGAATTTTGCTTATATGGCGTGGCATTTTTGGCGTTCAAAAGATATTCCTTTTTTACGAAAATTTCGTTATTTGTGGAATCAATTGGAAGGCGTTTATTCTTGGGCTACTGCGCCAATGATAATTTTTTTATTGGGACGTTTGCCTTTAATGTTTGCCAATGATGAGGTAAAAACCACACTCATTGCTTATAATGCTCCGTATGCTCTGCAGTGGCTGATGAATGCCGCTATGTTTGGTTTATTTGTTAGTGCTATTTTTTCCACAATTTTATTACCACCCAAGCCAAAGCACCACACCTCGCTTAAATACATTGCTATGGTATTGCAGTGGGCCTTATTTCCCTTCTGCATGGTTATTTTTGGTTCAATACCGGCAATTGACGCCCAAACCAGATTGATGATTGGAAAATATTTGGGTTTTTGGGTGACAGAAAAAAAACGTAATTAATTTATGCCTCTTATATCAATTATTGTAGTTTCCTGGAATGTTAAAGAGTATCTCAGGCGCTGTTTGAATAGTTTAAAACCAGGCGTTGATAGCGGCTACTGCGAAGTTTTGGTGGTTGATAATGCTTCTGGTGACGGCAGTGCAGATACAGTGCGCCAGTATTTTCCTTGGGTAAAATTAATGGCTTTAACAGAAAACGTTGGTTTTGCCGCGGCTAATAATTTAGCTTTTAAACAAACACAAGGAGAAATTTTATTACTTTTAAATCCTGATACAGAGATTGAACAAGATTTTTTGCAAAATTTACTTAATTTTTATAAACAATCACCGTCCGTTGGTGTAGTTGGTGGCAGGATCATTAATGAAAATGGTACTATACAACCATCAGTTAGGCGTTTTCCCGGACTTTGGTCCTCATTACTCGACTCATTGAAATTATTGCGTCGTTTCCCAACGCTGGCTCCGCATTATTTAGCGCGTGATTTTAATTATAACAAAACACAAATAGCTGATCAGGTGATGGGTGCTTGTTTTGCGATAAGACGTGAGTGGTGGCAAAAATTAAATGGTTTTGATGAGAATTTTTGGATTTGGTTTGAGGAAGCAGATTTTTGCAAGAGAGTTTGGCAAGATGGTGGGGAAGTTTGGTACAATCAGCAAATGATTGTTAAACATACGGGAGCGGCTAGTTTTAGCCAATTATCTTATTTTGAGAGACATAGACTATTTACTCGCAGTTTACTTCACTATTTATATAAACATAATTCTCGTACAGTTTGGTTTTTAATTTGGCTTGTAAGCCGCCCAATGTTTTTAATAACTTATCTTATTGACCGTGTGGTACCTCTCCCAGCTCGCTAAAAGATTTATACCTAAAAATTATCCAGGGCAGTTAGTTTTGGCCTTGTTGAGTTTTTTTATTTTTGATTTATTATCTTGGTTAGGCTGGCAGTATGTTTGGTCGGGGAATATTATTGTTATTATTTTAGTTTTGCTTTGGTATTTAGTGGCTTGCCGTAGTTTAAGTTTAGGTGTGACCTTATTATTAACCGAACTCATAGTCGGTTCTTTTGGCCATTCCTTGTCACTTGTCTTGGGGGATTTTACGGTTTCGCTTCGTATATTATTATTTTTGGCGGCTTTTACTTTATTAATTTGGTGTCTAGTTATAAAACGCACCTTAGTTGTGTTTAAATCAGGTAGGTTGGGATGGTGGTATTTGACTTGTTTGGCGGCTTTAGGATGGGGGAGTGCAGTAGCTTTACTGAGAGGACACGGTTTGGCCGATTTCTTTCTGGATTTAAATAATTATTTGTATTTGTTGTTATTTCCACTTTATTGGGAAGCGGCAGTTGAACAAAAATCGCTTACTTGGTGGCGGTACTTACTTTTACCGGCTTTAGGTTGGTTAGCCTTTAAAACCATAATCACTCTTTATTTGTTTAGCCATTTAGATACTTTTACTTTGTTACCTTATTATCAATGGTGGCGCCAAACTGGTTTTGGTGAGATTACTTATGTGAGTGGTAATTTTTTTCGCGTTTTTTCACAAAGTCAAATTTATGCATGCTTGGCGAGTGTAGCGGGGTTAGCTTATCTTTGGTTTAATAGGAATAATGCGATTATTTGGCATAAAATTTTACCATTATATTTTTTTACCTGGGTTAATTTAATTGTCTTGTTGGCTAGTTTATCGCGCAGTTTTTGGCTTGGTAGTACAGTGGCCTTAGTATTAATGTTTGTGCCGGCTCTAATTTATCGGCGCGCGTCAGCTAATAATTTATTAAAGTATTTATTAACCGTTTTTATTCTTATTATTTCTGCTGCTGGATTTGTTATATTTGTAACAAGGGTGAGTTGGCCACTGCCGCCCTTAGGAGAGGCTAATGCTAAAATATTTTCTGAACGCTTAACTAGTGAACCAGCCGGACAAAGCCGTTTAAAACTTTTAGGACCGCTGTGGCAAGAAGTAACCAAGCATCCTTTGATGGGAAGCGGTTTTGGTGCCACAGTTACTTATTACAGTGCTGATCCTAGAATAGTAAAAAGCACAGCTGGTGGCTCTGGTTTGGTTACTACCTATGCTTTTGAATGGGGCTATCTTGATATGTGGCTTAAGTTTGGCTTGATTGGTTTGTTTGGTATCTTAGGTTTTTTTATTGTAGTTTTGTGGCCGGCTTTTAAATATTGGTGGCGAGAAAATTCTAAAGCAGGTATATTAGCTGTAGTTATCTTAGCGTTTTTAACAATAAATTTAACCACACCATATTTAAATCATCCTTTGGGTTTAGGCGTTATTATGGCAATGGCAGCTTATTTATCCACCTTCGCGGAAGATCATGGCCGTCAGGCTGTGGATGAATGCGAATGGTGGACCCTCCGAAGCTCTAAAAGCGAAGGAGGGTGCTTCGGTGCCTGCCTGTCGGCAAGGCAGGGATTCCGCCAAAAAGATAATGAGGCGCCTGCCTGTCGGCAGGCGGGTAAGTCATCAGAGGCTTCATTTAACCAATCAGGTAAGGCTAAAACACTTTTATGATAACGAAGCGCTATCCAGTTTCTATTCACCTTGTAACTTACAATGGCGCGGCCTGGTTGCCGTGGTGTTTAAAATCCATTCTCCATTCTAGTGAACAGGAGTTTTTCCTAATGATAATTGACAATGGTTCAATTGATGAATCATGGTCTATTATTCAGACTTTTTTGAATAATAATCCAATTTTAGCTAGTCGTTCGCGCCTAGTGCAAAATAAAGTAAATTTAGGTTTTGCTCGTGCCCATAATCAGGCGTTAGCTTGGACCGATAGCGATTTTGTGTTAGTTCTTAACCAAGATGTTTTACTAGATGAAAATTATATAAAAGCGTGCAGTACTTGTTTGCAAAAAAGGCCCGATGTAGCGGCAGTAACCGGAAAAATTTTGCAATGGAATTTTGACTCGGACAATTTTCATCCCACTGAGTTAAAAAATTTACAAGCGATAAGCAAAATAGATTCAATTGGTTTGAGTATAAAAAGAAATCGCCAAGTGGTTAATTTAGGTGCCGGTGTGGTTGATCACGGGCAATATGAGAGTGAATGTGAAGTTTTTGGCGTACCTGGCACCGCCCCGGTATATCGCCGATCCGCCTTAAACGAAATTATTCAAGGCAAAGAAATTTTTGACAACGATTTTATTTCTTACAAAGAAGACGTTGATTTAGCTTGGCGCTTGCGTTTAGCGGGGTTTAATTCCTGGTATTTGCCCCAAGCGGTGGCTTACCATGACCGAAGTTTGGGCGGTGGAAATAGTTGGCAAGAACAAATTAAAAAACGTAAATCTTGGCCGCGTGACTTTAAAATATATTCTTGGGTAAACCATTTGGCCGTTTTATTAAAAAATGATAGTTTTTTAAATCTTTTTTTAGATTTGCCATGGATAGCAATTCAGGAGTTTAAAAAAGCAATATACTTGTTAATTTTTGACGAGGGTGTCTTAAGAGGTGGTTTGGCGAGGCTAATAAGGTTATTTCCTGTTTTTTGGGGTAAACGTCGTTTGTTAAAAAAGATTCGTAAAATTAAGCCAATTGATTTACGTAAACATTGGAGGAATGTTAAGTAAATATATGAAACTTTCTATTATAATTTTAAATTATCATAGTATAGGTTTGGTAAAGCAATGTCTAAAAGGTATTGAATCAGCGAAGCCGAATTTAGATTATGAAATAATAGTAGTTGATAATGCTTCCCAAGACGGTTGTCGTGAAATGTTAGCAAATAGTTTTGCCCAAGTTACTTGTCTGGAATTAAAAACCAATCGCGGTTATGCCGCTGGTAATAATGCCGGTTTAAAACAAGCGCGGGGCGAATATTTATTAATTTTAAATCCCGATATTGCTATTTTACCAGGGAGTTTAGAGCAATTAGTTAAATTTATGGATGAGCAGCCCCAAGTCGGATTGGCTGGCCCCAGGTTGGTAAATCCCGATGGTAGTTTACAATATTCTACTTATAATTTCCCTTATTTTTGGTTGCCACTTTTTAGGCGTACTCCTTTAGGTAAATTATCATTTATAAACAAATGGCTTCAACATTATCAAATGTTAGATTGGGATCATAAAAATAATAAGCCAGTGGACTGGCTTTTGGGGGCTTGTTTAGTAGTGCGAGCGCAGGCGATGCAAAAAGTGGGCCTGCTTGATGAGCGTTATTTTTTATATGTGGAAGATACGGATTGGTGCAGACGTTTTTGGCAAGCTAGTTTTGAAGTGTGGTATGTGGCTAACGTGGAAATTGTGCATTATCACGAGCGGCTTTCAGCTCAGGCCACTGTGGGCGCTTTTTTCCGCCGCATTACGTGGATTCATATTGCTTCGTGGGTAAAATATTTTTTAAAGTGGGGATTAAAAGTTCCTAAAGTAAAATAAAAAGGCCCTCTGCAAAATTGCTGCAGAGGAACCTTATTCGAGGACGAGGATAGAATTGTGTGATATATAAGGGTGTTCGGATTAAGGCGATAAATCCCTAAATTAAGGGAGAGTAAATGAGTCGCTCGAGGTGCGCCCTGTATTGTTGTTGTAAAACAACGCCCTCACGACGTTAACCCCACACAATTATCTTTGTAAATGTCCTCTTGTTTTTGCACTTCTGCCGAACTCCTCTTAATGAGTGATAAAATACTCATTAATTTTGCCTATTAAGTGCTGGGAATAACTTAGCAAATTAGTCTATTTTTGTCAATAGTTTAAAGTTGACGGGAAGAGTTTTTTTAGCTAAGATAAGCCTATATGTTTGTCAAAAAAATTGGCATAGATTTGGGTACAACTTACTCGCTCGTGCATGTGCCCGGGCGCGGAATTGTTATTAACGAACCTTCAGTAGTAGCTATTTCTACAGCTGATCATAGTGTTTTGGCTGTGGGCGAAGAGGCTAAAGAAATGATAGGTCGCACCCCTGACACAATTGTGGCTCTTAGGCCTCTTAAAGATGGAGTAATAGCAGATTATAGAACCACTGAAGCTATGTTGCGCTATTTTATTAATAAGGCGCTGGGTGGTATTCGTTTTTTTAAACCAGAAGTAATGATAGCTGTGCCTGCTGGTATTACTTCTACTGAAAGACGCGCTGTCATAGACGCTACTATGGCGGCTGGTGCTAAAGCGGCTTACATTATCAAAGAGCCAATCGCCGCGGCCATTGGGGCTAATATTCCAATTGGTTCGGCTTCAGGACATATGATAGTTGATATGGGCGGCGGCACAAGTGAAGTGGCAGTTATTTCTTTGGGTGGAATTGTGGCCAATACCTCAGTGCGCATTGGTGGTAATAAATTAGATGCTGCTATTATGGACTTTATTAGAAAAAAATATGGGCTGGCTATAGGCGAGCAGAGCGCCGAAGAAGTTAAAATTAAAATTGGTTCAGCTATGTATTTAGAAGATAAGTTATCTATGGATGTTCGTGGACGTGATATGGTTTCTGGCTTACCGCGTACAGTCACTGTAACTTCCGATGATATTACCGAAGCCATTCAAAACGAGCTAGAAGGAATTATTCACGCGGCTAAATCTGTTTTGCAGGTAACACCACCTGAATTATCAGCTGATGTTATAGATAAAGGCATGGTGCTTTCCGGCGGTACGGCGCTTTTGCGCAACATTGATAAACTTTTTGCGCAGGCGACAGGTGTTAGTGCTTATTTGGCTGATGATGCGCTTTTGTGTGTGGCTAAAGGTACTGGCGTAGCATTGGATAATTTGGAATCGTATAAGAGGAGTATATTGTCAACAAAGTAAAAGCATAAATCCTAAATCCGAAACTCTAAACAATATAGGATATAAAAATTTGGATTTTAATTTATTTAGGATTTAGAAATTAGGATTTTTAAATTTATGTTTTGGTTATTATCACTGTTTATTTTTTTATTGCTTTTTGCTGTTTTAGGTTGGTATAGCCGGCGTTTGGCTATTTTGACATTATTAGCTTTATTGCCAACTTATCTTTTGCGAATGCAGATAGCCGGCATTCCCACTACTTGGTTTGAACTGGCTTTATATATTGTTTTTATTATTGCATTGTTGCGTGGGGAATTAAGATTTTTAAATTTAGAATTTTTGAATCGTTGGTGGCGAGTATTGTTACCAGTTGGTTTTTTATTGGTAGCCGCTATTTTGGGAGTTATTGTTTCACCCCATATTCGTTTAGCTTTGGGGATTTTAAAAGGCTGGATTTTTGATCCACTTTTATTGAGTGTATTGTTTATTAGTTTATTTATTAAAATAGAAAATAAAGAAGCCGCCAAAATTTTATGGCGTGATGTTTTAATGTTTTTAATGCTCGGCGCTGTTGTAACAGTATTATTCGCAATGTCTTTGGATTATTTAGGACAGGCTAGCCGGCTTAAGGGTTGGTATGATTCTCCCAATGTAATGGCCATGTATTTGGTTCCTATAACTTTAGCCAGTACTTTATGGTTTTTTTCTAAAATTGGTTTTAGCACTTTATCATCTCGGCTAAAAATTTTTTGGGCAGCCTCTTCTATTTTATTGTTAATTGGTGTTATTTTAACTTGGTCTTTTGCCGGTTGGTTGAGTTTAGTTGTGGCTTATGCAGTATGTTACTCTTTAAAAATATTTTCTTGGAAGAAATTAGCTGTTAGTATTGGTTTAATTTTTATTTTAGCAGGTTTTGTTTTTCCTTGGATTGGCGTTTCTAATCCTAATTTAATCGGCGGTCATTTTAATTCAGCTTATAAAATTGGTTCAGGTGAAATTCGTTCTATTTTGTGGCGTGAGGCTAAAGCCATGATATTACAACATCCTGTTTTAGGAATAGGTTTGGGTCAATGGCAATCAAAATTTCAGCCCTTAATTAGCCCAGCGCTTAGGGGCGTACATAATCCCGGTTATTTAGTTGAGCTTTATTATGCTTCTCTTTTTCCGCATAATTTATGGTTGAATACTTGGCTTTCATTGGGATTACTTGGTGTTATTGCTTTGGGTTGGTTGGTGCTTTTGGTGTTTAAAAACAATAAAACACAGCAGGATTTTATTTATTTTATTCCAGTTGGTGTATTGTCTACGATTTTAATTCAAGGTATGGTGGATACTCCGGTGTATAAAAATGATTTGGCTGTTATTTTTTGGCTGGCGTTTTTTGCCGCCACGATAATTGGCAATGATTTTTATAAGACAGAGATTATTGTAAAAAGTTAATTATGACTAATACCGCTATTAAATTAATAGGCCATAAATCAGTTAGTGATTTTTTGTTTAATGCCTTACAAAACAATTCTTTAAATCATGCTTATTTAGTAACCGGGCCCAAAAGTATCGGTAAAACTACTTTGGTAAAAAACTTTTTACAAGTTTTACATTGTACCAATACTAACAACAACGAGCCATGCAATAAGTGCGGTGCTTGCCAGCAAGTGCAAAATTTTAGTCACTCGGATATATGTTGGATTAAACGCGACTCTAATAAACAAGATATTACTATTGAGCAAATTCGCGGATTATTGGATTTTACAAGACTAACTTCTTTATCTGGCGGGTGGCGAGCCGTGGTTATTGAAGATACAAGCAATTTAAATAAAGAGGCTGGTAATGCGCTTTTGAAAGTTTTAGAAGAGCCGGCGCAGGGGGTAGTTTTCTTTTTAATTGACCATGAAACAAATAATTTATTACCAACTCTGCGTTCGCGTTGTATGGTTTTGCAGTTAGGTTTGGTACCGGCTGAAGAAATTGTTAATTTGTTTGGTGATTTAAATATCAATCAAGCTAAAAATTTGGCTCAGCAAGCAGGTGGCCGTCCAGGTGTGGCTATAGATTTATTTAATAATGACAATTTGTTAGGGGAGCGACAAAACTTAGCGCAAGAATTTATAAAAATTTTAACAGGTGGGTATTGGCAGAAATTTCAAGAATTTTTGAATTTACAATTTAAAGAAAAAACACTAGACGGAGGCACATCCATACTAGAGAAGGGAAACAGTATTTTAAAAGTTTGGTTAGAAGTAGCACGTGACGTTTTATTAATACGTTTAGGCTTACCTAAATTAATTCATTATTATAATTTACAAAATGAGTTAACTCAATTGGCCCAAAGTAAATCAATCCCTTCTATTCTTAAAATATGTTTGGAAATAATACGTGCTAGACGTAAATTAGCTAGTAATGCTAATACTAGGCTTACGTTTGAATATCTGTGTTTAGCCTTACAAAATTTATAATTTAGTTATTAATTATTTTATTAATATATGCATCCACATCTTGAACAAGCCAAACAAAAATTCGCTAAGGCTTTAGAGCATCTTCATAGTGAATTTAGTTCTATACGTTCTGGTCGCGCTACACCAGCGCTCATTGAACAAGTTAAAGTTGAGGCTTATGGCGCTTTTACGCCCCTTATTGAACTAGCCTCTATTACAGCACCAGAGACAAGGTTATTGGTAGTACAACCGTGGGATAAAAGCATACTGAAAAATGTTGAGAAGTCGTTACAACAGGCTAATTTGGGTGCCTCGCCAGTTATAGATGGTCAATTAATAAGAATAAATTTACCAAGCTTAAGTGAAGAAAGACGCCGTGAGTTTGTTAAGCTGGTAAATAATAAAATTGAAGAAACGCGTGGTGTTTTTAGACATATTAGGGAAGAAGTGTTAAAACTAGGTAAGGATGAAAAAACAGCTGGCAAGTTACCCGAGGATGAATTTTTCGGCATACAAAAAGATTTGCAGAAATTAGTGGATGATAATAATGAAAAAGTTAAAAAGATGGGCGAGGATAAGGAAAAAGAAATAATGACAATTTAATTAAAATTCTAATATCTAATTTCTAAATTCTAAATAAATTATAAATCCAAAATTAAAATTTTTATATCCTATATTGTTTAGGATTTCGGATTTGAGATTTAGGGTTTAATATATTATGTTCACAACTATTATAGTTTTTATAGTAATATTGGCGATACTGGTTTTGGCCCACGAAATAGGTCATTTTATTTCTGCCCGTAAACTCGGAGTGGCGGTGGAAGAGTTTGGCTTTGGTTTTCCTCCTCGTTTATGGAGTAAAAAGAGTGGTGAGACAACTTATTCTATAAATTGGATTCCTATTGGCGGTTTTGTGAGGTTAAAGGGGGAGGGAGGAGAAGATAAAAGTCCAGGTAGTTTTGCGGCTCAACCTGCTTGGAAACGCGCTGTAATTTTGGTAGCAGGTGTAACAATGAACATAGCATTGACTTTTGTTTTATTTAGTTTTGGATTTGGCATTGGTTTTCCTACTGTAGTAACAGATGAGCAAATTCCGCAAGCGCGTGATGTAAAAATTCAAATTATTTCCTTAGCACCAGATTCTCCCGCTACACAGGCTGGTTTGGAGGTGGGGGATAGTATATTATCTTTAGATGGTAAGAATGTAACAACTTTAACAGAGTTACAAAAATACATTGGCACTAAAGCTGGTGTAAGCATAGCAGTTACTTATGAGAGAGATAAAAAAACTTTTACTAAAGATATTGCGCCAGTTGTTTTGTCACAAGTAAAAGACCGTGCGGTTTTGGGTGTAAGTTTAATGCAAACCGGTACAATATCTTATTCTTGGTACCAAGCTATTTGGCAGGGTGCCGTGGCAACTGCCAATTTGAGCAAAGAAATCGTGCTGGCTTTTGGCAATCTTTTCAAAAATTTAATCATAAGTCATGAAGTACCAAAGGATATATCCGGGCCAGTTGGTATAGCTGTGCTGACAGGCGAAGTAGTGCAGTTAGGGTTTATTTATGTATTGCAATTTGCCGCTTTGCTCTCACTAAACCTTGCTATTATAAATATTTTACCTTTTCCCGCGCTTGATGGGGGGAGGTTATTATTTGTTATTATTGAAAAAATCCGCCGTAAGCCTAACAATGAGCGTATAGAGGCAATAGTGCACCGTATTGGTTTTTCACTTTTGATGATTTTAATAATTTTGGTAACTTACCGTGATGTCATGCGTTTTGGTGGCAGTTTTTTAGGTAATATATCTAAACTTTGGGGGTCTTAGTTTAGTTAGTCATAATTATGGAATAGTTAAAAAATTAAAATCTAAGTTTGTGGCGGTGCGTTCATCTGCTACGGCGGAAGATTCTACCCAAGCTAGTTGGGCAGGGGAGCTAGAAAGTTACTTAAACACCACCGAGAAAAATCTATTAGGTCACGTGAAGCAATGTTGGTCTTCGCTTTTTACTCCGCGTGCTATTTTTTATCGCCATGAAAAAAAACTTCATAAGGCTAAGGTTTCCGTGGCAGTCGTAATACAAACTATGGTGCAATCAACTATTGCTGGTATTGCTTTTACAGTACATCCTGTAACCAAGGATAAAAATCAAATGATTATAGAAGCAGGCTATGGTTTAGGTGAGGCAGTAGTTTCTGGACAAATTACACCTGATTCGTATGTGGTCAATAAAAAAACCTTGGCGCTTTTGGATATTAATGTGGCAGAACAGCTTAAATATTTACAAGGCAAGCCAGCGGGTGGAAATGTATGGAAATCAGTTTCGCCGCATTCCAGGCGTACTCAAAAACTTACTGGTAAAGAAATCGTGGTTTTAGCCAAGATTTGTTTAGGTATAGAAAAACATTACGGTTTTCCTTGTGATATAGAGTGGGCTTTTGCGGGAGGTAAATTTTATATTACTCAATCCCGCCCCATCACCACACTTTAGTTAAATAAATTTTCACTTAAATACCAAAGAATCGTTCGTACGAACGATTCTTTGGTTATGATATATTAATGGTTGTTGCGATTGGCGTAGTGAAGTTCTAATTCCTTTAGATGCTTATTCTTATCTACTAATACGCGATTTTTATTTAAAGCCATTTCTTGGAGTAGTAAACTAAAATGTTGGCTGGATAAATAGTGGGGGAATATTACATAATCTGCGCCGGCGGCGTATAGTTCACGGCAATCATGCCAAGTATCGGCTGTTAGATAAAGCGGAGTACGCAAGTCCTGCTGGCGTATATTTTTAACAATCATTAAATTATCTGCCAAATTAGAATTAGTGGAAATAACCATTTCCGCCTTTTCAATATTAGCGCGTTGTAATATTTCTATATCACCCATATCACCATAAAGACAGGGCTTTTTGTCTGCCACTAAACGCCGAATAACACTAGGATTAAAATCAACTATTAAAGTGGTTTTGCCAAGTTCATTTAGGGTCGTGGCTAATTTTTCGCCCAAACGGTGATAACCAATCAAAATAACGTGATTAGTAAGGTTGTTGGGCAAGTTGGTCAATTCGTCCTGAATATCGTGGCGCTCAAAAGGAGTGAGATAGCGCGCTACAATTTGATATAAAGATTCAGCGTGCGTAATTATAAATGAACTAATAGTAATTGTTACTACACCTACGCCAGTAATCAAAGCTACTTGTTCAGGAGTTAGATGACCAAGTTTTAAACCCATGCCTGCAAGAATTAAAGAAAATTCCGAAATCATCCCCATTGTTAAACCAACTAAAAAACTTAACCGTTTTCGGTAACCCAAAAGCCACATTAATATAAATACAATTAGCGGATTTCCAATTAGAACAAAAACAATTAGAGTCCAAAATAATGGTTGCAAACTGCCAAAACCACTTAAACTAAGCTGACTACCCAGAGCGATAAAAAATAACGTGATAAAAAAATCACGCAAGCTTTTTATGCGGGCTGATATTTCAAAATTATAAGGGAGTGAGGCCAGGGCCAAGCCTGCCAAAAAAGCTCCTATTTCAATGGAGAAGCCAAGCCAACTACTAAACATCGCCATTGCGAAACACCAGGCCAGTGAAGTAAGAAATAAGAGTTCGGCCGAACGTGCTAAAAAGTTAAACAATTTTGGCAAAACATAATAACTCAAAAAATAAACAGTTACAATTAACAGCATCCCCTTGCCGACGGCCCAAGTAATATGCCAGATTAATAAATTAGATGTTGAACCTAGTGAAGAAAGAGTAATAAGGGCAAAAATTGCCACCGCGTCCTGCATTAAAAGCATACTCATAGCTATTCTGCCGGCCAATGAATCTAATTCGTTTTGTTCTGTTAAAAGTTTTACTACAATAATGGTGCTGGAAAAAGCCAAAGCCAAAGCCATATACCAACTGGCTAAGTTATTTATCCCAAATAAACGAACTATTAAATAACCTAATCCAGCAGTAAGTGCCATTTGCCCTATACCGATTAATGGTACTGTTTTCCCCAAACTCTTTAATTTTTTAAGGTCTAACTCCAAACCAACCAAGAAAAGCAAAAAAGCAATGCCAAAAGAAGAAAGACCGAGCAAGAGCTGTTGCTCGGAGATTAAATTTAGCCCCCAAGGGCCTGCTATAACGCCTGTTAAAAGGTACGCCAAAAGGGGCGGCAGTTTTATTGTCTTTAATGCCAGCGCCACCAAGGTAGCTAATAAAATTAGTAACCCTATTTGTGTAAATAACGATAATGGTGTCATAAGTCTTTTTATTATACCATAAAATATCACTTAAAGTTGAAAGATAAGCCATTTTATGCTAAACTTATAACATATTATGCCAGAATTTAAACCTATAAATCCAGAAAAATTGTCAGTGCCAACCCCAGAAATAAAAGGTGATGCCTTGGAAACCACGTCCCCTGAGAGGCGCCAGGTTGCGCCTGCTGAAAAATCAGCTCCTGAAACGCAAGTTCCAGTGGCGCCTATTGCCATACCCACAGAAACTCCCATAACTCCGCCTGTTACCCCTTTACAGCGTCAAATTGAGGTAGTACTGGCAGAGGGGTTGGAGGATCTTTACCGCGCGCTTAATCCGGTAGAGCAGGAAAAATTTAGGAAAACAGGCGAAATTACAGCTGTTAAAATTAGTTTGTTGTTGCAGAAGGTAAAAATTAAAGTAAGTGAAATTTTAAAGCTAATTCAAGAATGGCTCAGTACAATTCCGGGAGTAAATAAATATTTTATAGAGCAAACTTCAAAAATTAAAGTTGATAAAATTTTTAAATTACACTAAGTATTAGTTGTATAACAATGTTGTTCCAAATTTTTCAATTTACCTCCTTGAATAATTTAACTGAGCTACCCAACAAGGTAGTTGCGGAATTGCCAGCTCAATCATCGTCACCATCTTTTTGGGTGGTATTTTTTATAATTTTAGTAGCTATTGTAACACTTTTAATATTGCGAGGCGTATATCATCACCTGACTACACTCAAAACTAGTTTTGAGTTAAAAGTTTTGTTAGTAAAATTACCGCGTGAAACAGGTTCAATTGATGAAAAACAATCCACTCCAACCAGTCAAAACATTCAGGAGCAGATTGGCGTGGCGGAAGTTTTGTGGTCAGCAATAGGCGGTTTAAAGGCTCAGCGCGGATTAACAAAATGGTTCAAAGGCCGTAATGATCATATGAGTCTAGAGTTAGTTGCCGAAGGCGGGCTAATTTCTTTTTATTTGGCGGTACCACACAAATTATACAGTTTCATTGAGCAACAAGTTCACGCTCATTATCCCCATGCTACTTTGGAAGAAGTGAGTGATTATAATATTTTCTCTCCTCACGGCGTTACTTTGGCTAAAAGTTTACGCTTTGGCAGGTCGTGGGCTTTTCCCATTAAAACTTATAAGCAATTTGAAACTGATCCGTTAAATGCCATTACCAACTCGCTCGCTAAAATTCCTGCAGGCGACGGCGCGGCTGTACAAATTGTGGTTCGCTCGGCGCGGAAAAAGTGGCGCAAGAGGGGAGTAGAGATAGCTTCTCGTATGCAGCAAGGCAAGCGATTGGAAGAAGCGGCTGGGTTGGGTAAGGTTATGAAAGTATTTGGCGCACTCGGTGATTTTATACCCAAAGCAAAATCCAATAAAAAGAACGACAAACCAAAAGAATTATATAAACTCTCACCTTTAGAGGAAGAAATGGTAAAAGGGGTAGAGCAAAAGGCCTCTAAGGCTGGTTTAGACGTTAATATCCGTTTAGTTGCCTGCGGCAGTAGCCATGAGGTAGCGGAGGCATATTTGGGTAATTTAGTAAATGCTTTTGCACAATTTAATATTTATCAATATGGTAACCGCTTTGTAGCTGTAAACCCTTATAAGATTGATAAGTTTTTATTTAATTTTATTCACCGTGCTTTTGTGGAGCGTCGTTATTTAGTATTAAATTCGGAAGAGCTTGCCTCGCTTTATCATTTCCCCTTGTCCACCACGGAAACTCCTAATATTAATAGATTAATAGCCAAGCAAGCTCCTGCGCCTGTTAATATGCCCGAGGAGGGTATTATTTTAGGTGTTAATTCCGCCAGAGGTATTGATACCACTGTGCGTATTAAAACTGATGATCGGCGTAGGCATATGTACATAATAGGTAAATCGGGCACTGGTAAATCAGTGATGTTGCAAAACATGATCATTCAAGATATTCGCGAAGGTAAGGGCGTATGCGTAATTGATCCTCATGGTGATTTAGTGGAAAATGTTTTGAGTAATATGCCAGCTGAGCGCGCTGATGATGTAATTATTTTTGATCCTTCCGACGTGGAACGACCGATGGGTTTAAATATGCTTGAATATCACGATGAAAGCCAGAAAGATTTTGCCGTGCAGGAGATGATAGCTATTTTTTACAAACTCTTCCCACCTGAAATGATAGGCCCAATGTTCGAGCACAATATGCGTAATGTAATGCTTACCCTAATGGCCGACAAGGAATACCCAGGCACTATCGCTGATATTCCCCGTATGTTTACAGATCAGGCTTTTCAAAAATACAAAGTATCTAAGTTGCAAGATCCAATCGTACGAGCATTTTGGGAAAAAGAAATGGCTAAAACTACTGATTTCCATAAATCAGAAATGCTTGGCTATTTAATTTCTAAAGTTGGCCGGTTTGTGGAAAATGAAATGATGCGTAATATAATTGGCCAATCCAGAAGCGGTTTTGACTTCCGCGAAGTAATGGATAAAAGAAAAGTATTGTTAGTCAATTTATCAAAAGGTAAAACTGGTGAGGTTAACTCTTCACTGTTAGGGCTTATTATAGTTTCTAAATTACAAATGGCGGCTATGTCAAGAGCGGAATTGCCCGAGAACGAGCGTAAGGATTTTTATCTTTATATAGATGAGTTTCAAAATTTCATCACCGATTCTATTTCTACCATTTTATCTGAAGCCAGAAAATATCGTTTGAATTTAATTGTTGCTCATCAGTATCTTGGTCAGTTGGTACAAAACAACGATACTAAAATTCGCGACGCAGTGCTTGGCACCACTGGTACGGTTGTTTGTTTTAAGATAGGAGTGGAAGATGCCGATATTATGTCTAAGGAATTTGCCCCTGTTTTTTCCAGTTATGACCTGATTAATATTGAGCAATATAATGCTTATATTAAGCTATTAATTGATAATCAGGCCGCTCGACCTTTTAATTTTAAAACCTTGGCGCCAAGCGCTGGTAACCCTGAATTAGTGCTTAAATTAAAGCAATTATCCAGGTTAAAATACACCCGTCCACGCGCCGAGATTGAAGCTGAAGTATTAGAACGAACCAAGTTGGGCGAAGCCTCTACCCAGGTAAAAACTAATCCAGAGCCAACTGCCTAAGTACAAATATTATGCTGAATGGTATTTATTCAATACTTTTGCTTTTTGTTCTGCTTATAATTTTTGGCACCTTAGCCTACGGCGCCTTATCGGCCGCTCCTTGGGTGCCCTTAAGAAAGAAAGATATTAAACGCTTGCTTGATTTAGCAAATTTAAAACCCGGTGAATTGGTTTATGATCTTGGTTGTGGTGATGGCAGATTGCTAATTGCGGCGGCTAAAATTTACGGCGTGCGCGCGATTGGTTTTGAAATAGCCTTAGTGCCATATTTAATAGCCAAATTAAAAATTTCACTACTCGGTTTAAATAAACAGGTAAAAGTTTTATATAAAGATTTTTGGCAAATACCTTTAGCGCCAGCGGATGTGGTGGTGTGTTTTCTCACGCCTTATGCTATGAAAAAGTTGGAGAAAAAAATTCCGAGCGAGTTAAAACACGGCGCGCGTTTTGTTTCTTATGTTTTTCAGCTTCATTCAATGTCCAATAAAATTATTAGTAAGCCCTCCCCAAACGACGCTCCAATATACCTGTATACATAAATTGTTCACCTAGTAATTACAACTTAGTTGACCTGTGGATACCTAAGTTTGACCACAGGTTGTTTTTTTTATATACTAAATAAACAAACACACAACTTAAACACTAAAAAGCCATAAAGCCAAAACTTCGGCTTTAAGACACAAAAGGAAAAATCAATATGTCAAACGATAACAAACTTGTGCTTATTAAACAATTAGTGGAGGGCGCGCGCAATAATCTTGATACCGTAACCCAGTTACTAGCTGGCTTAGGTGTTAAGGAATCTTTTTTACCAGGAGTGGAGGGCGCGTCACATGCCGGCGGTAGTGTACAACGCACTGAACAAGGCGCTGTTATTATTGAAGGTGTGTTTGATGGCCAGAATATGGTTGGGCCAGATGGCAAACTTTATAGTGTACCAGCTAACTATGCTTCGAAATCAAAATTAGTGGAAGGTGATTTATTAAAACTTACCATCAGTCCTGATGGTTCTTTTATTTACAAACAAATTGGTCCAGTTGAGCGTGACCGTGTGGTCGGTATTTTAAGTCACGACGATGAAACTGATGAATATCGCATTCTTGCTAAAACCAAATTTTACCGCGTTCTTTTGGCAAGTGTAACTTATTTTAAAGCTGAAATGGGCGATGAAGTGGTAGTATTGGTACCTAAGGGTACCACCTCATCTTGGGCGGCTGTGGAAAATGTTATTAAAAAGGGTGGCACTGCCGGTGGTTTGGGCATAAACCAAGATATGGTATCTAATCCTATTACCAGCCAAGCAGAGCCTACGCCAGAGCGTAGAGGGCCTGGCAGGCCTCGTAAAAACCCCGCCGGAGCGCCTAAAGAGCCGAAAAGTGATGATTATAGTCCACAAAGCAATAAAGAGGCTGCTCAACTTACACCACCACCAGGAATTGAAATTTAAGCCCCCTAGGCTTTATTTAGAGGTTTAAAAAGGGTGTGCTGTTAGCCCACCTTTTTTAGTATGAATTTGAATAATTTAAGGTTTGCTTTTAATTCATTACATAGCTACAATATTTATACTATGAGCCAAACACTTTATCGTAAATATCGTCCTCAATTTTTTGCTGAATTAGTTGGGCAGGATCACATTCGCACCACTTTGCAAAATCAAATCGCTACAGGGAAATTAGCGCATGCTTATTTATTTTGCGGTATGCGCGGCGTGGGCAAAACTACCGTAGCGCGCCTATTGGCTAAAGCAGTTAATTGTGAAAGTCGTAAAAGTGGCGAAGGCGAGCCTTGCGGCAAATGTGAATCCTGTGTAGCAATTGCCGATGGCAAGTCGCTAGATTTAATTGAGATAGATGCCGCTTCCAATCGGCGCATTGATGATGTTCGTGAAATACGTGAACATATTCCAGTGGGGCCGGTTAAATCGCGTTATAAAGTTATAATTGTGGATGAGGTGCACATGATGACCACCGAAGCTTTTAATGCGCTTTTAAAAACTTTAGAAGAGCCACCAGCGCATGTAATATTTATTTTGGCTACCACCGAAGTGCATAAGGTGCCAGATACTATTTTATCACGCTGTCAGCGTTTTGATTTTCGTCGTTTGTCGGTTAATGATTTAATTAAAAGATTAGAAACTTTGGTAGTAGCAGAGAAAGTTAAGGTGGAGGCGGAAATATTAAAACAAATTGCGCAACTAGCTGGCGGTTCTACTCGCGATGCCGAAAGTTATTTAGGAAAAATTTTAAGCTTGGGTGTAAAAAATATTACTCACCAAGAAGCCAGTTTAGTTTTACCCCATTCTGATATTAAGAGCACATTGGAGTTAGTTGAACATTTGGTAAATCGTCGCACCAGTGAAGCGGTGGCCCTAGTTAATAATTTTTTGGAAGAGGGTGGCGAGTTATCTACTTTCCATAAACAAGTTTTGGAAATAATGCGCAAATTGCTGTTAATAAAACTTGGTGGCACATCGCCAAGTTATGCCAATATGGAATTAACAACTGAGCAAGAAGCAAAACTTGCCGATTTGTCGCGAGAGATTACTTATGCCAGATTACAGGATATGTTGCGTCATTGGTTGGGGGCTTCAGAAAGTTTTCGGCAAACTGAATTATTACAATTACCAACAGAGCTCGCTATTGTGACAATTTGTGAAAATAGGGGAGAAGTAGCAGATTCTGTTATTACGCCAAAATCTACTAATAATAGTACCGGTGTCAGCACAGGCAAAAAAGAGGTGTTATTACCCAAAAATGATCTATCTGCTCCAGTAACATTAGCTCAAATTAGCGAACGTTGGAATGAAATAGTTATTAAACTTAGGGAGTTTAATCATTCCTTATCTTTTATTTTAAGCATAGCCAAGCCAGTAAAATTAGATGGTAAAACACTTACTATTTCTTTTCAATACAAATTACACCAGGAACGGGTTAATGACCATAAGGTAAAAGAGGCTATCCAAAAAGCTTTACTCGATGTGCTGGCAGTTGATTTTGTTATTAAAACTATTGTGAGTGAGGCTCAGGAAAAGCAGGGGGATTTACTCACAAATATTCTTAGCACGTTTGGCGGGCAAGTGGTTGAATAAAACAGTTTTAAGGCAGAGGGCTTGATTTTTGTGGAGTATTTTTTTATAATGTGCGCGGGGTAGTTTAATTTCTCTTTAGCGCTGGGAGATCGTCTAATGGTAGGACACCTGCCTCTGGAGCAGGTAATCATGGTTCGAATCCATGTCTCCCAGCATTGAAGAGAAAAATAAAAGGCATCACATTTGGTGATGCCTTATTGTATCCTCAATTTTTTTGATTTAGCGCCCATCAAAAACATGGTTTTTTTTGTACTTAGCATTTGTTTCCAGCATCTTTACTCTTTCCAATATCTCATTCTGTCGAAGAGTGTGGGGGATTATCAATGGTCTGTCACATTTGGGGCAGTTTAGTCGTTTAACTCGTGTTAAATTGCAACGACTGCAATAGCGACGAGTTGTGTGTTTATGGCGTTTGGGTTTATATGTAATTTCTCCATACATAGTATCTCCATATATTTGTTTGTGTTTATTTTTTTATATATTTTATTTAACTGAACATTAGTACTTCTTATTTAAAATGTCAAACATAATAATTAAATGGCTCTAAATATGTAAATCTGGTATTATTTTCTTAGGTTTATTAGTATGATTTTTTCACAATGCCTCAAATATCAGAGCGTTTTAAAAATATACCAGTATCATCAATACGTAAACTAAGCCCTTTGGTGGCTCCGCTTAAGGCTCAGGGTATAAAGATTTATCACTTAAATATAGGTGATCCAGATGTCAAAACTCCAGAAGTTATGTTGGAGCCGCTTAAAAATTGGCAGGAAAATCCTATACGCTATGCTCAAGCCGCTGGCGAGCCTGCTTTTATTCAGGCTTTGCTTAAGTATTATCATCAGCTTGGTTTTGATTTTTTAAAAAGTAATGATATTTTGGCCACCATTGGCGGTTCAGAGGCAATGGTGATGGCCTTTTTAGCAGTAGCAGAGGTTGATGACGAAATATTAGTGTTTGAACCTTTTTACAGCAACTATAATGTTGGTGCGGCTGTTAGTGGCGTGAAATTAGTATCTGTAACTACTTCAATTAATAATGGTTTTCATTTGCCTCCGGTGGGGGATATTGAGGCCAAGATAACTCCTCGCACCAAAGCAATACTTTTTAGTAATCCTTGTAATCCCACCGGCACAGTTTATACCAAAGAAGAAATAAACGTTCTAGTTGAGTTGGCTAAAAAACATAATCTGTTTTTAATATCAGATGAAGTATATCGCGAATATGCTTTTGATAATAAAGTACCCGTATCACTTTTATCCTATATTTCAGAGTTACCCGATAGAATTATTGTGCTCGATAGTCTTTCTAAGCGCTATAGTTTGTGTGGGGCTCGTTTGGGTGTTCTTATTACATTAAATGAAAGTTTAATGCAAGGCGCTATTAAAATAGCCCAGTCAAGATTATCAGGTGGTTTAATTGATCAGGTTATTGGCGCGCAATTAACCAAGGTTTCAGCTTCGTATATTTCGGCAGTACAGCAAGAATATCAAAGCCGTAGGGATGTTTTGTATAATGAGCTCGTTAAAATACCAGGAGTAACAGCCTACAAACCAGAAGGTGCTTTTTATGTTATGGTTAGCTTGCCTATAAAAGATAGTGATGATTTTTGTTTTTGGTTTTTAACAGAGTTTCATCCAAACAACGAAACTGTGATGTTAGCACCAGGTAGTGGATTTTATACCACAGCAGGTATGGGTAAGAATGAGGTAAGAATAGCTTACGTGCTTAAGGAGCAAGATTTGAAAAGAGCGGTTGAGATAATAAAGTTGGGATTAGAGGAATATAATAAATAATTTTGTATTTTGAAGCGTAATTTGCTATTCTAAACCTATGTTACAATCACAACTTTTTACTAAAACGTCCCGCCATGTTTCGGGTGATGAGACGTCTATAAACGCTAAGTTACTTACTCAGGCCGGTTACATAGATAAACAAATGGCCGGTGTTTACTCATATCTGCCTTTGGGCTGGCGTGTTTTTCGTAAAATTGAACAAATTATAAGAGAAGAAATGAATGACATAGGTGGTCAAGAAATGGAGATGACAGCTCTGCAGTCAAAGGAATTATGGGAAACAACTTCACGCTGGGAAACATCTGAACAAATAATGTATAAATTTGAGGAAAAGGGCGCGGCACCAATAGGTTTGGCATGGACTCATGAAGAAGCCGTCACCCGTATTGCCAAACGCTTTATAAACTCTTATCGTGATTTGCCGCGCTATGTGTATCAATTACAAACAAAATTTCGCAATGAACCACGCGCTAAAAGCGGTATTATAAGAACCAGAGAATTTGTCATGAAAGATTTGTACAGTTTTCATACTACTGAGGCTGATTTAGATGTTTATTATGAGCAAGTTAAAGAAGCATATCTAAAAATATTCAAACGATGTGGGCTTGAGGCTTTGGTAGTAGAGGCTTCGGGGGGCGCTTTTACTAAAAAATACAGCCACGAATTTCAGGTTTTAACAGAGGCTGGTGAAGATTACGTTGTTTATTGTGAGGCTTGTAAATATGCCCAAAATAAAGATTTAGATAAGGCTAAAGCGGGGGATAACTGCCCACAATGTCAAACCAATAAACTTAAAGACGGTAAAAGTGTAGAGGTTGGTAATATTTTTAAATTAGGTACAAAATTTTCGGAAGCTTTTAAGCTTTATTTTACCGATGAGCAGGGCAAACAACAGCCTGTTATTATGGCCTCCTATGGTATTGGTCCGGGGAGAGTAATGGGAACTATTGTGGAAGTGCATAATGATAAAGATGGAATTATTTGGCCGGAAAATGTTGCACCATTCCAATTGCATTTAATTTTATTGGGGGAATCAGCTGAAATTAAAAAACAAGCTGAAGATTTATATAAATATTTAAAAGATCAGAATATAGAAACACTTTTTGATGAACGTGATGAATCGGCTGGTACAAAATTTAAAGACGCCGATTTACTTGGTATACCATGGCGCGCAGTGGTTAGTGAAAAAACTAAAGGTAAAATTGAATTGAGGAATCGTTTAACTGGAAAGATTGAACTAATCTCCAATAAAGAATTGCTGAATAAGTTTAGTGTTCAGTAAAATGCTAGACAATATTCAAACCTTTCTCTAAACTAGAGGCGTATGTTCTCTAGTCTACTTAATCGTTTTTCACGGGACATTGGTATTGATTTAGGTACAGCCAATACCCTTGTTTTTGTAAAAGACAAAGGAATTATTATAAATGAGCCATCGGTAGTGGCTATTAACACGCGAACTGATCAAATTGTAGCGGTAGGGCAAGATGCCAAAAAAATGATAGGTAAAACACCGCCTCACATTGTTACCTCCCGGCCATTAGTTGATGGCGTTATTTCTGATTTTGAAGTGGCGGAAAAAATGTTAAAATATTTTATTGATAAGGTTTATCGTGGTAGTTATCCCTTAGCGCCGCGACCAAGAGTTGTAATTGGTATTCCTTTGGACGTAACCGAGGTAGAGCGGAAAGCAGTAGAGGATGCGGCACTTTCAGCTGGAGCACGCGAAGTCCTTTTAATAGAAGAGCCTATGGCAGCAGCTTTAGGCGCAAGGTTGCCTGTGCGTGACGCCACAGGCCATTTGTTGGTGGATATTGGCGGAGGAACAACAGAAATCGCCGTTATCTCTTTGGGTGGCGTGGTGGTGTGGCGATCACTAAGAATTGCAGGTGACGAACTTACTGAAACTATTATCCAATACGCTCGTGATCATTTTAATCTACTTTTAGGTGATCATACAGCTGAGGAAATAAAGCTTAAAATTGGCTCAGCTATACCACTGCAAAAGCCTCTAGAAATGAAAATGAGGGGGCGTGATCTTATGACTGGTTTGCCTCGTGAAGTAACAATAAATGATACTCAAATACGAGAGGCTTTGCAAAAAATATTAAAATTAGTAGTAGAAAATATTAAAAATACTATTGAAAGCACGCCGCCGGAGTTGGTAGCTGATATATATGAACGTGGATTGGTTTTGACAGGTGGTGGCTCACTGCTTAAAGGATTAGATAAAATGTTGAGTGCTGAATTAAGTATTCCTGTACAAGTTATTGATGATCCACTGACGGCTGTGGTACGAGGCACTGGCATAGTGCTCGAAGATATTGAAATGGTACGTGATTTGTTACTACAGTCACCGTCTGGGCGTCGATAAATAATTTTAATATGAGCTCTTCTATTAGGCGCCGACTCATTATATTAGCCGCCCTAGTGCTACTGGTAGTTGTTTTTTTATTTACGCCCTTGTGGCGCTATTTTAAAAATAATGTACAGATTTTAACCTTGCCATTGGCGCAATTTTCGTCGCGCTTAGGACGTGATATTAACGCTTGGATTCAGGCCCCACGGTTAAATTATCAAATAGAAAATCTTCAACACGAATTAGCTAACCTTAAAGCCAAGCAAACAGAGTCTAATACTTTAATGGCTGAAAATTTGGAATTAAGGAATTTAAGTTTAGTGCCAGCGCCGATTAATTTTAAAAAATTAGGCGTGGAAATTATAGGACGTCAAAACGATGAATCTGGTACTTATTATTTAATAAATCGAGGAGCGGAAGAAGGGATGGAATTAGGTATGCCATTGGTGGCTGGTTTATTGCAAGAGTCAGCTCGTCCACGTGCCATATTAGTTGGAATTATAAAAAACGTTAGCGCTCATACCTCTTTGTTTAGTTTAACTACTTCAAATTCCAGCCAAATCTTAGCAGAGGTTGTAAACGAGACTCATTCCAGGGGATTAGCCCAAGGTGAATATAATTTAGCAATTAAACTAAAATTTATTCTGCTAACCGAAACAATCACACCTTCCTTAGATGTTGTAACTAGTAATCTTGATGAGTTAATTCCCCCCGGACTACTTATTGGGACTATTACATCAGTGGATAGACCAGAAGGCGATTTCTTTTTAAATGCCACTGTGGCTCCATCTATTCCACTTGAGGAATTTCATTTTCTCTACGCTTTAAAACGTTCGTAGAAACAGCCTCTAAATTTGTGTCTTATTTGTTAAGTTCAATTTTAATCACTATTTTTTTATGGTTGGCGCAATATAGCGCTAACCTGTTAATTGGCTCATTCGCCATTCTCTTTTTAATAGTTATACCGCATTCGTTTTGGATAAATAAATACAACAAACAAGCGTTAGTGATTTTATTATTAGGTGGTTTATTACTTGATATTTTAAATCCTTGGACTGTGCCGATTTATTTTTTAATTAATTTGATAGCTGGCGCTGTTTATTTTGAAATCATTGAACCGTATTTATCAATCGGTAATACTTTAATAAAATTTTTAAGCTCTATTATTTGGTTGGTGTTGTGGCGTGTGTTGTACCTTTTAATAATAACTTTGGGTGGTTTATTAAATTTATTACCAACGCCGAGGGGAGAATTTATGTTTATTTTTTGGTTAAAATGGATAGGTGGGGGATTGATAATTTGGTTGATAATGGAATTAATTTTTAAGGTTATAAATCATTTTATGAAAAAAAGTATTCGTTATAAAAAATATGCCTAAGCGCAAAGATCCATTTACTATTAAAGAAGTTGGCGGCGATATTAGTGATCGTGAAGTGAGTGGTTTTTCATACCGTAGATTTGAAGGTACTAGTTTGGGCGAACCCGGTGTAGGCAGTTTAAGACGCGTTATTACCCAAACCTTACCTTATATTTTAGGTGTGGGAACTATTTTAGTATTCATCATTTTATCAGGTAGACTAATTTACCTGCAAGGGGTAAAAGGGAAGTATTTACGAGATGTAGCCGAAGGTAATCGTATACGTTTGGAAATAATCACCCCACGGCGCGGAATAATTGTAGATCGCAACGATAAAGAGCTTGCTTTTAACACACCTAGTTTTAGATTAGTGGCTGTGCCAGCTGATTTACCACAAGATGAGACAGAGCGGCAAGAGGTGTTGACAAAAGTATTAGCCGATGTGCCGACTGAATTATTAGATCAGGAAAATTTGTCTAATCTGTCTATTTTGTCATACCTGCCGCGTGTTATTGTTTATGATTTACCACACGAATTAGCTTTAACTTTAATGGCTAAGGTTTCACACTACAGTGGTTTGCGTATAGAGGCAACCAGCGAACGTGATTACGCAGGTGGGGCGGCGATGGGAAATTTTTTGGGCTATCTTAATAAAATTTCTCCTGAAGAATATGGTGTTAAAAGAAACGATTATCAGCTTACTGATACTATTGGTAAGTCTGGAATAGAACTAAGCTACGAAGAACTTTTGCATGGTCAACCAGGAAAACGCGAGGTGGAAGTTGACGCACAGGGTAAGGAACATAAAGTTTATGCCACAGAATCCGCTGTACCAGGCGCAAAACTCAAATTAACCATTACTAGTGATTTACAGACTTTAATTTATAACTTACTTAAAACTAATATTGGTTCTGGTAGTAGGGGCGGCAGCGCAATAGTAATGAACGCAAAAAATGGCGAAATTTTGTCACTGGTCAGTTATCCTAGCTATGAACCGAGTTTATTCACCACTAATCGTCAGCCAGGAAAAATAAATGAATTATTACAAGATAAGCAACAACCTTTTTTTAATCGAGCTATTGCCGGCCAATATCCACCCGGCTCCACTATCAAGCCTCTGTTAGCCGCCGCGGCTTTGCAGGAAGGTATTATAACTCCACAAACTGCCATACTTAGCACTGGTGGAATTAGACTGGGTGATCAATTTTTTGCTGATTGGAAACTAGGCGGACATGGTTTGGTTGATGTTTATCAAGCTATTGCCGAATCAGTAAATACTTTTTTTTACACCATTGGCGGTGGTACAAGTGAGCGCGCTGGGTTGGGAGTTACTAAAATAATACAATACTTAGCTCAATTTGCTTTGGCGCAAAGTTTAAATATTGATATACCAGGAGAACGCGAGGGATTTTTACCCACTCCAGCTTGGAAGCAAGAAAAATTTAAAGATCGTTGGTATCTTGGTGATACCTATAATATTTCCATTGGTCAAGGTAATTTATTGGTCACACCATTGCATATGGCCGTCGCTTACGCGGCCTTAGTTAATGGTGGTGATTTAGTACAACCGCATTTATTAAAAAGCATCACTTATCCTAACAGTCAAACCACTTTAAACGCGCCAACCAATATAGGCGCTATTAATTTATCAGCCGATTGGCTTAAAGTGATACAAACCGCTATGCGTCAAACAGTAACCAGTGGCAGTGCTCGTAGTTTGGGGAATTTATCAATTCAAGTGGCTGGTAAAACAGGCACAGCGCAAACGGGTACCAAAACCCAGCCCCACGCGTGGTTTGCCGGCTATGCTCCAGCGGCTAATCCAGAAATTGTAGTAGTAGTTATGCTTGAAAATGGAGGTGAAGGTTCTAGTGTGGCTGTGCCTATAGCACGCGAAATTTTTAATTGGTATAGTGCCAACAAAACGTTAAATTAATTTCTCCCGCGTCTTTTTAATTTAAAGGCTTGACAAACTAGGCGCAATTCTTTATCTTTGTATTTGTATTTAATCAACTAAAAAATATTATTTATGATGGCTGATGGACAAGCCTATTTAACCAAAGATGGCTTAGTAAAACTTAAAGCTGAGCTTAAGAATCTTAAAACGGTTAAACGCAAAGAAATAGCCGCTCGTATTCAAGATGCCAAAGAACTTGGTGATCTTTCTGAAAACGCGGAGTACGGTGAAGCTAAAAACGAGCAAGCTTTTAGCGAAGGACGTATTATTGAGCTCGAGAATATTATTAAAAACGCCACCGTAATAGAAGAAAATGATCATACTAATGGCACTGGCGTAGTTCATATTGGCTCTACAGTAGCTATTAAAAGCGAAGATGGGGAAAAGCAATACACTATTGTAGGCTCGAACGAAGTTAACCCCCTTAAAGGATTTATTTCAAATGAGTCGCCATTGGGGCAAGCTTTGATCGGCAGAAAAGTAGGGGATAAAATAGAACTTAAGGTCCCCAAGGGCATAGTAGAATACACCCTTTTAAAGGTTAGTTAAACATTGCATTATCATAGCCCCGCTTACGTTGGCGGGGTTTTTGTTATTAAGATTGCTAAAATAGGCATTTTTGGCTAAGATATTTATATATGTCTATACGTGAAGACCAAGAAAAAGCCAGCCGTCAACAAAAACTGGGAGCTTTAAAAAAGTTAGGCTTAGAGGCTTATCCGGCTATTTTTGATAAACAGCACAGCACGGCTGATATTTTAAAATTAGCAGAGAAAAAAGAACTACCTGTGTTGGAAGGTTCTGAAATACCTAAAAGCCAAATTGTGCAAACTGCCGGTAGATTAATGACCATTCGTCCGCATGGCCAATTGGTATTTGCTAATTTACAAGACCAAAGCGGCAAGGTACAAATTGCTTTTGTGGAAAATGTGTTAGATAAAAAAGTATGGGAATTAGTGCAGCTTTTGGATATGGGCGATATTGTAGGCGTGGCTGGACCATTGGTTAAAACCAAAAGAGGTGAGGTTACGGTGCTCGTAACTGAACTTACACCACTCGTCAAAGCCCTGCACCCCTTGCCGGAAAAATGGCACGGGCTTAAAGATATTGAAATTAAATTGCGCCAGCGTTATTTGGATTTAATGACGTCGTCTGAAACGCGCGATATGTTTATAAAGAAATCAAAGTTTTGGGCTACTGTACGCGAATTTTTAACCAAAGATGGATTTATTGAAGTTGATACACCGGCGCTGGAGGCGGTGGCTGGCGGGGCAGATGCTAATCCATTTAAAACTCATCACGATACTTTGGATCAAGATTTTTATTTGCGTATCTCACTAGAATTACCACTAAAAAAATTATTAGTTGGTGGTTTTGAAAAAGTATTTGAAATTGGTAAAGTGTTCCGCAATGAAGGTATAGATACCGAGCATTTACAGGATTATGATATGTGCGAATTTTACTGGGCTTACGCTGATTATAATAAGCTAATGGATTTTACCGAAAAAATGTATCAGCAGATTGTGAAAAGCATAACCGGCGGGCTTAAAACAACTTATGATGGCAAAGAGATAGATTGGAGTGGTAAATGGCCAAGAAAAGATTATTTTGAGCTTATTAAAGAAATTTCGGGTGTAGATTTGGCAGGTGTGACAAATGTAGACGATTTAAGAAAGCTTCTGGAAAAACATAAGGTGCGCTATGAGAAAAATATGGGCGCTGGTCGCTTAATAGATTTATTCTGGAAAAAATTAGTGCGACCAAAAGTTATAGGGCCATTATTTTTAATAAATCACCCAGTAGAAGTTTCACCGCTAGCTAAGCGTGATTCAAAAAATCCTGAGCGTGTGCAAAGAATGCAAATAATTGTGGCAGGTAGCGAGCTTGGAAATGGTTTTAGTGAGCTAAATGACCCAGCAGATCAAAGAGTAAGGTTTGAAGAGCAGGCTAAATTACGCGAAGCAGGGGATAGTGAAGCTATGATGCTAGATGAAGATTTTATAACAGCGCTTGAATATGGTATGCCCCCAGCCGCTGGTTTTGGTTTAAGTGAACGTCTATTCGCATTTATTATGGATAAACCAATTCGGGAAACAGTTTTATTTCCTCCAATGAGGAATAAAATAATATGACGGAGAATTTATCAATTCGTTATGTAAATTCACCAATCTCTGCCGAGTTCCTTAAGCAAGTAGCGGCGGAACGATTTGGTGATATGGTTAAAGTAGTGGTTGATGTGGAACGCAAGGTAATGGCTATAGGTGGTGAGCTTCATGCTGATGAAGAGCAATATCTTTTGGAAAATGGTTCCACTCAAACTAATTTGTGGGGTATTAACATTTATATTGATCAACCCCTACCTGCGGCTATTGAATTTGATTCTATGATTAATGTGCGTCCCAGCCAAGCCAATCGTTCACGTGGTGTCGATAATGAGGAATTGCGAAAAAAAATTATTGAGATTGTTCAGTTGTTACTAACTTTGTAGTTATATGCAACATCGTGATTTATCAGTTGGCAGGTGGAATGAACTTTCGGTGAGCGCACAGTTCGCAAATATCGGGAGCGAGGTTGGGCGAGCTATGTCTGCTCACGAACAAGGTCTTACAGCACGTCAGGAAGCGGCTCTTACACGTGCGTTTGAACTAATTGATTTGACACTAGTCAATCCTGCCTTGCGTTCGTCCGCTAGGCGCGAGGCCTCAAGAGTGCGAGAATTAGTGGCTGATTATTTCTATGGAGATAATAGTTACAAAACCAGTCGTGAACAATGGGACAGGTATTTTATGCCATTCGCCGTCGCTACCAACGCCGCCCGCAGGGAAACTGTGCTTTTTCCACCAATGATGAATAAATAATTTTGTATGACTACCAATTTAATTAAATAATTAATAATCTATTTATGGACCAAACTCAAACGCAACAGCCTAACACACCATCAAGTCCATCAAATAACCAGCTTACTAACTTGCATGGTCAATTAAATCAAAACAAATCCAACACCATTAATATATTGCAAATACTCATAGCGACCATAGAAGTTACTTTTTTAGTTTGGTATGAAAAGTTCGGTGGACGAGTTCTTAAATATTGGTTTGATAACTTTTCTTGGAAATTCTTTTTTATCACTTTTTTCTTTTCTGGATTAATTATTTTTTTCTTACATTATTTATCAACTAAAAATAAAGTTATCGGTAATATTTTTAATGCTATAATTTATTTTGTTTTTCCTATATTAATTCTTCTACTTATTTTCATTGCATATATTTTTTCAGATTGGATACATTATTAAGGAGTAAATAATATGAATTTAAAAGATTTATTTAAAATATCGTGGCGTAAAATGGTTTTTACTTTAGGCTTTTTTATAATATTTTTTCTGATTAGTATACAATATCGTTATTTTAGCTGGATTAATTATGATGAAATTTTGGTATGGGACAAGCGTCCTGGGGTAATTTCCACAGGAATGAGTGAAAATGCAGTAGGAGTAGTTATAATCAGGTTTCTAATTACAATTCTTTTTTCGTACTTATTAGCTGTTATAACTAGTTATCTAGTTTCGTATTTTAAGACGGTAAAAAAGTAATATGACTCGTGATGAAGATTGGCAATTTGTTCAAGAAAAAGTACATAAAGATTTTACCTTGAAGTATTCATTAGTATTGAATAAGTTATGTCCATAGAAAATTCACGCGAGTTTGCTGAGCAGGATAAATCAACAGAATTTAATCCGGGAAAGGAATTGGTTCGTCTTATCAAACCATTATATCCCTTGGCTGCTATTGAAATTGAACATCAATTAGAAAGCGATCCATCTTATGATGCTCTTGCCTATAAATATCAATTAAGATGGGAACAGATCGACGATTATCGTCAACGTTTGCAGGCAAGACATGATATTGAATTGCGTAATCAACTCGAAGAGGAGGATCGCGCTGAGGATGAGGAAATGAGCGCAACTAAACAGATACAAGATTGGAATGAATTTAATGATGAGCAAATAAAGGCTATAGAATCATGGTTCGCTAAATATAACGGCGGCGATGATAGCAAAAACAATTATAGTAATTACATTCAACAAATTGAGACCATCATGCAGGTCATCCATGAAGTTGATGCGGCTAACAGGGCTGATGTCGTAGATTTTGCTCATTTACCAAAAATACCTTGGGATGAGCAAGACGACGCTGTCCTTAAGGAAATGCAAAATTTAAGTCAAAAAAATCCGGCGGCGGAATTATTTGCATCAGAATGGCAGCGTATGCGCAAAACAGGTTATCATCCTTATGAAATAAGAAAACATTTATTTGAACAATACCTTCCCCAAAAATTGATGACGGAATATCCATTAAAGGAAGACCGAGAACGTTATATGATTGAAGTCAATCATCAACAATATCGTGCGCAAGCACATCGTTCGTTAGTAAGTGATTGTAGGTTTTTCAGTGAGCGTGGGAATAAATTTGCGCCAACTGTTTTAGCAAAACTAGAGGAAATGACACCTGAAGAACGCGCAGATTACCACAAGGTTCGGGAACAGTGTCTTAGCGCTATAGGTGCTGCTCGAGATAGACTAGGCAATTCGACCCCAGATGAAAAAAATATACAAAGCGAACGTGTGCTACGCGAGCAAATTGATTTATATACAATCGATTGAATTATATGAGTAGAGATATTGCTTGGCAATTAGTTCAAGAGAAAGTACATAAAGATTTTACTTTAAAGCACTTATTGGCGTCAGAGGCGATTATGCGTGCATTGGCGCGGCATTTTAATCAAGATGAGGAATTGTGGGGGATAGCAGGGTTAGTGCATGATATTGATTGGGAACAAACTGAAACTACACCAGAGCAACATTCTCTAATAGGCGCAGAATGGTTAAAACAAGCTGGTTTTGCTCCGGATATAGTGGAAGCGGTGCGAGTGCATAATCATATGCACGGAATAGAACCAAAAACTTTGTTAGAAAAAGCTTTGTGGTGCGCAGAGGAGTTAACAGGCCTTATTGTGGCTTGTGCTTTTGTTCAACCAGATAAAAAATTAGCTAGTGTTAAAACATCATCAGTAAAAAAGAAATTTAAAGATAAATCCTTCGCCGCTGGTGTGAATAGGGAGATAATTTCCAAATGTGAAGAAATGATTGGGTTAACTTTGGACCAATTAATAGAAATTGAACTTAAAGCGATGCAAGCCATCGCCCCTAGCTTAGGACTATAAAACTTTACCCTTCACCCCAGTTACTACTTTCTTACTTGCCTAAGTAGGAAAGTAGTAATAAAATATAATTATGAATTCAACTGAACATATTTTAAAAGCTTTAGCTAACAGAAGGCGCTTAAAGATTGTTAGTTTGTTAAAGACAAGGCGCCGTGCTTCTGTAGGCGAGTTAGCAGACAATCTTAAAGTAACTCTTCCAACTACATCCAAACATTTAGCTATTTTAGCTACGGCCGATATAGTAGAGTACGACAGAGAGAGTCTGCTGGTGTATTATCGTTTGGCAGATAAATTACCGCCAGCAGTTACTGCCTTATTAAAATTCATCTAAAAACTACTTTCCTATTTGCCTAAATATGAAACTAATACAAATGATTGTTGCTCAGGGAATTATTATAAAAAATGGCAAGGTTTTAGTTGGTTTGAGAAATTCTCCACATGACCCATCTGCTCATGGTTTATGGCAATTACCAGCTGGTAAAGTTGAATTTGCTGAAAACCTCTATCAAACAGTAATTAGAGAGATGAAAGAAGAAACTGGATTTAAAGTTAAGCCGACCACTATATTACCTCATATTGAAAATGTATTATGGAGGCATAAAACCTATCAAGTGCAGGTAATTTTATTAACCTATCCTTGTAGAATAATCGGCGGTAAATTATTAATAGGCGAACGAGAAAATTCTGAATGGAAATGGATAACTAAAAAAGATTTTAAAAAATATAAATTTACACCAGGTAGTAATCAGGCACTTAAGTGGTGGTTTGGTAATAAATAATTTATGCCTTACGAAAAATCTAACAAACTTCATATTTTAGCTGTAACGGCAGTCATTAGAAATCAGGACGGTAAATATTTAGTGCTAAAAAGGCATCCGCGAGAAATTGCTTTTCCAGAGCATTATTGTTTTCCTGGCGGAAAAGTTGATGGCGGGGACTCTATAGAAGAAACTTTAGTTAAAGAAATTAAAGAGGAATCTGGATTGGTAATGAAACCCGGCAAAATTTTAGTAAAAGACGCCAGTTACCTAAGACCAGACGGCCAAACTGTTAAAGTACTAGCTTATTTAGTTGAAGTAGAGAAGGGTGAGGCAAAGTTTGATCCTAATGATTTTACAGAATATAAATGGGTTACGGCAGATGAATTGAAAAAACTTCCGCATGTTGGTCTTGAAGAAGAAATAAGAAAAGCCGAAGAAATAATTAACTTGGATATACCATTAAATAAACTACAAACTATTTCGGAAAAACCGTGGGAATAAATAATAAACCATACCCTAATTCGCGCGAATAGGAGAATAGTTAAATATTATGAATAAACTTTTGATCGCCACTAAAAATCCGGCAAAATTGAAACAACTAACACAATTACTCTCTAATTACAAATTAAAGCTTATCACTTTAAATAATATTGGCATAACAACCGATGTTCAAGAATCCGAATTAACTTTTGAAAGTAACGCTATTTTGAAGGCAAAGACTTATTATAAATTAAGTAACATGCCAACTTTAGCTGATGATGGCGGATTGGAGATTCAATCACTTAATGGCTGGCCCGGGATATATTCTAGGAGGGTATGGGGACCTAATGAGCGTGAAGCAACTGACGATGAAGCAATAAAAGAAGTAATGCAACGTATGAAGGATATATCAACAAACAAACGTCAAGCTAAATTGGTAGCTGTTATTGCTCTAGCTATGCCAAACGGCACCATACATATAGGTCGTGGAGAGGTAACAGGGAATATTTCCACTACTATAGGTTCCAAAATTATACCTGGCTTTCCTTACCATACGATATTTATTCCATATGGGGAAATAAAAACAATTTCTGAATTAGAATCTCAAGGTTCAAACCACGATTACCTTAAACAGCGAAAAAATGCTATAATAAAACTCGGGCCTTATCTTAAGAAATTAGAAAAACATGAATAAGTGGATTTTATCAATAACATTTTTATTTTTGGGATTTATATTGGGTTTGGGGTTATATTTAGTTTTACCCCAAAAAACAGTTAATGTATCTAATAACAACGTTATGGTTGGTACATCTACTGAAATCGAAAAAGATATTGGTGGCCAATTAATTATTACCAAAGAAATTCAAGAGGCCAATTTAATCGCAAAAAAAGTTCCAGCAAATTGGGGAGAATTAGTTGCTATAGAAACAATTAAAGGAACAGAATTATTACGGATTATTTTTAATAATAAAGTGCGAGTTATATTTCAACCAGGTGTACAGATGGTTTATTGGGAACAAATGACTGATAGTGGTGATTGTGATTTGTTAATGAAGAAATATAATACAGAAAAAGAAATTGGTGGCGAATGTGCTATGTATAAAAGTGGATTTTTTGATTTAAATACCAAGCAAGTTAAAGAAATATTATTAACAGATGCTAGTAATTATTTATATGGTCGCGATAAGTTTCCCGAAAGGTATAATTTTTTTGAGCTTGGTTATGATAGATCCAAAACGGCTTTTAGTCCTGAGGGTAATTATTTAGCTTTTAGAGCTGATTTATGGGAAGGGTGTGGTACAATGCTTATTTCTACAAAAACCGGACAACCATTATCTGTATTTAATACTGAAGATAAAGTATATACATTTGATTGTTTGGCGTCATTGTCATTTACGCCAGATGAAGATCTTATTTCTATAAGAACGGGATATGCTGGCATGGCAAGCCCACAACCAGAGTTTACTGTTATTAAAAATAATATGGCACATAAAATTTTGCCTTTATTGGAAAAACAATCAAATATAAGAGTATTACCATTAAGTGATATTGATATTTATTCTCTTGATAATGATAGCATTGGTTTTGCTTTACAAAATTTTAATCTTGAATCGCCATATTTTGATGCGAATATATATGAGTATAATTTTAAAACATTACAATTAATTAAACAATAAATTTTGAATATGCTTGATATTAAATTAATCCGTGAAAACCCAGAAGAGGTTAAAAAAGGTATCAAGGCCAAAGGCCGCGATATTGATATTAGCGCTATTCTAAAATTAGATGAGACAAAAAGGTCTTTACAAACCGAAGTTGATTCCATGCGCCAGGGTCGTCATGATAAAACAGAGGATAGGGAAGCGGCTCGTAAACTAAAAGAGCAAGTTAAGGTTAAAGAGGAAGAGTTGGATAAAATTTCTCAAGATTTAAATAAATTATTAGCTGATGCTCCAAACTTGCCGCGACCTGATGTAAAAGTTGGTAAGGATGAATCAGAAAATGAAGTGTTGAAAAAAGTCGGTAAGCCGCCGAAATTTGATTTTAAAGCTCGTGATTACATGGAGCTTGCCAAAATGCATGATCTTATTGATATGGAACGCGCTGGTAAAATATCCGGTTCGCGTTTTAGTTATTTAAAAAACGAAGTAGCGTTATTAGAATTCGCACTTTTGCAATATGGTTTGGATTTAATGTTGAAAAATAATTTTATACCAGTTATACCCCCTGTGTTGGTGGGGGAGAAGGCCATGCGAGCTATGGGATATTTGGAACACGGAGGTGAAGAAGAAACATATCATTTTGAAAAAGATAATTTGTATTTAGTTGGCACTTCGGAACAATCAGTTGGTCCAATGCATATGGACGAGGTGTTGAATCTAAAAGATTTACCAAAACGCTATGTAGCTTTTTCCACTTGCTTTAGGCGAGAGGCTGGGTCATACGGCAAAGATACGCGGGGAATTTTACGCGTCCATCAATTTAATAAATTAGAAATGGTTATTTATACCAAACCAGAAGATTCTGACAAAGAACACGATTTTATTTTGAGTTTAGAAGAGCAATTAATGCAGGGGTTAAAGTTACCTTATCAAGTAATTAAGATGTGCTCGGCTGATTTAGGTGATCCGGCGGCTCGTAAGTATGATATTGAAACTTGGATACCATCGGAAGGTAAATATCGCGAAACTCATTCATGTTCCACCACTACCGACTTTCAAAGCCGCCGTTTAAATATAAAATTCAAAGATACAGATGGAAAATTAAAATTAGTTCATATGTTAAATGGTACGGTGTTTTCCGAACGGCCCATCATCGCTATTTTAGAAAATTATCAGCAAGAGGATGGCACAATTTTAATTCCTGAAATTTTGCAACCCTACATGGGCGGTAGAAAGGTAATTGGGAAATAGAATAAAACGAATTTTGTAATCAATAAAAATCCTCCGTAAAAAAATTCACGGAGGATAAACATTTACGTCCAAAGGACTTTTTAAGCACAGGATAAGTTTTTCATTCGTTCCTGTAAATTCCTGTGGTGGCCGGAAAAATCCCAACCATATTCTTGGCATATTTTTAGTAAAAAATACGCCGCATCTTTTTTTTGTGCGATTTCAGATTGAATTTTCTTTAATTCAATAGCAGTAATAACTTCATTGCACAAAGTTTGAAATTTACCCTCAGCCATAGTTTTTCGCTTTGCTGAAGACAGCTTCGAATGGTAACCAACAATCTTCGCAATACGGTGTCGTAGTGCCATACGTCTAATGATTATAAATGTTAAATAACACGATATAGCACTCAGAAATATGACGGAAAGCCATACGCTTATCCATAGAACTAAAGGAATTGGTTTTTCCCAATAAGTATCTAATTCATAAATGCGTAAGTTTTGCAGATTTACGTTATATCCCTGTGCACAGAATACAACAAGGTACAACACAGCAGTGCTCAAGCCAACGATTAGACCCAAAAAAACAGCTTTAAACGCCTGCAGTCGTGACCATTGCGACCAATTGTAACTCATATAAAACTTCTTTCTGATCAGTTTTAGCTGATCAAAGCCCCAACCCTTTCTAGGAGCAGGTTTAAGAGATTTTACTGCTAATCTCTATGGCGGTTTATGGTTAGAGTTTGTTTGTTTTGTTAATTATTTTACTCTCACCAGCAGCACTCTAGAGACCTAATCTCCAAGGTGCTACCGGCAAGATTTTGGCTAGTTTTAGTTTATTCAGTTTTTAAATTGCAAACACTTCATCTAAAACAATTTATCATACATCTAAACACAAAATTTGTCAAGACCTTAAGAAAAGCATAAAATAAGGCTATCTATATGCATCAACATCCAGCACATTCTTGGGTAGAAGTTAGCGAGCGGGCACTGGTATCAAATATCCGCGCCCACCGTTGTCTATTGGCGCCCAAAACACAATTGATGGCTGTGGTTAAAAGTAATGCCTACGGTCACGGCCTAGAGCTTGTATCGCGTGTGGCAGAGCGTTCGCATTTGGTGGATTGGCTCGGCACAGCCTCACTTGCCGAAGCAGAACAAATTCGTGGCGCAGATGTTAAGTTGCCAATTTTAGTTTTAAGTTACTATCATCCTTTAATACCAGCTGAATTAGCGCGTGGCATAAGTCACCGCATATCATTTATGGTGTATGAAGAGGGAGAACTTAAAGCCTTGGAACATGCGGCCAAGCAAGCAGGCAAACCAGCGCATATACACTTAAAATTGGAAACCGGTATGGCGCGCTTGGGACTTTTTCCGGCTCAAGCCAAAAAAATGCTTAATCTTATTTTAAAATCGCCTTATTTAAAATTAGAAGGTGTGGCTTCGCATTTTGCCACTGCGGAATCCAAGGATCAATCTTTTTTAAAAAAACAACTAGCAACCTATCATCAATTTTTAGAAGAGGTAAAACAAATTATTCCACCCAACATTATTCAGCATACGGCTTGTAGCGCAGCTATTACTGCGGCGCCCGAATCACATTTGGGGCTAGTGCGGCTGGGTATTGCGCTTTACGGCTTATGGCCTTCGGTTGAAAATAAAAAAGTAGCTAACAAAATGCATTCAAATTTTGAACTCAAACCCGCCTTAACCTGGAAAACGCAAATTGTGGAAGTGCAAATGTTGCCCAAGGGCACGCCAATTGGTTATGACCGATCTTATATAACAAAAAAACCAACGATTATGGCTGTAATTCCGGTTGGTTATTGGGATGGTTATGACAGAAAATTATCAAATTCAAGTGAAGTAATAATTCACAAGACACGAGTGCCAATAATTGGTAGAATTTGTATGAACATCTCAATGGTTGATATTACCAAAGTTCCTAATGCCAAAGTTGGCGACGAGGTTATTTTAATAGGCAAAGACGGCGAGGCTGAAATAACCGCCGACGAAATAGCGAAAAAAGTAGAAACAATTAATTATGAGGCAGTAACAAGAATTAATCCTTTATTGCCAAGGGTACTAGTTTAGTTTCTAGCCAATAGTTCATAGTGTTTTATGAAAAGTAATAAAATCAAAGTTGGAGTTTTATTTGGCGGGCGTTCAGCTGAACATGAAGTTTCACTTGTTTCAGCGCGTTCGGTAATGAAAGCACTTGATAAAAAAAAGTATGAAGTTATTCCTATTGGTATTACCAAACAAGGACAATGGTTAGTGGGGGAGAGGGTCGTGGGCTTACTTGAATCAGGCACAAAAATTCCACCACAACTTGCGCAAACTTTACCAGCTGACCCAACAATTAAATCTTTAATTAATTTAAAATCACCCCGACAAATATCAACTAAAGTAGATGTAATATTCTCGGTACTTCATGGAACGTTTGGTGAAGATGGCACAGTGCAAGGATTATTAGAACTTGCCAACATTCCTTATGTTGGTGCTGGGGTTTTGGGCTCGGCTATAGGGATGGATAAAATAGTCCAAAAAATGGCTTTTATGGCCAATAACCTGCCTACACCAGCATTTACCTATTTTACAGCCTCTTCCTGGGCTCAAAATGGGCCTAAATTAGCCTTAGAGTGTCAAAAACGACTAAAGTTACCTGTCTTTATAAAACCTGCTAATTTGGGCTCTTCTGTGGGTATAAGCAAGGCCCATAACATAAAGGAACTCAAACAAGCTATTAAACTAGCTTTAAAATATGATAGGCGAATTATTGTGGAAAAAAGTATAGAAAAAGCTATGGAGATTGAATGCGCGGTTTTGGGTAATGATAATCCTAAAGCGTCGGTGGCAGGGCAAATTATAGCTTCTAATGAATTCTATGATTACAACGCCAAGTATGTTGATGGAAAATCAAAAGCTTTAATACCAGCACCACTACCTAAGGCTATTATGAATAAAGTACGGGAGTTGGCAGTGCAAGCCTTTAAAGTTTTGGACTTGGCTGGTATGGCACGAGTAGATTTTTTGGTGCAAAAAAATCCTTGGCGAATTTATTTAAATGAGGTTAATACAATTCCGGGTTTTACTTCCATTAGTATGTACCCTAAATTGTGGGAAAATTCAGGATTGCCTTACGCTAAATTATTGGACAAACTTATTGCCTTGGCCCTTGAACGTTTTAATGTTAAAACTAAATTATTAACTTCGTACCGTCCTAAAAAATCATGGTATCGTTAACTTCTTGGCGCACCACAGCGCCGCGACCTCGTGCGCGTCGCGATTTTTCACATTCAACTTACCGTACTCCAACTACAGTGAGGCATCTTTCTCGTGCCTACAATTTAAAATCCAAGTCAAAGTGGCAATATTGGCGCTGGAAAATTTTAGGTACGTTAATTTTATTGGCATTGTTAATACTAATATATTCTCCCTTATTTACTATTAAAAACATTATTATAAATAATGCGCCTTCGATCGAAACAGAACAGCGTATTAAACAAATTGTCACTAATATAATTCAAGAAAAAAAAATATCTCTATTTCCGCAATCAAGTTTATTATTTTTTAATACCATTGATGCACAAAACACTATAAATAAAGAGTTTTATATTGAGGGTTTAAATTTTGTCCGCCATTGGCCTAATGTTTTACGTATTAGCGCCCCCCAGGGTGTTACGGTGGCGGTGTGGTACACTCCAGCCTCTATTGATAATAAAAACGAAATAGGGGAGAGTGTTTATCTTTTAAATAAAAATGGCGCTTTGGTTCAGCAATTATCACCAAATGCGGTGGTTGACAATGAATTAATTGCGATCAAAGAAACGAAATTCGCCGTGCATCAACTTGGTGAGCAAGTAGTTACACAAAAAATTGCTGAATTTATAAATAATCTAAATAATGCCTGGCGCCAGGAGTTACCACAACTAACGTTGGATTATATAAAATTTGATTCATCTGCCATACCAACACTCCAAATTTATACCAAGGATCAATGGTATGTGTCATTTTCATCCCAAGAGGACGCTTTGTTGCAAGTGGTTGCCCTAAAACGTTTACTAGATGATAAAATTAAAGGGGATACCAGTAAGCTTGAATATATTGATGTACGCTTTGGCACAAAACTTTATTACAAATTAAAATAAAAGGTGTATGCATAAATTTCGCATACACCTGTAGGATGTTCGACCCGTTTTTTTCCTCCGTTTACATAACAGAGTATGCAACCCTACACCCTAAATACTTAAGGGTTGCTAGGCACGCGCATTGGGTGTTATACAGAGCATTTTATTGCTCTAGGCCTGCACCAACGCACGCTTGGACACGGTATCTATTGTCTCCTAAAAAAATTGCAGGCCTTTTATTTTGCTTGGCTAGTACTTTATACCAATTGACTATTTTGGGCAAGATGGGGGATACCCAAAAAGAATCACTTAAGAAGTCTGTGATTTTATGATACTAGACACCCTTAAAAACAATCTGGAGCAAATTAAGAGGTCGTAAAAAATAAATATAGATAAAAATATCATACAAAAATCATTATGGAGAATACCAACAATCTAATCATAAGAAATTATCCCCAAAGCTTAGGGGAGACATATAATATCCGTGTTTTGGCTGAATTTGACCACTTTTTAACTATATGATAAGCTGAGTATAATATCCCTTACACTCAGTTAGATATACTATAAATATATGGTTAACCCTAAAACAAGTTCTCGTGGTCAAGCTGAGATACTTCCCTCACTAGATGACTTTTTGCTTTCTCTACAAACAAATAATTATTCTCCGGAAACTATTTATAATTATGAAAGGGATTTAAAAGTCTTTGCGGAATTCCTACAGGAGTTAAACTTACCTTTTGCCAAACTTGATAAAAAGGCCATAGATCGCTATAAGGCTTATTTAACATCTAGGGATAGGCTTACCAGTGCTCATATTGCGTCGGAAAAGCGTTTAAAAAGCTATTCCATAAACCGTATGCTCTCAAGTTTAAGAGCTTTTTTAAGATACTTAATTGAAATGGATCAGCCTACTCCCCTATCTCCCGAGGCTATAAAATTAGTTAAAACAGAAAAAAAACATCCGCAGGTAGCTGAACTTTATGAATTAGTGAAATTAATTGAATCACCTAACGCTTTAGAAAAAAATAAATTAATGGCCTTGCGTAATCGCGCTATGTTAGAAGTGCTTTTTGCCACCGGACTGCGTATTTCTGAGCTTGTTAATTTAAATAGAACGCAAATTGACAACACTGGACGAATTTTTGTAATGGGCAAGGGTAAAAAGGAACGCTTTGTTTATCTAACGCCACGTGCTATGAGACATATTGCCACATATTTAAAAACCAGAACTGACAATTTATCATCTCTGTTTATCCCCTATCGCGGAGAAAATTCAGGTAAAACAAATAAACACATTTCTACAAATTATTTGCAAATGAAAATTAAACAGTATCGAGAAATATTGCGCATTAACGTGCCTACTTCGGCGCACTCACTAAGACATGGCTTTGCGACCTATCTCGCTGAACAAGGTGCTAATCCGGCGGCTATTCAAGTACTTTTGGGACATGAATCGCTTGATACTACAACTCGTTATGTGCACGCTTCGGATAAATATGCCGAAACAACCCATCGTAAATTCCATCCCTTGAAAGAATAGTAAAACATTCACTAATGTTATTACCTATGTCAAAAAGTGTCCGGCCGGACACTTTTTGACATATTGAATAACTATCATAAATACACAACCAAATCATTATCGCAAATCAGGTCTATAAACCTAAAAATCAATCCATAATCATATTTGTTTCTGGTGTTTCAACTGTTGGTACTAGGGAAATCTTTTTACGCTGGCATAATACAGTTATAAAAGCCAAGAACATAAAACCAGCAGCTAACCAAAATGGCAGAGCTGGTTTGATATTAAATAATGCACCAGCGATTAAGGGACCTGCCACCATACCTAAAGACATAATGGAATTCAAAACACCAATCACCTCTCCCCTGCCATTAAGCGGCGCGGCGCCAACCATTTGGCTTGTCATAACCACACGCAAAACTGATTGACAAATTATATTTAATATCATACCAACAATAAAATAAATTCCGGCAGGTAAACTCAAAAATATAAAAGCTATAAACATAACCAGTAAAAGCCATAATTGCAAATCGGGTTCGGCAAATTTTTTTAACCAAAAATGCTTTAAACCAACCCCTTGGTTCAAAGCTATACCAACACCAACGCCAGCCATCAGCCAACCGGTTCCAGCGATTCCAACGTTAAAAATTTGAAGTAAATACAAAGCCATAACAGATTGCTGTGTAGCAAGAGCCAAACTGAACAAAAACCAAACTGAATATAATGGACGTAATATTTTATTTTTAGCAGCCGCGATTACTGGACGTAAGGGATGAATTTGCTGCCACCAAACTAGTCCAAATTTATCTGCCAAATGCTTATTAGTTTCTGGCAAAAAGAAATAAACAAATAATAAGTTCAAAGTTGCCAAAATAGTAACAAACCAAAATGGCGCGTGTGGATGCGCCGAGCCAAGTAAACCTCCAATGGCTGGGCCAATAATAAAACCAATGCCAAAAACAGCTCCTAAAACTCCCAAATTATGAGTCCTGTCCTTATCGTCAACCGATAAATCGGTAATAACACTATGAGCCGTGGAAATATTGCCAGCTGCCAAACCATCTATAATTCTACCTATAAAAAGCCAAATAATAGATGGCGCTAGGGCAAACATTAGCCATCCTAGGGCAGTAGAAAAAATGCTGGCGATTAAAATCGGACGGCGGCCATATCTATCGGATAAAACTCCCAGTACTGGCGTAGAAAAAAACGAGCATAAAGAAAAAACAGCAAACAAGGTTGTTATGGTGGCCGCACCCACGCCAAAATCCAAAACATAAAAAGGCAATGATGGTATAACAATACCAATGCCTATAACATCTACTAAAACAGTTAGAATAATGGCGACTTTTGCTTTTGACATTAGAATTAAATAGTAACAATTACTTAAACAAAAGTCCACGATCAGTAAAGAGTTTAATTTCGACCTAGTATCATATTTTTAGATAGTATTGAACTTGACTTTTTGAGCTATTCAAGTAAAATCTAATCAATTAAATTGAACCTTAAAAACTCAATATTTGAAAGGTATGGAAATGAAAAGACAAGTTACGGCGCTAATCGTCGTGGTTACAGTACTCACTATACTGTATACAACTATGTTTGCGCAGCATGAACCTACGCAACCAAACGCTACAAGAGACACCTTGTTTATTAAAGGCATATACCACGGCCTTATTGCGCCAGCGACAGCCATCTCGGGATTGTTCACCGCCAGTATTGTTACAGCAGAAAAAAATGAAAAAAAATCTCCATATACTTATGGGTATATGATAGGCATATACTTACTGCCGTTTCTCATCGCAGGATTAGACCAGCTGTGTGTGTGGAGAAATGAACGGGGAAACATATCGTTTAGTACTATAGACAAAATCTATAAAAAACTTCGCCTAGTGGTGTGGGTCTATCTGGCAGTAATGATACTTTTAACTGTTCTATTTGCGACTTCAAAAATTTCACCGCAGGATATCAATGCACCAATAATCAACTTTAGAATACTTACCGGCTCTGCTGACCAGTTAATCGCGTGCATAGTTTTATTTATTTCTGGTTTAGTTTACCCGATTCTATTGCTTGGTCACTTAATACTCGGCCCTCTGGACAACTTCTACGGCCTTGGTGCGCCGCTACAACAGCTCTATGGTTGGCAAGCGATTGTCTTACTTATTGGCATCTGGATATGGCCAGTAGTGCGAATGGATGAAGATGAGTTTGGCATGCCTAGCTCCGGAGACAGTGGCTGCTAATAAAATAAAAATTATCATCAAAAAATTGAATGAACCCGCTTGATATCAACCAGAGCGGGTTTTATTTACCTTAAAACTACCCCCTATATCAGGCGGTCCAAAAATCTATAGCTCCATATCATGCCTGCCAGTGGCAAGGACGACGTTAGAACTAAGATTATCCTAAACTACGTTTTCGTGCCCAGATGACGCTACCTAAAATTGCAGAACATATTAGAAATATATATATAGGAAACGCGAGTAAAATAAAATTCCATTGACCAACTGCCAAGGCACCAAACAAGCCTGCTAATACAGTTAACACCCAAGATATAATTGATTCAGAATTAGGATATTCCAGTGATTTCATTATAGTTAACACGCCACCACTAGCATCAATTAGAATCGCTATGAACAAAGCCACAGCTGGTTCTTGAGTAATATACCACAAGACTAGCGCCATAATTGTAAAACTAAAGGCAATAATATCTCTTTTTAGAAAACCACCAATACCATACTTGATAGATACAATAAATATTAATAAATCACCAATGGTCTGAACGCCAGGTAACCATAAAGAAGATCCTGCGCCCTTAGCTAACTGAGTCCAAAATAAAATACTTCCTAGTAAAGCCCAAATTAACCAGGAAGCCCTTTCTGGTTTAGTACGGTGTGTAAATATACTAAATAAGTACGGGACGAATGATAATAAAATCAAAATACCCGAGATATATCCAAAATATTCGGTAAACATAAAAAGATTAAGACTTTGGTACATATCTTAATTCCAGTAGTTTAATTTACCAGGAGCATCCCTTTGGACACAAAATAAAATATCCAGCTAATAAATATAAATATCCTAAAGGAAAAAATTGCAGGCCCAAAAAAGGAATTATCCACCAATAAGAAATTCTTGTTTTTTTAATCCAAAAAACACTTATATAAATAAATAAAAGAATTGCAAAAACTACGGGAATTATAAAGGCAGTAACTAAATTAAAATAAAAAACGGCTGTGAGTACTCTAGCAATTATATAATAAAATAAAACTGGAATGCATTGTAATAAAACAAAAATTATTGATAACATTAAATACTTAAGAAATTTGTTTTCTTTTAATGGCACAGTTATTTTGGACTGATTGGGTTCAATATTTATATCGTTAGACATATATTTTGTAGGTATTTTATTAAAAATATAAATTATAAATCCGGCGCTAACACCGAGTGTTAAACTAACACAAAAAATGGGAATAAAACCTAACCCTAACCAGTCGGCAAACTGCGCCCCAAAAAGAAAACTAAAAAAAACAACTGTTCCAATAATTGTATTAGATTTAATTTTATCTGCACTCATAGTAGCAACATGTTGTATATTTTTTTTCCTAAATCTCAATCCTATTACAAAACAAGTAGCACAAAATAAACTTAATACCCCCCCCCATCCCACCTTTTCAATTTTGACTTCAGTGCCCCAAGCTAAGAAAAAAAATAGTAAAGCAAATATAAGCACTAAAATATATGGACTTTTGGAACGGTACCAAGACAACAATTCTTGCTTCTGTTCTTCTCCATCAGCACGGAGTGTATGTGCCACGTCTTTAAAGAATAATACTCTAGTACCCCAAACAGTTCCCATGGTAATTAAAACAATTAATATCAAAGCTATCTTTGTACTTATATACTGCCCCGATACGAGTTGAAAAATTAGCCAAAGATAAATCACCCCAACAATTGAAATAGAAAAACATATTTTGATAAATCTTGTAATATTCATATAAAAAAATCTATGGTAAATAATCCAACGGATTTACTGGGATGCCATTGGAACGAACTTCAAAATGTAAATGCGGTCCAGTGGTTAAACTCCCCGCTCCCCTGGTGCCAGGCAAACCGCCGCTGGCGCCTATTATTTGCCCTTTGTTTACAAAAGTACCTTCTTGCACATCAATACGGCTAACGTGCCCATAAACTGTAGAAAAACCACCATTATGTACCAACATAATATAGCTATAGCCCAAACCAGCATCTTTGGCGCGCGCCACATAGCCCGAAGCCGCCGCTTTAATTGGTGTACTTTGTGCCGTAGGAATATCTATACCAGGGTGTTCAAAATACTTGCGGAAAATATAAGTGGGATCGTAAAAATAAGTTGAGAGTCCTTTTTTAGCTGTTACCGGCCAAATAAGCACTGTGTTGCCAAACTGATCCAAACTGCCAGAACCAGTTGATTTTAATTTCTTTCTTACCTCATCTTCCAAATTTTTAATATCGCGGTTAGCCTGTTCTTGTTCTTGGACTGCCTGATAAAGCAACGACTGGAATTTACTCTCAGAAAGTTTGGTTTGTTTTAATAAATCCTGCTTGGTTTGTTGTTGTACAGTCAAAACAGATTTAGAGGTTGAGAGATCTTCCTTGGTTTTAACTAATTGCGAACGCAAATTAGCCAAATCCTGTTGGCGGTGCTCCAATTCAGTTTTGAGAGTTTGTAAATTATTAATATTATCTTGTAAATTTCTTTGTAAGGTTTCCAAATAATTTATTTGTTCAAAAAACTCGCCCAACGATGTATTGAGAACGGCGATTTCTAAAAGGCTACGTTGATCTTCACGGTTAAGTTGACGCAAAGCTTCAGCAATTTTAGATTTTTTATCTGTTATATCACGCTCTTTAGCCGCAATATCAAGTGTAACCGACTGTATTTGCAGGGTTGTAGTATTTAACTTAAGTTCGTTGGATTTAATATCAAGCTCTGCCTGCGCGACTTTATCATCTAGCACAGCCATCTGTTGTTTTAAAGTAGCGGCATCACCTTGTTTTTGCGCAATAGCTTTTTGATATTGCTCAATTTGTTTCTTAAGTTCTTCAATGCGTTGCTGTTTGGTTTGAATTTGATTATTAATTTCAGTAACAGTTTCTGCTCGCGCTACCAAAAATGGTGCACTTATAAAAATCAGTAAAAATAAGACTCGAAGAAATTTCATAATTTAAGCTAGAACTTTTTGAGCGTCAAGCAAGCGTTTTAAGCATTCTTCGCGTCCCAGTACAAAAGCTACCTCAAACACATCAGGTGATTGCCGCTCGCCGGTTAAAGCCACACGTACGGGCCACAAAAGCTCACCGCGTGTAAAAGTGCCAGGCCGCACCAACACCTCAAAAGCATTGCGCAATTCCTCAACTTCCCATTTTTTATCACCATAATCAATTAATAATTCATAGGCCAATTGCAAGGCTGATTTTGTTTTAGCCAAATTTCCAGCTTTGGGAATTAAAATATCAGCTGTTAATTTAAAATCGCTTACAAAATACCAATGCGTAAACTCGTTTATATCCTTTAATATTATCAAACGGGACTGCAAAATTTGGGTTAGGGCGCGCGTAGTGCCAATTTTCTGTCCAGTGGTTTGAGCTAAAGCTTTATAAAAAGGCTTAAGCAAATTATCTAATTTAACCAAGGTGAGTTTTTTTATATATTCCGCGTTGAACCAACGCAATTTTTGCATACTAAAAATTGCTCCACCTTTTTGCACTCTATCCAAATCAAATTCCTTAACCAATTCTTCTAAGCTAAAAATTTCTCTGTCGTCTTGGGGGTGCCAACCAAGTAATGCCAAAAAATTAGTTAAAGCTTCTGGTAAAAAACCATCACGCTCATAAGTTTGCACCCAAACAGCTTCGCCGTCTTTACGTTTGGAGAGTTTAGCGCGCTTATCATTTAACACATTTGGCAAATGCGCAAACTCAGGCGGCTGCCAGCCAAAAGCTTCGTACAAAAGCAAATGCTTAGGCGTAGATGGCAACCATTCCTCGCCACGTATAACATGTGTAATTTGCATTAAATGGTCATCTACCACATTAGCCAAGTGGTAAGTGGGAAAGCCATCGGACTTTAAAAGCACTTGATCATCCAAATTGCTATTATCTACACATACTTCACCACGAACCTTATCTGTAAAAATTGTTTTACCTTCTGGTACTTTTAAACGAATAACAAATTTCTCTCCCCTTGCCAACCGCTCTTTAACATTATCAGGTGTTAGTTTAAGGCATTCGCGATCGTATTTTGTAGGCTGCTTTTGTGATTGCTGAAGCTCACGTAAAATTTCCAAACGCGAAAGTTCACAAAAACAATAATAAGCGCTACCTTTATCCACTAATTCATGCGCATATTTTTGATAAAGCTCCAAACGCTCTGATTGAATATAAGGCCCAAACTCACCTTTAATATCCGGCCCTTCATCCCACTCTAAACCAAGCCACTTTAAACCTTGTAAAATTCTGTCTAAACTGCCAGGTACAAAACGTTCTTGGTCGGTATCTTCTATACGAATAATAAACTTGCCCTTATTTTTTCGGGCAAACAAATAATTATAAAGCGCAGTACGGGCGCCGCCAATATGAAGTTCTCCGGTTGGTGATGGTGCAAAACGAACACGAAACATACAAAGTGAAATCCTAAATTCTAATATCTAAATCTTAAACACTTTAACATTTGAATTTTGAAATTAGAATTTGTTTAAATATTAAAAATTAGGGCTTGGGGGTTAAAATGTTCATCTTCTCTAATTCTACCATAGTTAGGCGGCCTAAGGCTCGTCGCACTGGGTGGAGTGCCAAAATTAGTTTATTATAAGGCACCCACTTCACTTCGGCGGCTTCGCGCGGATCTGGTTTTAATTTGGGCCTATCTTTAGACAAGCGTATAATAGCCAAACTTTGCTCTTGACCAAAATAAGGTTTCTTCTCCAAATCTGTTCCTTTTTCCCTTAATTTTTTGGACCAAAGGTATTTATGCACTTGTTCTTTAATTAAAATAGTTTCAAATTGTGTTATCCCAAGCTCTTCTTTAATCTCTTTTACTAAGGTTTGCTTTAAAGAATCACCTGGTTTAATACCCCCTTGAGGAAACTGCCAATCCCGAATATGATGATCTGAGCGCCTTATTAACAAAATCTCGTTTTTGGGGTTAATTACACAAATAGCTAAATTAGGCCGTAATGGTCTTAAAACGCTTCCTGAGGTCAATTTTACGGCTTTGAGCGGCTTATAAATAGGCCCTTTTGAAGTCAGGATACTTTGAAAAAGGATAAACTGGCTTACTTTGAATAAAAGAGTTGGTATGGTTAATTTCGGGGCTTGTAGTAGTGTTGTTTTAAGTCGAATTAAAGTAAGGTGTGGCGGCTTAGCATCAGCCGGCATATCTACTTTTTTTACGGCTAGCACAACTTGTTTTTGTAAATTGTAAAAGTTTTGTGGGTTTTTTATATTCAAAGCTAAAAGTCTTGGTTTGTTATTGGGAATACCAATTAAATCACCAAGACTAATATCAAAATCTGACTCACTCTCCCCCACTTTCTCTAAAGTTTTTTCTAAAGCTAAAATTTTATCTTGAGGCACGTCACCCAAAAAAGCCAAGGTGAGATGTAAGTTTTTAACTTCAACCAACGTTCCCTTTATGGGAGGAAATAAATTATAAATACGCGCTACCTCAGTTTTAATATTTAGTGGTAGTTCAATAGCTATAAATAATCGCATAATGTGTACATTTTAACATAATTTAGATAATTTTTCCAGAACTTTAGGTTAACTGTATGGTATTGTTATCGGTATTTAAAAGTGCTATAATATATTATATGAATCAGCGTTATAAGCGCTTGTTTTTTGTGTTAATAGGGCTTGTGTTAATAACTGGCTCATTTTTACCTGCGCTCGTCCAAGCTCAGGTAGAATTTGATTATAACTATATTCTTTCTGATAATGACATGTTTGATTACCAATCAATGTCTTTTGAGCAAATTCAAAACTTTTTGATTGCCAAAGGAAGCACTTTGGCCACCTACCGTGATCCCATAACTTCCCTGCGGGCAGCTGAAGTTATTTATCACACTGCGCAAGATTTTAAAATAAGTCCTAAATTTTTAATAGCCCTTTTACAAAAAGAACAAAGTTTAATAGAAAATAATAATCCCAGCTTATATAATTATGACTGGGCTACCGGCTACGCCGTATGTGATGGCTGTGATATTAATGATCCTTACCTTCAACGTTACAAGGGATTTTATAATCAAGTTTATAATGCCGGCAAAAAAATAAGGCGAGATTATATTCCTAACTTGGAAAATAACGGCCACACTATTTCAGGGTTAGGCCCTAATCAACCAAAAACAATTGATGGTGTTTTGATAAAACCAGCTAATAACGCTACAGCAATTGTTTACACCTACACGCCACATTTGCACGGCAATCAACTGCTCTGGACAATTTGGAATAGATATTTTACTAGAGCTTACCCCGACGGCACACTGCTTAATGTGGAAGGCGAAAAAGAAGTTTGGTTAATTGAAAATGGACAGCGTCGCAAATTTGCCAACCGAAGCGTATTTTTATCGTACTATGATTCTTTTGATAATGTAATCACTATTAATAAAACTGAACTATTAAAATACTCTGAAGGTGTTCCTATTAGATTCGCCAACTATTCTTTTATACGAACGCCAAAAGGAACTGTCTATTTATTAATAGGTGACGCTATTCGTGGATTTGATTCGCGCGAGGCCTTGCGCCGCGTTGGTGTGAGTCCAGAGGAAATTATAAAAGTAAAACAGGAGGATATATTAGATTTTGTTGAAGGCCAACCGATTACTATAAAAAGTGTTTATCCTTTAGGCACACTTTTGCAAGTTAAAGAAACTGGTGGAATTTATTGGGTACAAGACGGCATAAAACATCCAATTATGTCACGCGAAATTTTAAAATCTAATTTTGGCAGCCGGCGCGCTACCAAAATGACAACTAAACAATTAGCTCAGTACGACACGGCCGAACCTGTATTGTTTAAAGAAGGCGACTTGGTAAGCAGTAAAACAGATCCTGGAACAATTTACTTAATATCAAATAAACAGCGACGACCTTTCGCCTCGGATAAGGCCTTTTCTCAGCTAGGTTTTGATAAGGCTAATATAATTACCACCAATGACCAATCTTTAACTATTCATGAAATTGGTTCAATGATTAATGAAAGCTTCTAAGCTATATGCCTCTTATATCAGCCACAATTCTGCCTCATTCTCCCCTACTTTTGCCTGGATTAACTGATGAAGCGCGCGCCGCTGTTAGTAAAACCACCACAGCTATTGGCAGTCTCAGTGAAAAAATATTGTCACAAAAACCAGATGTTATTTTTATAATATCAGCACACACTGGTTTAGTAGGAGGCTCTAATAAATATGCTTTATTACAAGGACCAAAATTTAATTATGTTTTTAACCAGTTTGGTGACTTAGTCACTAGTGGTAGCATTAAAGGGGCTATTGGCTTCACACACCACTTAAAAGAGAAGTTAGAAACAAAATTCCCCCTACCCCTAGTAAGCGCTGAATTATTACCTTACACTTTTGCCATACCTTTGGTTTGTCTTGGCGCTACTATTAATAGCTTGCCGATTGCTTGCTTACAAATTCCTAAAGAAATTTCCGCTGACGAAATAAAACGCTTAGCTACATTATTAAGTGAAGAAATTTCCGCTATGCCAGAACGTGTAGCAATAATAGCGACTGGTAATCTATCGCATAACAAAGAAACTTCCAACACGCAGGCAAAAATCTTTGATCAGCTTTTTCAGGCGGCTTGCCAAGAAAATTCCCTAAACAAACTAACTAATATGGATGTATCGGTGCGACGAGAAATAGAAGAATGTTTATGGTCCCCCACTACTTTGCTATATTCTTTATTAGGAGAACAGAAAGTGTCTACCCAAATAATATCTTATGAAGCTTCTGTTGGAATTGGTTTTTTGGTGGCAGAAATTAATATAGATTAATTCGCCTATGGCTGAAGATATAAAAATCGCGGAGGTAGTACTAATACAGAGACTGCCCAGATTAACTCGTGTTTTTGATTATACTTTACCAGCTTCGCTAAAAACCAAACCGGGCGATTTGGTACGTGTGCCATTTCGTAAAAAAATGTCAAATAGCGTAATTGTAAAAATTAAACGCTACACTAATATTAAAACACGCCTGTTAGCTGTGGATTCATTACTAGTAGAACATTTTGTTACTAACTCACAGATAAAATTATCCCAACAAGCCGCTGAACATTTTGGAGTATCATGGAGTTCAACTATGCTTTTGTGCTCTCCTGTTTTACCCAATCGTCGTTTTACTCCTTTGTTAATAAACAATTCTACCACAACAAAAACCTCTAAAAAACAAAACAAACCGCTAACTATAATATTTGAAAAAAAGGCTGAACGTGAACAAGTTGTAAAATCTCTTGCCCAAAAAGTGATAGCTCGCCAGCAACAACTATTAATATTGGTGCCGGAATTAAATTATATAGAATCATGGTTTAAAATTTTAAAATCAAATTACCAGGTGGTCACCTTTACCTCTGAAGGTACTATTAAAAAGCAACGGCAAACATGGGAAGAGGCCAGAAATGGCAAGGCACAAATCATTATTGGCACTAGAGCGGCGCTGTGGCTCAATTTTTATAATTTAGGCGGAATAGTAATAGACTATGCGGAAAATGAAAATTATAAACAGTATGATCAAAATCCACGCTATAATAGCTTAGAAATAGCCAATTGGCTTGCTAAATTAAATGCGGCCTCTTTGGCCTTACTTACGCCAGCACCCGCTTTAACTGAATGGTGGCAAACACAACAAAAGCATAATACTTGGAAAAAACTAAGCTCATTAGCGCATAAAGTTAAACTAGTTGATTTAGCTGCCGAACGTCAAAGCGGTAATCACTCTTTAATTTCATACGAACTACACGAGGCTATAGAAACAAGATTATCTCACTCCAAACAAATTTATCTATATTTGAATAGACGAGGGTGCGCCACCACCATAACCTGTCGCGATTGTGGATACACTGCCAATTGCCCAACTTGTGAACGTTCGTTGGTTTGGAATGAAAAACAAAACCAGCTCAATTGTTATAACTGTAATATTAAACAGCCTATTCCACTCCCCTGCCCCAAGTGTCATGGCGTAAATTTACGTTATTTAGGTAGTGGTTTAGAAAAATTAGAAAATGAAGTAAAAAAAACATGGCCCAAAATCAAAACTATAACTCTGGAGGGTGAGATAAACAAAGAAATAAAAAATAAAATCGCAGAAGCACAGATAATTTTAGGAAGTCGTGCCGCCTGGCGTTATTTAGATTTTTCTAAAATTGACTTAATTGGCGCGGTGTTACCAGATGCGGAATTATCCCTACCAGAATTTCGCGCGGCGGAATCCACTTGGCAAACCATGAGATTTTTTATAACAAATGATGTTAATGAATTAATCATACAAACTTATCGACCAGAACATTATGTTTGGCAAAGCTTGATAAAAAATGATTTTAATTTTTTTTACCAAAATGAATTAAAAGAGCGTGATAAATATCAATACCCTCCTTTTTGTAATTTAATCAGATTTACCACTCAAGCCATAACAGAAAAAGAAGCGCTTACTCAGGCACGTCAAATACGCATTAAAATTATGAACCAAATTAACAAAAACACCACCTTGGTTGGTCCTTACCGCGATTATTATAAGCAAGTAAGAGGGCGCTTTCGTTTTCACTTATTACTACGTTACCAGAGCGAATTTAATCCTGAAAAGCTCTGGCCTGTTTTACCAGATGATATACTTATTGACAGGCACCCATATAATGTATTAAGTTAAATTATTAAATATATTATATTAAGACAATGGCAGAAATTTATCAAACAAGAAATTTTATAGTAGAAAGCGCAGAAAAACCACATATTACTAGAACTGATGGTGGTCATATCAAAATTGTACCCAAAATAAGAATTATTGACCGTACACAGCTTACAGCCAAACAAGCTATTGAATTTATGAGATTAACAATGGTGGCGGGCGAAGCAATGGCTAAAGGACTACAACAACAAGGTATTGATATTGGCAGGATTAATTACCAAGACATGAGTAATTGGTCAGTATTTAGTGCAGAAGGACCTTATTTTCATTTACATCTTTACGGCCGTGCCAAAAATGCAAAAATTCAAAAATATGGTGATGCTGTACATCTACCACAACGCGAAACAGGATTTTATGATAAATTTGAACCACTCAACAAGGAAGATATAATTCAAGTTAAGAAACAAATCGAATTGACTTTGAAAGAAGAAAAATATCAAGACGACAAATGGGGACTAGTTTAATATATATGCTTTCTTTAATTACTCTACCAAACCCAATCTTAAGAAAAGTTGCTGAGGATGTTAAATTCCCGGTTGATTCGAATTTTCGTAAATTTATTAAGGAAATGTTTACAGCTATGAAACATTACGACGGTATTGGCTTAGCCGCGCCGCAAGTTGGCAAAAGTATTCAACTAATGGTCATAAACACGCCCAATAAGCCAACGGCTTTTATCAATCCAGTTGTACTTAAAAAATCTTGGAAAAAATCAGAAGCGGAAGAGGGCTGTCTTTCTGTTCCAAATGTCTATGGAATGGTAAAAAGATCAAAGAAAATATTGGTTAGTTTTTTTAATATAGATGGTGTGAAGCACGAAGAATGGTTGGATGGAATGATAGCGCGAGTATATCAACATGAAGTCGATCATTTAAATGGAATACTATTTATTGACCGAACAAAAAAAATAATTCAAGGGAAAGAATTATTAGCCGAATATTTAACTAAATAATCTATTTAATCATTCATCCGAATGGTTCAATAATAATAATATGAAATTAGACTCTAGCTTCACTTATTATGGTACTTCTGAATTCTCGGCCTCTATACTACAAGGCCTATTAAAAGCTGGGCTAAAACCTAATTTAATTGTTTCCACTATTGCCAAACCAGCCGGCCGCGGGTTAAAAATCAAACCCGTTCCTGTGGCGCAAATTGCCAAAGAATTAAATCTGCCGCTTTTAGAGGTGAAAACTTTAAAAGACAAAGAGATACAAAAACAATTATCTCTTTCTGCCACACCGTTTGCTATTTTGGCTGCTTTTGGAAAAATTATTCCCCCAGAAATTTTAGAGCTTTATCCCAAAGGAATAATTAATGTTCATCCTTCGCTTTTGCCACTATATCGCGGTCCCGCGCCTATTCAATATGCCATTCGGGATGGTCAGCACCATACGGGCGTAAGTTTGATAATACTAGATAAAGAAGTTGATCATGGCCCAATTTTAGCTCAAGAAAAATGCCTGATAGAAAAAATTGATAATATTACTTCACTCTCTAATAAATTAGCCGAGATTTCTATAAAACTTCTGCTCTCTACTATTAATTCATACTTAGACAATTCACTTTCCCTTATTACACAAGACCATAATAAAGCCACTTTTACAAAAATGATAACGCGTGAGGATGGTAAGGCTGATTTTTTAAAAAGCGCAATTGAACTTAATAATGAGCGCCGCGCTTTTACACCTTGGCCCGGGCTTTGGACTACTTGGCAAGGTAAAATAGTCAAATTTTTAGAAACCAAACCAAGTGAACCAAGTTCTGGCACGCCGGGAAAAATTGAATTAATTAACAATGATTTAATAATCCATTGTGGCCAAGGGGTGTTATTAATTAATTCCCTACAACTTGAGGGTGGTAAACAGTTGTCATCTTCTGAATTTTTAAGAGGTCACAAAGATTTTATTGCGGCCAAACTACCATCATAAAAATATGAATAAATTTATTTGGTTTGTAATACCATTTGCGCTGGCATGTATCCTGATGCCTGTTTTGCTTATTAACAAAGTTAACACCCAAATTAAACAATATAACGCCTTTCAGCTCATTAATAATCAAACACAAAATTCAACCAGTGATCTTTTACCAACAACTAGCTCTAAAATATCATTTTTAGCAGTTGGCGATATTTCCCTTTCCCGGAACGTAGCTGCTCAAATTATAAAACACGACGATCCTTTATTGCCCTTTAAAAATATAGCAAATTTACTCAAATCCACTGATTTCAATTTTGCTAATTTAGAATCACCTTTTGCAGGAGGAAATTATTTTGGCAAAACAGGCAGTTTAGTTTTTAATGCACCACTCAATAATATAAAAGGGCTGGTGGAATATAATTTTAAAATACTAAACCTAGCAAATAACCACGCGCTGGATCAGGGTTTAAGAGGTCTAGAATATACACGTAATTATTTAACTAAAAACAATATTCAATATACAGGAGTTGGTAATAATCTCACCGAGGCCTGGCAGCCAGTTTTGGTTAAAGCAAATGATATTAAGATTGCTTTTATTGGCGCGTCTTACAGCTCAATTAACGATAATGCGAAAACCACTAATAATTATGTTGCCAGAATTGAAGATTTAAACATGCTTAAAAATGCCATAGCCAAAGCTAAAAAAACATCAGATTTTATAGTTGTTGCCATGCATGCGGGTACGGAATACACTTATAAACCGAACGAAAAACAAATAAACTTCGCTCACGCCGCTATTGAGGCCGGTGCTGATATGGTTATTGGTCATCATCCGCACTGGATACAATCAATTGAACAATATCAAGGCAAATACATTTTTTACAGTTTAGGAAACTTTATTTTTGATCAAATGTGGAGCCAAGAAACCAAAGAGGGTTTAATGCTTAAAATCATTTTGCAAAAAAATAGCGTGACTAAGCTTTACCAAGTCGAACTAATACCTATTATAATAGAAAACTACAGCACTCCACGCTTAGCTAATGAACAAGAAAGTACTACTATGCTAAATCAGATTGGTATTAAAGAGAAAATATTATTTTCAGACAACTAATCTAAATATTGTTCGTATGAATAGTGTTTAGGTTAGTGATTTATATAAACCAAAAACCTCCCGATAAATATCGGGAGGTTTTTCGTTATCTAAAAATTTAGTAACGAGGAGGACGGCTCTTGCGTAAACAATCGCGACAGCGAATTGTATTTAAACGGGCCGGATCCGGCTGAAATGGCAACTGTGCAACAGCTGCGCCGCAATCGGCGCACTTAATATTAAGTGCCGAAACATCTATGAGCTGGCGTGGGGCGCGGTTAAAACCGCCACCGAAACCGCCGCGATTACCACCGCGGAAGCCACCACCTTGCCCATCATCATTATTCTGGTAGGTCATATAGCGAAATTCACCCCCTTTCTTATAAGCTATTAGGATGAACTTTTTCGCTTATGACCTACTTATTATGTAAGCTTTTTACGAAACTCTATCCTAACTGAAAATAAGTATATCACAACATGTATAATCTGTCAAGGGTAAATAAAAAATAAGTCCCTACATTATGCAGAGACTTATTTGCTTGGTTTTTTTATTCTATTACCACTTTGGATTGTCCAAAGTTTCTTTTGCTTCTTTTATGTGTCGTAAATATGCAGACACTGATATACAAATACAATCAAATGTTGTAAATTTAGCACGTAAACCATGGAAAAGTTTTTTCCAAATCGATGAATTTTTGTTTTTCATTATATTACTCCTATTAGATTGTGAATTTTATTTTTGTTTATAAAATCAAAAACCCCGTCTTGTTTGTACAAAACGGGGCTACTTGTGAATTTTAGTTATCTAAACCAAGACAACATTAAGCTCACGAGGGTAACCCCTCGTGCGGCGGAACAACTAAATTTAAATTAGTAACCATAAGCTTAAAAATAGTATAGGGCATGTTTTAAAGTCTGTCAAATTAAGATAACTTACTAAAAATTTGATCTAGCATAAGTTTAACCCTTTTATCCCAAGTATGCTGTTCCATAAACGATTGACGTTTAGCTATATCTGTTTCAGAATTTTCTGTTAGGGCCTTGAGTAATTCCTTATTGAATTTTTCCGGAGTATCAGCAGTGTGTATAATTTTGCCAAAATCTTCCAAACCAACACTTGGCGTAACCACCACCGGCTTACCCATGGCTAAATATTCATAAAGTTTCATTGAATTAGTGTGGCGATTAAATTCATTGTGTAAATTCGGTATAATTGACACATTAAATTCACGTATATAAGCTAAAACTTCATTAAATGGGATTCTACCCAACAGGTGAACATTGGGTAAAGAACGCAATTTTTGATCAACTGCAAATTTAATACCCGGCCACACTGGTCCGATTAAAACAAATGATTTGGTAGGGTTTAATTTGGCTAAATATTGTAATAAATCGACATCAATTCTATCTTCCTGCAAAGTGCCTACATACCCAATAATAGGTCGGGGCAGGCTTGCAATATCGCGACCAACCAATTTAGGAGTGTTAGCAATATGTTCCAAACTGATACCATTAGGAACAAAAGTACAATAATCCGAACGATCAAAAAATTTCACCAAATCCGGCGAGGTGGTAAAAATTAAATCAGCTTTGTAGCGCATTGTTTGATAATTCAACTTTAAACGATCTTTAATTTTTGTGTAACTGGAATGCTCCAGCCAATTATCAACCGCGTCGAAAACTGATAATTTTTCATTAAACTTTCCCAAGTAACCGACGAAAGTGGGTGTATAAGACCACAACACTATATTTTTCAAATCGAGACGTTTAAGATCGTGTTTTAATCTTTGGTAGACGCTTTGCTCCGACCACACTGAGCCAATATCGGAATAATTAAAAAGTTTAAAAGGAATGGCTGAAGGATCTACGCCTTCTAATTTATAACCAGTACGCTCTATTTCAGACTCACGCACGGCAACTAATTTATGAGTAATGCCTTGTGAAATAACTTTACCCTGCACACCATGCATTCTGTTTTGCCACCATTGCCTCATGGCCCGTTTCCAAGTGAACGGCAAATAATCAACCATTACTATTTTACGCACTCTGTCATCTTTTAATAAAGTGTGTAAAATATGAAAATTACGATTAGAAATTCCTGCCTGCCACTCTGTGTAGCAAGACATATTAAACATTACAATATCAATTTTTTCCGTAAACATAAATTAAAATTTATCCAAAAAATTTTTTAATCTTAAAGCCTGCTTCTTCCAGTTAAAATTATCTATGCCCTCTTGGCCATTCTTACCCAATAACAATCTTTGCGATTCATCATCTAATAATTGACGCATTTTAAACAATAATTCGCCATTATTAACTAAAACGCCCCCCACGCCTACTGCTTCTGGAACACCACCAACGCGACTCGCAATAATTGGCTTGCCTGCACGTCTAGCCTCCAAATAAACAATCCCGAAACCTTCAACATCCACTGTTTCATTTTTTGGCGCTAGCACAAAAATATCACATATATCATACCAAGCAGACAATTCATTGTCATCAACCTCACTTGTAAAAATAACATTGCAATTCAAACTTTTGGCTTGTTCCTCTAAATTATTCTTTTCCGGACCATCTCCCACTACTACATAAATTAAATTAGAAAACTCGCGCTGCAGTTGTGGCAAAACTTTTAAAACATCGTCAATCCCTTTTCTTTTAACCAAACGGCTCACAGAAAGTAAAACTAATTTATTTACCAAGTTATAGCGCTGACGCAAAACTTGCACATCATTACTCAAAGCTGGTTTAAGATTGGAACATGGATATACAACTAACAAATGAGGTTTGTCAGCGCCAGCTTTAATGGCTAAAGATTTTGTAAATTCACTATTTACCACCACTAAAGTGGCATATTTTAAAATTATTCGCGCCAGCCAGCTCTGCTTTTTATTCGTCTGTGTTAGGGCAATATCCAAACCGTGTAAAAAAACAATATATCGCCAACCAAAGGCCAAGCGCATCAATAGCAAAGCTGTGCCAATCGGCAATATTTGTCCTGCACCCAAAAAACGCGCCTTGGTTTTAAATTTTAAATAAGGCACTAGCCACAAAAGCGGCAACCAGTGTGGCCAGGCTGACCAATACCAAGATTTTCTAATAACATTTTTTTTGTCCTCACCATTAACGCAAGTAAAAACCGTAACGTCGTTTAGCTCATCTGCTAAAGCACTATAATACCTTGCCACACCGCCTTTGAGCGGAAAAAAATCTTCAGTAATCAACAACAGCTTGCTCATACAATTTGGCGTTTGAGTAAAACTTTAAACAAGGTTAATATTTCAACCCAAGTTACTCCTTTAAAATAAACTAAACAAACTGCGTAGACTAATCCAGCTAATGGTATAACCAATGTAAAATGTAAAATATTTTTAAATACCATAGCCACAAAAAGCATTATCAATCCAGCCAATATAATTCGAAGTAATCTTGCGGTGAGCCATTTTTTATTGTAAACAACTAGCTTGCGCGCCACCATCCAACCAAGAATAAATAATACCAAGGTGCTTAAAAAAGAAGCTATGGCGGCGCCAAGGGGGCCTATTTTGGGTATTAACAACAAATTAAAAACTATGCTCGAGGTAGCGGCTAAGGCTAAATTAAGGGTGTTTCTTTTTTGTCGATTACAAGCCGGTAAAAGTGCGCCTACCGGAAAAGAAATAAAAACAAAAGGCAAACTTAACATTAAAATAATTAAAGGCCAAATTGATTCTGTATATGCCGGATAAATAGAATGAATAATGTTTGGTGTAAGCGAAGCTATGCCAAAAGAAACCGGTACAGCAATGGCGGTTAAATAAACTATGCCGCGGGCAAAAGTTTCACCAAGCTTTTGTGGCTCTTTACCAAAATAAGCGCTAAAACCAGGAAACAATGAAGCGGAAAAAGCAGTAGGAATAAATTGCAGAGCAAAAGTAATTTTATAAGCCACGCTATAAATACCAACTGCCCTATCTCCCGAAAGTAAAGAAAGAAAAACTGTGTCTATATAGCCATAAACTCGCGTCAAAATAGCCGCTACGGTAAAGGGCCAAGCAATAATAAAAAGCGCACGCCAGCCTTGCCAATTTAAAATTGGTTTAATGTGTAACTGAAAACGCCATTTTAACTGCCAAAGCGCGTAAACAAAATTAACCAAAGCTCCGAATATTAAAGCTCCCATAAAAAACCTCAGATCGTGGGTAAAATGCGCTACCGTAAATCCAGCCGCCGCTACTGCTGTTTGAAAAACAATTGTGCCTATGCTTTCCCATGATAAATTTTGAAAGCCACGAATGGTAGCATAGGTTGATAGCACAAAAGAATCCAACAGCATTACTATGCTTGCCAAATAAACCAACTGACGCGTAATTTCTGGATAACCTAAAAGGTTAATAGTTAAAGCAACTAAGCCTATTACCATTAAACCAACTACGGCCTTAAAGCCAAAAACTAATCGTACATATCTTTCGGCGATTGACTTATCGCGCGCCACTTCACGAGTTAAAACTGGCGCCAAACCAAGATCCAATAAAACAGAAAATATGGTGGTAAGTGAAAGTGCAAAAACATATTTTCCGATGTTAGTAGGGCCTAAAGTACGCGCTAAAAAGGTGAAATACAAAAACGAGATCACCTTTTGGGCGACCAAGGCAAAAGTGAAATAACTGGTGTTTCGTGCAAGCACAGCAGGCTCCGCGGACATAGTATTATTATAAATAAAAAATGGTTAAAAATCAACCATTATAATCAATAAACTATACTACAAACAACTCTTTAATTTTTTGAGCCACTTCAGTTGGAACAAAATTATGCTGCGATAATTTACCAAGTTCTATCCACTCTAAAATATATATGTTATTTGGTGTTGCGCGTAATTTTTCTTCACCAACTATTGCCAAATTACCGGTGGTATTTTTAACTAAAAAGCATATTGACTTGTTATAGCCTCCAATATTATCTAAAGTAAATATCTCTCTTATGTTATTTATTTTTAAATTTAATTCTTCCTTCACTTCTCTTATAAGAGCTTCCTCTGGCGTCTCATTGTCTTCAATTGCTCCACCAGGTAGTACGTAATAATTCTTACCATCACGCAGACGATTAATTAACAAAATTTTTTCATCTACAATAATTACGGCTGATACTCTAATATTTGTTCTCATATTCTATAACTATAACACAAAATCCACGCCCTAGGGCGTGGATTTTTTTTAAATATTAACGTTTGCTGAATTGCGGGGCGCGGCGGGCTTTTTTAAGGCCATACTTTTTGCGCTCCTTAACACGTGAATCGCGGGTTAAAAATCCAGCGGTGCGGAGATTTTTGCGAAGTTCTTCGTCAAGAATCAAAATAGCGCGAGCAATACCATGCCTTACCGCCTCAGCTTGACCCGTTTTACCACCACCAGACACCTTTACGCGTATATCAACTTTTGTATCTAACCCAACTAACTTTAACGGTTGCATTACTATTAATTGATAATCGTATGTTGAAAAATATTTTTGAAATTCCAAATTATTAATAGTAATTTGTCCACTACCTTTAGCATAAAGCCTAACACGCGCCACAGCTTCTTTGCGTCTGCCAACAGTGGCTATAAAATCATAAGAGGTCTTTGGCAAAACTTTTTCGCCAGTCTCTTTGGGTTTTACAGCATGAGAAACATGGTGCTCAATTTTTGTCTTGGGTACAGTGGGTATTTTTTTTACCACAGGCTTAACAGTCTTTTTAGGCACTGTTTTTGTAACAGTTTTTTTAATAGCAGTAGTTGTCATACTTTAAACTTCTCCTCTACGGTAAATTTTAAGATTACGCAAAAAACGAGAATTTAAACGATTTTTAGGTAGCATTCCTCGTATTGAACGACGCACCAACCTAACTGGGTCTTTAGTAAACTCCTGCTGCAAAGTAGAAGTTTTCATACCACCCGGATAACCACTGTAATGATGGTAAGTTTTAACTTCTAATTTTGTACCTGTAAAAAGCAACTGTTCGATATTGATAATAAAAACCTGCACATTAGGAACAATGTTAGGCGCAAAAGTAACTAAATTTTTACCACGCAATACATTAGCCGCTTGTGTGGCCACGCGACCCAAGCTTTTGCCAGCGGCATCAATTACTACTTTTGTCATTTTAACTTCTTTCTTAGACATAAATTTAGATAAATTCAATTTGTACCATAGCCGCTCTATCGCCCTGGCGAGAAGCTAATTTGGTAATTCTAGTATAACCACCTGCTCTTTTTACATAACGAGGTCCCAACACCTCCAATAACTTACGCACAGAGCCTTCAGTCGGCAAGCGCCTTATTAACAAACGGCGATTAGCCAGGCTAGGATTTTTAGCTATTGTAACTAAACGCTCAACATAAGAACGAATCACCCGCGCTTTAGCATTGGTGGTTTTTACTTTTTCATAAAGCACTAAACTCTGCGCCAAATTTTTAATAAGGGCGCGGCGTGGACCAACTTTACGATCTAAAATTTTACCTGACTTACGATGTCTCATAAAAACTAATAACTATAAACTTAAAATTAATTATTATTCCTTTTTGGGACGGCCTCGTTTCTTAGTTGGCTTAGCCTCCGGCTCAGCCTCAGACTCGTCTTCATTTTTAACTTCTACTTCTTGCTCTTGTGCGGATACCAGTTTCTGACCAACCACAACCATAAAATGATCTATTAAAATTTGGCTAGCTTGTTTAACAGCATCGAGTGGAGTAATACTGCCATCGGTAGTAACGTCCAAACTAAGCTTGTCATAATTTGTCATTTGCCCTACACGCACATTCTCAACGTTATAACCAACGCGACGGCAAGGAGTAAAAATAGCATCCACTGCGATAGTGCCAATATCCAATTTACGGCCCTCATGACTTTCTACCGGTACGTATCCCCTGCCCTGTTCGATTGTAAATTCAACTTCTAAAGAAGCTTTTTTTTCTGTGAGTGTGGCTAAATGCAAATCTTTATTTAAAATTTCTACGTCACTAGTGGCGCTAATATCAGCGGCTGTAACCTCACGTTCACCTGTAGCTTTAAGATTAACTTTGACTGGTTCGGCTGAATAACTTTTAAAACGAAGTTGTTTAACATTAAGCAAAAAATCCACCATATCCTCTTTCATACCAACCAATGAGGAAAATTCATGATCAACGCCAATAATCTTAACAGCTGTAACTGCCGCGCCTGGCAAAGAAGATAATAACACGCGCCTTAGAGCATTACCCAAGGTAGTACCATAACCAGGATAACACGGCTCAATAACAATACGCGCTTGGTTGGTATCCAATTTTTCACTAGTAACATGTTGGGGAAGTGATAATGCCTCCATAAATTTATATGTTAAAAAGTACAAAAATTAACGAGAGTAGAATTCTACTATTAATTTAATATCAAATGGCGGCTTAATTTGTTCAACATTTGGTAAGCCCACTAATTTAGCCATAAATTCCTTGGGATCAATTACCAACCAATCATAAACTACCGGCTGTTTACCCCAAGATTTAACCAAATTAATAAAATATGCTTTTTTAGCACTAATAGGATCAACACTAATAGTTTGACCAACTTTTACCGTATAAGATGATATATCAACCTTGCGCCCATTAACAAAAATATGGCCATGGTTAACCAGTTGGCGTGCGCCTTGGCGAGTTTTACTTAAACCCATACGATACACAATGTTATCGAGTCTGGTCTCAAGTAATTGTAATAACAGTACGTCGGTAGCGCCTTTTTTATTTATAGCCATTTCATAATAACGACGGAATTGACGCTCTAATATGCCATAAATCCAACGCGCCTTTTGCTTTTCTCGCAACTGCAAACCGAATACTGTCAATTTGCCGCGCCCCTTAATACCATGAACACCTGGCGGATAATTGCGCTTAACTACTGGACACTTGTCAGTAGTACACATGCGCTCACCTACGCGGCGGCACAAACGATGTTTAGGACCTATATGTCTTCCCATAAAAAATTAACAAAAATTCAAATTAACTATACGCGGCGCGGACGACGAGGTCGGCAACCGTTATGTGGTATAGGGGTTATATCTTTAATAGACAATACATTAAAACCATTAGCATAGAGCGCGCGAATAGCGGCCTCGCGTCCCACACCAACTCCTTTAACAAAAATATCTACATCTTTAACTCCAAAGTCATTAATTTTTTCTGCAATTGTGCGTACTACTACACCAGCGGCATAAGGAGTAGATTTTTTAGGACCCTTAAAACCAACTTTACCTGTTGAACAAGAAACTAAAGTATTACCACCTTGGTCAGTTACAGTAACAATTGTATTGTTGTACGTCGCTAAAATGTGGGCTTGAGCGCGCGTAACCTGCCTCTTTTTTTTAGCACGACGACGCGGAGCAGATACAGTAGCAGACTTTTCGCTATCAGTAACTGCTGGGGTTGCCTCCACCGGCGCGGTTGATTCTTTTTTAGTTACTTTTTCAGTTGGCATAAAATTAGTTCAAAATTCCTAATAAACAACTAATAACTATAAATTAAAAAATTAATTAAGTCTTTTGTGCGGATGGTTTACGGCCACTTCCCATTGTTCGACGCACATTGCCACGTACCGTACGAGAATTAGTTTTAGTTCTCTGACCTCTTGCTGGTAAATGTCTAGAGTGACGCGTGCCTCGATAAGCGCCAATTTCTTTTAGACGCTTAATATTCATCATTACCTCACGGCGTAAATCACCCTCTACTTTAAAGCTTTTTTCAATAAAATCTCTTAAACGAGCAACTTGTTCTTCGGTAAGATCTTCGGTGCGAGTATTAAAATCTATTTTAGTGTCAGTAAGAATTTTTTGTGATAATGGCAAACCAATACCATAAAGATAAGTAAGAGCGTATTCAATACGCTTGCCTTTTGGTAAATTAACTCCAGCTATACGTGCCATAAAAAATTAAATAAATTCCAAATAATTAACCTTGGCGCTGTTTATGCTTAGGATTACTGCAAATCACAACTAACCGCTTCTTACGGCGTACCACATGACATTTTGAACAAATCTTTTTTACTGAAGCTCTAACTTTCATAGAATTAGTTTCTGATTCTAAAATTAAAATCTATAAACTATCCGCCCTTTAGTTAAATCATAAGGGGTCATTTCTATTTTTACCCTATCTCCCGGGATAAGTCTTATTTTAAACAAACGCATTTTACCTGATAAGTGAGCTAGAATTTCGTGGCCATTATCAAGCTTAACATGAAAAGTAGCCGAAGGCAGGAGTTCTTCTATTACCCCCTCAACCTCCAGGAATCCCTTGGGATTTACCTGTATGTTGCTCGCAGATGAAACTTCTTTAATATCAGACATGTCCTATGGTTTGCCTCTGGAGCTAAAATAAAATTATGCCTAGCCTGAGTTTGTATCTCACGGCCCGACATAACGTCATCTGAGCTTGAGGCTTCCCCAGAATTAACACGGTCTAACCCGTGTTTAATAATGTTTTGTTAACTGTTAAAACGCTACTCTAGTATAGAAGTTTTTCAATTAATGTCAAGGATAATGGTGATAGCAGATGGGTTGGAAGGTGCTTTTTGGCTAATCTTAGCAAAAAAACTAGGGTATAAACTAACTGATACCAAAGCTACCCCCGGCTGATGTTTAATCCATTCTTCTATATCGGATAATTGTTTTCCAACTAAGCGATTTTCCCAATCTAATAGTGGAAACTGCGGGTAAAATTGAGCTTGCACAGCTGCATTTACTGTAAAAGAACGCTCTGAACGATTTTTTATTGGATTCTGCCAGGTAACATTAAATGTACCCGGGCGCATTATTCTATGCTCACCGATTTTTTGATATAAAGAATTGTTTATCAATTTATTAACAAATACATCATCAACTAGTAATTTTTTATCATCATCTAAATTGTAAAAACGCCAACCTGACCTAGCAACCTCAAACTCTTGGCTAGATGAAGTAACAAGTTGGCCAGGAATAACGCCTACGTTAAAATTAGGTTCTTTTAAATCTAAATCTATCTTAATTGGCACACCAATTTTAACTAATTCAAACTCCGGCTTAACCACCACGCGTACGCGCGGCCAAATCAAAGTGCTTAAACTAACAAGCAATAAAAATACTGCTACTAAAAAAATATACAACCAAAATTTGCCACGCTTACTGACAGGCACTGTTTGTATATGAGCCGCATAATCAGTCATGGGATCAAGCTTTATTTACCAACTACTGCTTTAAGGCGTCTAATACCGGCCGCTACTGCTTCCTCTTTGATAATTTTAAAACTGCCAATTTGTCCAGTATGTTCCACGTGCGGCCCGCCGCAAATTTCCGCTGAGTAAGCTTGCCCTGAATCAACTGAAGGGTCGCCTACGAAATAAACTTTTACCTGATTGCCTAACTTGACGTATTTATCTTCAAACAAACCAATGGCGCCTTTTTGTTTGGCCTCATCTACCGACAACATTTCAAAATGCACTGGCACATCAGCTTTAATTTTTTCATTCACAATTTTTTCCACTTGAGCTATTTCTTCGGCTGTCATTTTGGCGGGATGAGAAAAATCAAACCGCAAACGTTCGGCATTTATGTTGCTCCCCTTTTGCGCCACATGTTCGCCTAACACCTGCCGCAGGGCCTGATGCAAGAGATGGGTAGCGGTATGATACTTAACCACTATTTCAGAATTATCAGCTAATCCCCCTTTAAACATCCCAACAGATGCTGTTTGTGAAGATTTTTGGTGTTTTTTTAACTCATTAGAATACTCTGAAGCTATTTCTTCTTTTCTATTTATTAAACTAAGGTTTGGTGTTTTAAAAGTCTGACATAAACGATCCCATTCCTCAAAAATAAGCTGAAAACGCAAACCGTGGGTTTGATATAAATTAAAAAAATCTTTACCACCTACAAGCTTAATTTCACCAAGTGTCCTATAAAAATCATATAATCTCCTAACCTCTGGCAATCCTTCAGTGATGGCTTTGTTATATTTTTTTTCTTCAATAATTAACTCATCAATTATAAAATCACTGTTTTTTTGTAATTCTGAATAAATATTTTTAAAAATAGATATAATAATTTCAGCCACCGGAACAACTAAACCATCTTTTACACCAATTAATTTACCACGTTCGATGGTTTCACGAATCAAACGCCTGACCACATAACCCTGCCCCACATTTGATGGTGAAATACCGTGTGAATCTCCCATGATAAATACCGCCGCTTTAATATGATCAGCAATAATTCGAATAGCTTTCTCATTCGGTTTAACAGCTAACTCTTTAATCTTGGAAATTATTGGTTCAAATTCCTGAATAGCAAATACATTATCATAACCATTTAAAACAGCCAAAGTACGCTCTAAGCCCATCCCTGTATCCACATTCCTTTGTTTTAGTGGTTCAAATTTGCCATCAGCTGTCTTGCTATACTGCATAAATACATCATTCCAAATTTCCACCCAACGCTTATCTTTTGGATCAAAAACTTTAGGCGCAGGTTCCTCGCCCACCCAATAAAACATTTCCGTATCCGGACCACACGGGCCTGTTAACCCAGCTGGACCCCACCAGTTATCATCCCTGCCCAAAAAAACTATCCGTTCTTTTTGTATACCTTGCTCCTGCCACAACTTAGCTGACTCATTATCTTGCTCAATATTATTTTTTTCTTCACCCTCAAAACAAGTCACGGCCAATTTTTCTATTGGTAGACCCAACTCTTTAGTTAAAAATTCAAAACTCCAACTAATTGCTTCCTTTTTCCAGTAGTCACCGAGCGACCAATTACCAAGCATCTCAAAAAAAGTTAAATGCACATCATCGCCAACTTCATCTATATCCCCTGTCCTAATACATTTTTGGCAAGAAGTTAAACGCTTACCACAAGGATGCTCTTCCCCTAAAAGACAAGGCACCAATGGATGCATACCAGCGGTGGTAAATAAAACCGTTGGATCGTTTTCGGGAATCAAAGAAGCAGAAGGAATTATCGTATGTCCTTTAGCTCTAAAAAAATCTAAATATTTTTGCCGTAGTTCTTGAGACGTCATAATCAAACTAATTTTACCAAATAAACCCCTTTTTTTCAACTTTTTCAATAACTGCGCTACCAACTACTTCTAAATTATTTTTTACCTTGCGGTAAAATACGGCTGACTGACCGGGGGTAATAGCCCGCTGTGGTTTAATAAACTTAACACGCAGTCCTGTACTAATTTTACTAACTTGAGCTTTAAAAACCGGATGGCGATAGCGGTGCCTAACCAAAAAAGTAGCCGGCAATTTAGGCGCCGTTTCTGCTACCCAATGAACTTTTTCAGCTATAAATTTGCTAGCTAGTAAATATTTCTGCTCAACTAATTTACCAACAATTAAAGTATTAGCTTTCCATTTCCGCCCAATAACATACCACGGCCCGCCAGCTAATCCCATACCGTGCCTTTGGCCAATAGTATAAAAAGCTAAACCAATGTGTTTGCCCAAAACGCGGCCTTTGGTATCCACAATCGGTCCGGGCTTTTCCTGCAGTCTAGTACGCAAAAAATCTTCTACTTTAACTTCGCCAATAAAACAAATGCCAACGCTATCGGGCTTGGCTGCCACTGGCAATTTAAGTTTCTTAGCCAATTGGCGTACTTCAACTTTAGTCATTCCGCCTACTGGAAATAAAATATGTTTTAATTGATGCTGAGTTAAAGTGCAAAGAAAATAAGATTGATCTTTTTCTTTATCAATACCATTTAATAAATGAAATTGCCATTTGCGATTTGCCATTTGCGATTTGCCAACTTTCGCGTAGTGTCCTGTGGCAATAAAATCCGCACCTGACTCCAGTGCTCTTTTTAAAAACAAAGGGATCTTTACAAATTGATTACAGCGAATATCCGGGTTAGGTGTACGACCACGCGCGTATTCCTTAAAAAAATAATCTATCACATCGCGTCGATACTCTTTTTCAAAATCCCAAACCTCAAAAGGTATTTTTAATTTTTGCGCAACTTTTTTAGCATCATCACGCTCGCGAGTCCACTGGCACTCCCCTGCTAAATTAAGATGCGTGCCTGTCCAATTTTTCATAAATACAGCATGCACATCGTAACCCTGCTTTTTTAAAAGGTATGCTGAAACAGCGGAATCAACTCCACCGGATAAACCGATAAAAACTTTAACCTTACTCTGGCCCATAATTTTCAAACAAAAAAGTGAGTAAAATTACCCACCTTTTATTGTATCATAAACGCGTGATTATTCCGTAACTAACTCGGCTAGCACAACATATCGCTTAAGCGCCGTACCAATAGGCCAGGAGGTCTGCAAGGTCAACAAACGGCTCTTGTAGTCATTTTGGCCCAAATAATGCGTGTCAGAAGCGGCTACCACCTTACTCTCGGTGACTTTATAAGTGTAAACCTTGCCATTATGATCGCTTAACAAAATTTCAGCGCCAATTTTTATTTTAGGTAATACAGCAAACACAGTTCTATACTTCCCATTGCTCCACCAATAATCACTGGAATGCCCAAAAATATACACGTTGCCATACTCACCAGGATTTACTGTACCTGGATAATGAACCACGCCGTTTTTCAAACCTGCCTGAAAAGAATCCTCGTTGGCCTGCTCAACATAAATTACCGGCACTAATAAATTAAGACTAGAAATAGAAAGTGTGTCAGCGGACAAGCTTTCTGCTGGTTTAGTTTGAGACTTAGGTGAAACTAAGGTGGCAATAAAATTATTAGCGTTGCTTAAATTAGGTACCAAATATCGGTGATAATCAACTGGATTAACATACCAAAGCTCGCCAAGATTTTGCACTTGAATAAATAATTTACCACTCTGTTTTTTAGCAAAGCTAAGATTAAGTTTTGTACGAGCAGTAGAAGATGAATAGTCAATCTCCAAGCCGCCCATAGGAATACGAGCTAGATCAGCATTAGTAATTCCAATCGGTTTTAAATTTGCCGGCAAACTTAAAACTTTCTTTATAGAAGAAGCGTTATTAGAACTCTGATTTTGTTGATTATCGCTTTGTGCTTGGGTAGCGGTTGGTTGCAATTGAGACACTATTATCGGCTCAGTTGAGTATCTCAAATTAGCCCAAATATACTGGGCGTTAAATGCCACTAATGCAACCACACTCAAAATTAAGGCCCAACCAATTGTCCGCCAAGGATTTGTATTCATATTAATTAATTGCTAACCCAATCTTTACCAACTTCCTTAAAACCAATGACAAATAAAGCCAAAACCGGCAAAGCTAATAATATCGCCATAGGAAAACCTGTACGGGGAAGCTCTGTTGTAACACCAAGAACTTTTGGTACAGGTGGTGTTGTGATCGTCACACTCGCACTTTTTATTGTAGAGCAACCAACGCCACCGTTAAATTTAGCATAAACTGTTTTAATTCCATCACCTGATAATAATATCCAACTATGTGTTGGGGCTGGTGTTTCATAACTAGAGCCACTAAGATTAGCATTATTACTCAAAGCTATACCAGTTATGGTACTAGGATAAGTAAGATTTAATGTTACGTTTGTTCCTGTAACAACAGGCCCTTCTACAATAGAAAAAACAAAATTGGCTGGATTAAAACCAGTACAAAAATCTCCACCACCTCCGCCGCCGCCTCCACCTCCCCCACCTTGGTCATCGTTAATCACTACACAAGTTTTTGTTTCACCAGCGGCAATAGTACCAGAACAATCGGAACCTAAACTCTTGCTATAACCGAGTGATGAAACTTCATCAACACTATAACTGCCAGCATCCAAAGTAACAGTAGTACCTGCTTCGTCACCAGCGAATGAAGCGCTGGAGACGTTAGTACCAGTTACGTTCATAGTAAAGTCGGCAACTGTTTTAGTTTTACCATTATCATTAATCACGTGTTTTTTTACAATTAAAGTTGCAGAAGATGGGGGTGTTGGTACATCACTATTAGTAATGGTACAAGTTTTACTCTCACCAACTAACAAAGCTGTTACGCCAGTACTGTCGCAATCGCCACTAAAAACAGCATTATAACCCGTAGGAGTGGTGTCTTCACTCACAGTGTAAGTTCCGGGCAATAAAGTGTAAGAAACGCCTGTTTCAGAACCTACTGCTGGAGAACCAGCCACTTCCAAAATACCTTGTTTTAAATGTAAATTAAAATCAGTTGAAGTCTTTGTGCCACCGTGAGTATTAATAACCAACTTAATCACTTTAATAATACCGTGACTGGGCGGTGGTGGAGCATCGTCATCATTCGTTATAGTACAGGTCTTAGTTTCACCAATCGCAATAGTACCAGCACAATCAGTACCTAAGGTTTTAGTATATCCATCAACTGTAGTTTCATCTACGCTGTAACTGCCAGCATCCAAAGTAACAGTAGTACCTGCTTCGTCACCTGCAAATGAAGCACTGGAGACGTTGGTACCAGTTACGTTCATGGTAAAATCGGCAGCTGTTTTAGTTTTACCATTATCATTAATAACGTATTTTTTTACAATAAGTTGTGGTTGAATATCATCATTAGTTATGGTACAAGTTTTAGTTTCACCAATCGTAATAGTGCCAGTACATTCATCTGAAGTACTAGAAGTATAATCAGCTACTGCTGTTTCAGAAACTAAGTATGTGCCAGCATCTAGGGTAACAGTTGTACCGGTATCCGAACCCGCAAAACTAGCAGATGAAACATTAGTACCCATGATATTCATAGTAAAATCCGCAGGAACTTTTATTCCACCATTGTCATTTATCACTTGTTTTTTCACAATAAGCTGTGGTGGAATATCATCGTTAGTTATAGTACAAGTTTTAGTTTCAGAAACTGCTAAAATAACTGTGCCGTCTGTTGCGCAATCACTGGTAATAGAAGTCTTGTTATAACCAACTGGCGCAGTATCTTCACTCACGGTGTAAGTTCCTGGTAATAAAGTGTAGGTAGTGCCAGTGGTAGACCCAACTATTGGCGAACTAGCAACATCCACACCGGTATCCATAACATGAAGCATAAAGTCAGCGGCTGTTTTAGTACCGCCGTTATCATTTACTACCTGTTTTTTTATAATTAACGTACCAGTAGTTGGCGGTGGTGGAGCATCATCATCGTTTGTCACGGTACAAGTTTTGGTTTCACCAACTGCGATAGTGCCAGCGCAGTCTGTACCTAGAGCTTTGGTGTATCCATCAACTGCAGTTTCATCTACGCTGTAACTGCCAGCATCCAAAGTAACAGTAGTACCTGCTTCGTCACCAGCGAATGAAGCGCTGGATACGTTGGTGCCTGTTACATTCATAGTAAAATCGGCAGCTGTTTTAGTTTTACCATTATCATTAATCACGTGTTTTTGAACAATTAAAGTAGCTTTACAATCTTTTGTCACACTAGTGTGGGTGGTATTACTAGAAACCCAAACAGTAAAATTCCCATATTCCAATGATGTAGCACGAGCTATATTTGTAATATCAAACGTATCACAAGAACTTGGTGTATTTACTGCGGCTGTCCAAACAATTTGACCAGCTTGACCTGGTGTTAAAGTATGTGCGTTCCAGGTTAAAGTACGGCTACCACTTTGGTATAAAGGAATTGCATAATAAGCAGTTGATATATTGCTACTAGTAGTAGAGTTAACAAAAGTTAAATTAACATCTACTACGTCCTGCACTTTAATACCACCGCCCGTACAATTGGCAGTACCAGTATTTTTTATATCTATAGTGTAAGTTAAAGTATCACCCGGATTAGCTGTGGCCGAACTCACCTGCTTAGTAAGAGTGAGGATACATTGCCCCGTGGCATTAACAGATGTCGGCGCTATAGCAATGTTGGTAGATACCAACCCTGTTATTAACAAAGTGGCAAAAATACCAATTGTCCACCACCGCCAAGGTAACTTTTTGAATTTAAATATAAACATAAAATGTGATTTAAATTAAAAATGAGATCCTATTAATAATTAAGATCCCTACATTCTTAACATATATAGTAAAAATAATCAATAATTTATTTTCCACAACAACTATACTCACGAAACGACTATTTATTTAAAGCGGCTCTGGTGATTGGTCCTACAAAACCAGTTGCGGTAATACCATTTTTACGCTGATAAGCTTGTACGGCTCTAAAAATAGACCAACTAAAATAGGTTGATATTTTCCCTTTATAAAAGCCTAAGATCGTTAAACGTTTTTGCAATTCTTTTACATCATTATCCCACATTCCTAGCCACATATTATGTGTGAAAGAAAAATTAACCACACCAGAAACTATACCTGAAATTTTAGGTGGTTTATTATTACCGTTATTATTGTTGCTATTGTTGTTATTACTGCCGTTATTATTATTATTGTTATTTGAATTATCATTATTTGTTGTACCACCGCCGCCACCGCTTTGTGTTGTAATTAAACCAAGCAAGGGGGTACTGGCAGTAAACAATGTTCCTTCGCCTGAAACGCCGACTTGAATATCAAATCCTACGCTGCCATTTTGATAATTATTATTTGCTGAATTATTAAATGTTACTGCAAAATTATATTGCGTTTGTACGCCGCTTGCTATTTCCGAAAGATTTGTTACGTCATTGTCATACAAACTTCCTAAGGTGCCTATGTAAAGAGTTGCAGTATTTTGAGTGATAACAACATTCAACTGCGAAGCTAAATTATCATTATCAATAAACGAATTTAACTTTACACCAATAAGTTTTGGGGTTGAGGTATTGTTTGTTACCTTAACATAACGAGTTACTGTATTGCCGGGCAAAAAATTTACTTCGCTAAACAGTGGTTTATATTCAAATTCAATTAAAATATTGGGTGCAACAGGTGTAGCTAAAGCTGAATGTGGCCAAACAAAAAATAATGAAAAAGCGCCAAGTATAACTAAGCTTAATTTTATAATATTAAATTTCTCAAAAAAACTATTCATAAATATTATTAATTAATTGGCGCGGTGCCATCATTGGGTGTTAAAGGGACCAAGGTTGGTTCTGGTAAAATTGGGTCCTCTACTGGTGCTAAGGGATCAATTGGAGGAATTAATTCATCAGTTGGTGTAATTAGAGAAGTCGTTTCAATTACTGGATCGCTCGGAATTATAGGCTCGTTAACTAATACATCGGTGGATAAAATTTCAATTACCGCATCTGGGTCAAGACTTTCTTGGGTGCCTAATACTTTTGGATTAATTACAGTGCCATCATCAATAATACTTGAACTGCGTGGTAGGCACCAAGTACCAGCCGTAACAGTACCGCTTATTTGCGCGGTATCGGTAAAGTAGCCAACGCCATAACTCGGGGCTTCCAACTGCCAAGCTTTAAACAAAATATTAAAATTACAAGCCTTGCCACGCAAACTCTCATTATTACTGGTAAGCTTTAAAGCAAAAGTCCAATCTTCTGGTGTGCTAAACTCAAAAGCCCCACTGCTAAATCCTACCAAAGAACCTGTATATACGGTGTTACCTTTTAGCATAGCTGTTAGTTCTAAAGCTACACATAAGTCTCCACTTACAACATCAGACTCAGTTGAATATTTAAAATTAATCGCGCCGGTTTGTGTTAATAATACTGGCAAGGCAGTGGTTTCATTGGGCTTAATAGCCAAATTACTGCCTGCTGGCTGATACTCCCCTGCCACGGCATTCAAACTTAATGAAATGGTAGATAAATTATTATCTATTGACTCTTCGGTATCGCTAAAATAAGAACTAGTGCCAATTATTCCTGTTAATTCAGTTGCTAATAAGGCGATTATGGCCACTAGCGTGCCACCCTTCAAAACAAACCTTCTTAATAATATTCTATTTGCTTTACGGCGTTGTAATTTGTGTAAAATTATTTTGTAACCTCTATACACCCTGCGCTCAGACCGATACATAGCCAAAACCAATTTGCGCCCGCGTTTAAAATACAAAGCCACCGCTTTGTGTGCACGTCGAACATAGCGTTGTAACACTCTGCTTATTTTTCGCACTCGGCGTTGTAATTTTAGCTGACGCATAAATTAAGCTTAAACTATCTTAGTTTCTGCTTTCTTTTTATTTCTTAGCTTAGCTATTTCCTGCCACACTTTTTTGCCTTCGTCGTACATAAGAATAAGTGCTGGCAAAATAACTAATACTGCAAAACCAATCGGCTTTTTAGCCGCCGCCACACCATAACCAACGTAAGGCATACTGAATAGTGTTTTGCCAATTACATCGCGTCCGCGCACCTCACGCATATCTTGGTTATTATTGGCATCACCTTTGGTTAGATAAACTGGGCGACCAGAATCATTTTTTACTTCCACAATACGATGCGTAGTGGGCGGTTTAACTTTAGAAAATGGTCCAAAAGTAATAATATCACCTACTTGATAACTACTAGCTGGTCTAACTACCACCACGCTGCCAGTTTTAATCGCCGGCTCCATGGAGCCCGATTGCACCACAAAAGCTTTAATTCCACCCGGTATGGGCAAAGCGGAAGAAATTAAGACCAACACAATAAACAGCGCTACGGCCAAAAACGCGTAGGAAAGTATTTTATAAATTGTATCAATAACTTTTTTCATAAATAAACTATTTTTTATTATGGCGCGCAATATTGCACGTGTTCTGCTATATTAACAGCTTCCAACCGATTTTTCATTGCTTCAAACTGAGTATAAGTAGCACTGGGATTATTCAGCAACGCATCAGCCTGCGCGGCTAATTGCGCTAAAGTAATACTTTCACCCGGCACTTGTCCTCCTCCTGCCCCAAAATAAGCAATACTAAATTTAAGCGCTAATAATTGCCCTCTTACTCTATTGCGCATGGTATCAGAATAACGGACAAATACTTCCTGAGCTTGAAATGCCGTACTAATTATTTCACTGCCTAAAATTTGCGGTAAAATCCATTGGCTAGGATGATTTATCCAATAACCTTTTGATTTAACTTGTAAATCTACACATTGCAACGGATCGTCATTAGTTACGGTGCAAGTTTTGGTTTCGCCTTGAACAATAATACCGCCGCAGCCCGCACCAATTGTTTTGGTGTAACCAAAGCTATCAACCTCGTCAACAATATAAGTGCCCGGCTCAACAGTAACTGCTGTACCATCTTCGGAACCAGGTAAATTAAGCACCATTCCGCTATTCATACTTATTTTCATGGTGAAATCTCGGGCTTGTTTAGTGCCGCCATTATCATTAATAACGTGTTTTTTTACAAGCAAAATTGTATCACAGGTAGAACGCGTGCCTGTGGTATGTACTGTGTTACTCTCCACCCACTGCCAATTTAATTCATTAGCAGAAATTCGGGCAGTATTAGGAATATCAAATGGACCACAAGGCGGCTGCTTAATATTAGCGCTCCAGCTTACCCAACCCGATTGTCCCGGAACAACTGTGTGCGCGTTCCAGCGTAAAATACTGCCGTCAAATACCGAACCATAATAACCCGCGTCAACATTACTGGAATGGGTTTCAGTAACATAAGTCAAAAGCGGATTAACCGTATCTTCTATCTTTACTCCCCCGCCCGTACAATTCAGCTTGCCAATATTCTTAAAATTAATAGTATAAGTTAACTGCTCACCCGGATTAGCAGTAGTTTTATTAACCTGTTTAGTAATTTGCAAAATACACTTAGGCGGCACGTAAACATCATTGTTTGTCACTATACAAGTTTTAGTTTCTCCGACCGCGATAGTACCAGCACAATCGGCGCCTAGAGTTTTATTATAATCAGCTACAAAATTTTCATCCACGCTATAAGCTCCCGCGTCAAGCGTTACGTTAGTACCAGTTTCGGAGCCAGTAAACGAAGGCATTGAAACATTTGTACCAGTAACATTCATAGTGAAATCAGCTGCCAACTTAATACCGCCATCATCGTTAATTACGTGCTTTACTACTATCAAATGAGCGTGCTTATCCTCTGGCGGTTGGCAAATAAAATTCGGATTATTGCGCGCTTGTTCAACTTGGAATGATAAATCAACTTTCAGCGAATCGGTTTGCGATTCGTTACCCATAGTAGAACCATTACAATTAAGACTGTTAGCACTAATATTAGCGGTCAGAGTGCCGGCGCACCACGCTAAACCAACATAACTAGTTGTATCGCCAGCTAAAGCTCCAGCAACGGGCGTATACAAGGCATAATATTTATTATCAAATGCCTCTTGAGCTGTTACAGGATTAGATAACAATGGTTCTTCGCCAGGCTCCCAAATATTATCGCCATCATCGCGCCATATAAATACTGTAACGTGTTCGCCGAGTTCGCCATTACCCGGGCCGTCGGTTGAATCTACCAATGCCTCTGGTTTGGTTAAACCATTATCGTCATCTCTTAAATTGGTGGCCAAAAGACAGGCGTAAGCATCGTTTGTATCCACGTGCAAGCTTATAGTGTTCTCACCTTTATCGTTTGGCTTAACGCTATTTAAATCAAAAAATTTAGTAGTAGGACCCAGATCAGTTAACTCCCAAGTGCTGGCGCAACTCTGCCCGACTAATGAATTCGAACGGCAATCTAAATTAGAAAGTTTTACTTCATCTAAAAATACTCCGTAACTTTCGTCCAGTCCGCCGCCCACAAACTCCACACGCGTAGTGGTGGATGTAGTAATTACTTCGTATTCATAATATTCCCAAGCTGTATTGCTAATAGCCGAACCATTGGCCGCCAAATCTGCCACTTGTGTACCGCCCAAATTAACTTTGAGTTTATTATTATCCGCTCCTGTGCCAGGCCGCGGCGAAAACTTAAAGCTTAAGCGATATTTATTGCCAACTACAGTATTCACATCCTGATAAATTTTTACCAAAGCCGGCTCGCCGTTTAAGCTACCATTTGGCCCATCCCAATCTGCATCAAGCTCGGCATATTGATTACCACTGCTTGGCAACCAACCATTCACGCCACGGTGAAACTCCACTTGAGCAATCAGCGGCCTAATAGCCGACCCAAATGTTGTTTGGGTTCCTACCCATTCTACATTCCAACCAAGCGAGAGGGTACCCGAGGGGTAAATATCCCATTTTTTATCCGAAGTTACTGTTGGATTCTCAAAATCACCATTTTGTAACAAATTAGTGCTGGTTGGTACGCAAGATTGTACCCACACGCCATCTTTACAAACTATGCCATTGTAATGCCCTTGGCTATCTACTTTAAGATTCAAATCACCCGCCACAAACGTATTGCCATTTGAAGATTCAGTATCACTAACAAAAGCACCAGTGCCACCGGTGATGATTATCACCCCCGCACCTATTGCTAATATTGCTAATAATAATTTCTTGGCTGACATTTGATAAATTGATTACTTAATATTATCTAAATTATTAATTGAATGTTTGATTAGTATTCACGGCGTTGTATGTACTTGTGATAGGGCTAGACCATGTGAAATCAGAATATTCGTTTCCTGTTCCTTGAAGCTGTAAAGAATAACCTATAGGGGTAGTAGATGATTCAGTAACACCAATGTCAACCGACATCATACCAGCAGCCGGACCGTTTGCGGCTGTAAAACTACCACCATAACTTAAAAATTTAACGACTGTATTATCCGACTTTACGAGTGCAAGACCATCAGGTGAACCATTCTGGACGCTAACCTTAGCAAACCACAATGTACCAAAACCTCCTTGTTGACTAGGAATTGTACTGGAAAGATTTATAGTGTCGTAACTTGCTTGATTGCTACCATTATACAAAACGACTTTCCAACCAATTAAATCCGTACCTGCAACGCCTGCAATTTCCACACCTTCATTGGCATCTGTCCCGGTATTGTCATAATGAATCTCATTAATCCATACCTTAGCTACCTCGCAAGCATCCCCAATGCCGTTACTATCTGAATCTAGTTGGTCAGGATTAGAAATATTCGAACAATTGTCACAAACGTCCCCGACACCGTCCGCATCTGTATCTATTTGATCAGGATTATAAGTTGCAGGACAATTATCTCGCGCGTCAGCTATACCATCAACATCACCATCCACTGACAAAGGAATACATCGGAAATTGGTATTATTTCTGGCCTGCACTACATTAAAAGAAATATCACCAATCAGACTATCGGTTTGCACTTTATTTCCGATTCCAGCAGGTAAATTCCAAGAGACGCCAAGATATCCAATTGTTCCGCTCGGCAATGCTCCCGTGCCTGTGGTTGAATCGTAAACCGGTAATACGCCGTTTATTGGATAACCAGTAGCCAATGTTTGCTCAGTTCCATTTTGGATATTGTCGCCAGCAACTCCTCCCCCTGTACCATCGTCTCTCCAAACAGTCCAAACCATAGTATTTTGTAATTCACCTTCGCCGGCTCCGCCAGTCGTATCAACCACACTTTCTGGTTCGGTTAATCCATTATCATCGCTAGTCAAATTGACAACTTCCGCGCAAACCCAGGCATCGTTGTTTATCACATGCAAACTAATAGTGTTCTCGCCGTAGTCGCCTGGCTTAACATCAGAAAAGTTAAAAAACTTATCACTAGTTGGAACCAAATCTTTCAACTTCCATAAACCACATTCGCTTGAGGCAACACCATTGTAACTGCACTGACTATCAACCTTAAGGTCAATCGCTCCGGCAGTAAAGGTATTACCAGTGGAAGTTTCAGTATCGCTAAACAAAGCGCTGGTACCAGCCACCACCACAGCCCCAACGGCTGCAAGAATGCTTAAACTTAAAATAATTTTCTTCATATAAATTAGAGTTAAACTAAATTATTTTGGGCTATTGGCTACTAGCTATATGCTAATAGCTATTTAACGCCTCGGCTCTCTCCGCAAATTTTTTCGATTTACGAAGAGGAGCAGGCTTTAAACGCCTAACGCGGTTATTGTTGTTTTTGTAACCAAATAAATGGTTAGAGCAACTAATTGCTTAGATATAACGATAATTATGGTAACGGATTGTCGTCGTTCGTGATAGTACAAATAATGGCTTCGCCTTCATCAAGCGTAGCTGTACCACCGAGCACGGCTGGACACTTAATATTTCCAATAATAGATACGAAGGTGTAGCCCACGCGCCCTACCTCATTAATAGTGTGCGGAATGTTTGAATTTACCGCCACCGAGGTATTGTTTTGAACAAGGTTGCCGTCAATATTAAGGCCGAACATAGTTGGTCCAGCGGTACCACCATTGTCATTAATCACGTTTTTTATAAGCGTGATATTACCAGGCAAGTCATTATTTACTATAGTGCAAGATTTGTTATCACCTGCATTAAGAGTAACTTGACCAAACTGATCACAATCGGGTCCACTGAACGATGCTACATATCCCATAATACCTGTCTCGGTCACCACATAGTTACCTGGTGGTACCTGAACTGGTACGCCAGATGTAACTGGAAATGGTGTCATGTAATTATCAACAAATAATTGATAATCACCAACGACATTATTACCGCCATTATCATTTACAATTTCTTTAGTAACTGTAATAGTTGCGAGTCGAGGTTTACCGTCGCAAGTGTAATTTGGATTGTGTCGAGCTTGTACAGCGCGGAAAGCAATATCCATCGTCACGCCATCAGTTTGGCTTTCGTTGCCAAGCTGAGTACCGTTACAAGTAAACCCAGAACCCTGCGCTCCCAAAGGACTATCATAGTCGCCTGGTGTAACAGGATTAAGAGTCATTGTGCCATAGCACCAACCTTTGGCAATATAGTAAGTTTCGCCACCTAGCGCCGGGCCGGGTACACCGGTCCAAACGTTTGTATTGGCATCAGCCAAAACAGCTGAAAACTTTTTATCCTCACCAAATAAACTTAGGATGGTTTGCTCGCCGTCAGAAAGCAAGGTTTCGCCTTGTTCCAAAACATTGTCGCCATCATCCACCCACCAAACCATTTTAACCAAGTTGCCAAGTTCACCATCCCACGTATCATTCACGTCTTCTGGTGCGTCAACTATAAGCTCTGGTTCGGTAGATGAAATATCGTTGTTAGTTGTAAGCGACATATCCAAACACAAGTATGCGTCGTTGTTGTTAACGTGGAGAGAAATAGTATCCTCACCCTCGTCATCTGGCTTTAGATCGGTAAAGTTGATAAGTAAGAGCCCGTTGCCTAAATCCGAAGGGCCGAAAGTAGTTATATCCGAAATCGCTCCGTTATAGTAACTCTCGTTATCTACTTTAAGATCAATCGCGCCAGCCACAAAAACGTTACCGCTAGCTGTTTCGGTGTCGCTTAAGAAAGCGCTAGTCGCTCCAAAACCGACAACCACAGCTAAGGCTCCAATAACCGCTAAACTGAAAATTATTCTTTTCATAGCAGTGCATCTTTCCTCTTACCCTAATGCTGAAATCTAAATAATCTCAAAATTAAGTTTGAGGAAAGTGGAGTTAGTTAGCGCCTGGTAGGAAGTACGCAAGTAAAGTTAGGGTTGTTTCTGGCTTGTTCAACACGGAAAGCTATGTTAGCTGTCATGGTGTCGGTCTGAGCAATGTTACCCAATCCATTACCATCGCAAGTTATGATTGCATTAGCAGTTGGTGTCGCGGCGGTTACATTCATTGTACCTGCGCACCAAGCCAAACCAATGTATCTTGTTGTATTACCTGCCAAAGGACCAGTGATGGAATTAGCTAAGGTGTAAGACTTGCCACCAAGTACGTCGCTGGCTGGACCATAAAGGTTAGAGAATAACTGTTGCTCGCCTGCTTCCCAAATATTGTCGCCATCATCTGCCCAAGCAGTGAAGTAAATGCCTTGTGCGAGGTCACCAGTTGTGGTTCCATCGGAAGCATTTAGTACTGAGCCATCTACCAAGTCTTCAGGAGTTGTAATGCCATTGTCGTCGTTTGCAGTAATATCTACATCAACACAGGCATAAGCGTCGTTGCTGTCAACGTGAAGCGAGATTGTATTCTCACCAGAGTCGCCAGGCTTAACATCCAAAAAATTAAAAAACTTTTGTGCACCAAGATCAGCTAGCTCCCAAGAACCATCGCAAGGTGTTCCGGCCTTTGGATAAGCGGCATCACCAGACCAAATATATGGATATTGACCATCTGTAGTAGCAACACAAACATTACCATTGTAGTGTTGTTCACTATCAACAGTTAAATCGATAGCGCCAGCAGTAAAGGTGTTACCAGTGGATGTTTCAGTATCACTGAAAAAAGCAGTGGTGCCAGCAACTACCACAGCCCCAACGGCTGCGAGAATTGCCAAGCTTAAAAGAATTTTCTTCATAGTATTTTATAAGGTTAATTGTTAATTAGTTGCTTCTGCTTTCAGCCCAATAAATTAGGATAAAAGCGAAGCTTTACGTCATTAGAAATATAAATTTCTAATTGATGTGGCACGGTTTTATTTTTAATAACGTTTATCGCAACGTTTAAGCGTTCGACCTTTGGTGGCCACATCGAGGGCTGAGGGTTAAAGCAAGGCACGTGCCCGGCATTACTTACACCCTTAGCCCCCTTTTGGCCAAACCGAGATTGCCAAACTAATGAAGCCTCCACGGGCTTACGCCCGCGGTATCCTTCATTTCGCCTTGCACATTCATCTACGACTTTACGGTCATAGTCTTCTGCGAAGGCGGATAAAAATTTAGCATGCCCCGTCTAACCACAAGGTGTGTGGCTTAAAAATTATTAATTAATTTAATTCTTCAGTTTGTGTTTTTCTTTTTTTCCAAAACAAAAAACCACTACTATAAAAATAAAGTAGTGGCTCCATTAGAGCACTTGGCAAAAAAATTGTGATAACACCATTTCTTTAACCTATGTGACATTTTAATATAAGGTTACTACACAATTTAATAATTAAGCTGTCTAGGCCTTTTCATCTCGGTTTATTACCTTACCGCACCACTAATAGGCTGTCAAGAAAAAGTTATGCACAACCCCCTTTTCCCCCAACCTCAAAACAAACCAACCGAACACTAAACTTATTCAGTTATAAAATTTATGCCAATTTTAAAGCGTTTTATTTATTAATCCCTAACTAATACTAACTAGTAGGCGTTAGCATTAACCTAAATGAACCATCTGCTGGTTTACCCGCCTGCGACTCGATTGAACTCAGCAAAATTCGGTACGCAAGGTGGATAGGAGCAAAAATACGTAAATCATAAATTAACCAACATAACACTTTTTGACGGCCGTCAAAAAGTGTTATGTTGGTGATTTAGAGTTGTGCTTTGCGTTAATGAATCCTCCACAAGCTTACTGCAGATAGGCCGAGCAGATGCGAAGGTGGACAAAAACAAAAATAAGGCCGGACTCTAGTCCGGCCTTTAAGTTATAACCAACAATTTTACTCCAAGACTTAAATTATAGTCAGTAATAGCGCCAACCCCACCACCGCCAGCGAATGGCTTACAACTGAAACGTGCTGCACGCGGATTTTGATGAAGATATTAAGCAACAGCGCGGCTACCAAAAATACTACAAAATAAAAATAAAATTGGGTAACCGAATCGTCAAGATTACGTACTGTAAAAAAACCTAAAATTTTAGCAAACTTATTCGTGCCTTCGTTAAATACATAAAACTGTTGCGTGGAAACTTTAGGCGCTAACCACACTAACGATTTAGTATCAACTGAATCATCGCTTCCTATAACCATGGCTGATAACAATTCCCCGCCTTTACTAAATTGATCAGGATTAAACGCTATACTCCCCTGCCACACATCGTTATTTTGTTTAATTAAAACTACCGCTTCCGCAACCAACCGAACCACTACTGCTTTGGCATTTGTAACTTTAATTTGTACTTGATAAGAATTATTATCTTGTAATACTTTCAAGCTTGATTCGTCAATAATGGGTTTAAGTACAACCGGTACTGGTTTTGCCACCGCACTAACTGGTGTTTTGGGAACAATAACAGCCGACTCCACCTCACCCGTAGTACTACCTGCTGTAACCGGCTCTAGCACTGGTTTGGGTGCTGGTGTATTGGTATTAGCATTAATAACAGGGGCAACTACCTCTTTAGTAACTGGTTTAATGGTTGTTGCTAAAGCTGTTTTAATTGGTGAGGCAAAATGCTCTACCACTATAGTGGTATCAAAACCCTCAAATGTACCCATGGCCACGCCTACGCCTATCTCGGTATATTTGGGCATAACAATATTGGCGCGGTGCGTAGGGCTAGCGAGCCAGCCTGCTTGCAAATTCTCGGCGGTGGTAAAATGTACTGCTAAATTTTCACCAGCATAAGTATATTTGTAACCAGCTTTAGCAAACCAATCCCAGGGCGTGGCGCCTGCGGGACTAGTGTGCGCGAAATACTGATTCAAAAGCATATCCTCGGCTTTAGCTTGCGCGGAGGCGGTTAGCTTGTCATTCAACTTTAAATCACCCAAACTTAAATTTTCTCTGGTTTGATTTGTTAGCTCAACAATATTCTGTGGCGTAATAGCGCTAGAAAATAAACTGGAAGAAGGTAGTGCAATAGGCACCACTACTACCAAAACTTTTAACAAAATTAAAATAACGCTATAGCCAATAAGCACATTGTGCTTTAAAGCGTGCGGGTGATAATTGTTGCCAGCGTGCGGAATAAAATGATCCCACAGGTGGCGGCCTGCTTTTTTGGTGTGCCTTGATATATGCTGAATGGCTTTTGACATATATTATAAGCTCATTTAATAGCTTTTAACTTAACATTGTATACTACTTTAGATTAGCAATTTTGTCAAGAATTGTACAATTACTATGGTAGATTAAAATTTTGTAAATATGGCTTAACAATTTCATCTGGTTTGCCTTTCAATAATTTAAGATAATTATTAAATTTAATTTTAGCTTCAGCCACACTCCCTGTTTCATAAAGCACAATACCCCAATTGCGATAAAAATCACTCCGATTAAACAAATAAGGTTCGGCTGCCTGATAAATCGATAATAATACTGGAAGTTGGTTGCCATCTAAAATAATCCAATAAGTATATAGCTGTAGTAAAGCCTGATAATAATTTGTCTTAGGCAAACCCTGAACCTTAGCTATATTAAAATAACCCAAACTTAATTTAATTTTATCTAAAACTAATTTAATATCTGTTTCATCGGAAATATCTATAATATAACTACCCGCCCACAAAGACCGATAAACTGATTCCACTGGGTTATATGTTACTGCTACACCAAACTCATGTTCCGCTAATTTAACCTGCCCCACAGCTATGGCCCTTGAACCACTACCAGCATAAGCATCTGCTTGCCAGCTACTAATATTTTTATAAAGCAATACTGCTGTTAAAATTGAACATAAAACCACTAAAAAATAACGCCAATTATAATTTTTATAATTTGACTCAGTTGAAATTGGTAATTCTTCAGATTTGTTTACGCTAAGGGTTAAAGCTATTACTAAATAAAAATATACTAGCGAGGTTATGGTATCAAAATTAAACAAACCAATTATTATATAAGCTATGAGTGATGCTAATAAGGCACTATAATAAATATTTAATTCGGTTTCAGTAGCAGCGCGGCGGGCATTCCATAAATAATATATTATATAAACCATTAGGGCCAACAAGAGAAAAGTTGCAACAACACCTACACTCAAGGCAGTATCTAAAAATATATTATGCGCCCTATCAAATGGCTGTGGTTCAAAATTAAAGGGTGAGGGTGTTTTTTCGGCGAGTAAATAAAAGGTATCTGGTCCGTAACCAAAGAGTGGTTTTGTTACGACATGATTTAAGGCAACTCCCCATATCCACAACCTTACGCCGCCACTGTCATTTTGTATATTAAAGGCGCTTACCAAGCGTTTTGTTAATACGCTATTATTATTTGCTGAATGATTTATAAAAAAATAACCGGCGACCAAAACAAAAAGCGTAACAACAAAAAACAAAATGCGATTTTTAGTAAAATGAAACTTATCCTTAATTAATATAATAGCTAGTACAACCAATGAAATCGTTACTGCCAACCAAACACTGCGTGATAATGTAAAAACCGTCGCTATTAATCCCACAATCAAGGTAACAGCATTAAATATTCGTTTATAAATATTTTTACTCACTAACAAAGAATAAACAACCAGTGGTAATACCAGTGCCAAATATGCTCCTAAAAAGTTAGGATGACCTAGGGTGGCAAAAGAACGTCTTGGCCAACCAGGAGTAGCAACGCGCAAACCTTCCTTAAACCCAGGAAGGTCAATGCCAAAGTGTTGTAAAATAGCATACACCGAAATAAAAAATGTCACCACAGCCACACCGTCTAGTAACATCTTAAATATCTGCTGACGTCGTAAAGTAATTCTTAACAAAAAATAAAATACAAAAACGTGTAAGAGTGTAAATAAGCCAAACCAACGTTCATATGTCCCCCACCAGCTAATTCTAGGAAAAATTGAAAAAATAGTAGCTAGTGTAGTAATGCCAAAAATACCAACTATAAGCAAATCAGCTGGTGATTTTTTTAATAAATTAATTATCTCTCCACAAAAATTACTCCAATTGTCAAAAGTAAATATTAACTTTGCGGCCCATATAAAAAACAAAACTTCCACGCCTATACGAAACCATATAATTTTATTAAACTCAAAAACATTTAACGTTCTAATATCAAAAATAAGAGGTAGAGCCAATAATAAAGCTAGCACACCTATATCTAAACATTTTTGATAATTTTTGGATTTAACTATTAACATTAATTGTTTATAAAAACAGCCTTATTATACAACTAGGGCGCACAAGGCGCCCTAGGTATTATAAACTATTTTCTTAGATTGCTAAACGCATATCATCTGCTATTATTTTGTGATTACCGACACAATCGTGCCCCAAACTTTTTGTATAAAATTCTTATCTTGGTTGCCACTAGGATCCGACGCCCGCACTATATAATAGGTTGGAGTTGGCAAGGCCGGACGTTTAATAAGATATCGTAAAGCTTTAGTGGCAAAACTCTGATAATTTAGTGAGCTACTCGCAAAATAAGGTACCACTGTGGTTGACCAAATGGGACGCGTAAAATCAAAACCACTTGGCTTGGTAGCCTCATAAATCTTATAAGTTAGAGGTGTGGAAGCAGAGACTTTTTTATAACTGTCTAAATCAACACCCGGCAACCAACTAAAATAGGCACTTTTAACATTATTAACTGGTTTTAGTGGTTCGATTTTTTCTAAGCCTTTGAAATTAGGGGCATATACATCTTTGGGGCCAAGGCATTTTTGATACTCATGAGTATGATCGCCAAAGTAAGCCCATGCCAAACGGTACGATCCGTCTGGGTTTGTCTTCCAATCAAGATCGTTTACACCAGGCGTAAACCACCCGGACCACGCACCCGAGAACCATTGAATACGGTAATTCTTTATCTCTGGGTGTTTGGCGCTATCCAATGTACTAAATTCAGATGTTCGCAAAGGGGCTTCCTTAACTATCTGGAACGACGCACAGAAAGAAGGATCACGAACTACAACATCTATGGTCTGCATATCGCCTAACCCAGAAGAATCCGCCACCTTGAATGTTGCTCGATACTTACCTGCAGTTGTAAAAAAATTAAAAAACTTACCATCTGCATTTACTTGGGTCGGCATACCTGCACCTAAGCTAAAACTATAAGTTAATGGGCTGTTGTTTGGATTATTAACTTCGACCTTAAATTGAGCTGAACCCTTAACATCTATGGTACGCGTACCATAGATGTATTTAATCATGGATCCATTTCCAATAACAATGTTTTTTGCATACACATTATTACCCTCATTTGATTCGGATACAACTTTATTAACATCAACCACAACTTGAATATTATTTGTACCCGCTACAAAGTGCTGATCAAGAAGAGCAAGTATATGGGGGCTATATTTACCATTTGGCTGGAGATATGTTCCCTGTTGGATCTTATCAAGAATAATTTCATTATTAGTCAAATTTGTTACAACAATCCTAAAATCAGATAATACTTCTCCTTGTCCTAAATTGGAAATATCAAATTCAACATACTTGTACATATTATTCGAAACGATACTTGGCCCAACCTTAAAATTACTTATTGCAAGATCGGGTAACGATAATATTGGTCCACTAAAACTACAAACCAACCACTGAGCCACATCAACCAAACAAGGCATTACACTCACAATGTCGCTACCCAAATTATAATCTGATATGTTAAATATAGATGGAGTTACTGCATTATTTGTATTATACCAATTAGCCAGTAATGCACTTGCAGTTAGTCTGTGAATCTCATTGTTATATATAAGATAATAAGAACCACTATAATTTAATAAAGTATTGTCAGGATATTTATCAACAATGGGAGCGCCCATTAAATAACTCAGCCATAATACGTCTGGCATCTTAATAATGGAGTTCTGTCAATTGGGATACATTGTTGAAAGTTTAGCTTCTGGAATTTTATGTAATATATTAGGATACGATACGGCATAAACATTAACAAAACCGCTATCGGACATTTTTTGGACTAATTTAGTACCAGGCCTAATTGTTATATTTTTGTCCATTGGCAAACTAGTAAGTGTAGAAATCGCTACGGTCTTTACATTAGAAAAATCTTTATACCAAGAGAAATAAGTTTCCACATTAGGAAAAAGCAAACGTTTAATACCATCAAAATAATATACGGATGGATCACCAGCCCCTTTAATCACATCACCAGCTACTATACCAAGGTTACTGCCCTGCACACTCATCATATTACCCCAAAGTGGTAAGGTAACACGTGTATTTGGTTGACTTCCACTAAAACCTATGCCAGACACGCCCAAGCGGTAAGCACCACTCGCCTGTCCTGATAAATCAGCTTTAATTGTCAATATTTTACTGGTATTATTGGCTACGCTAACTGGCGTTAATATATCGGCATAAAGCCAACCATGTGTCGGATTTGAAAGATTAAGTGACGCCGCACTACCTATTAACGTAGAGTCATCAAAAATCTTTATATTTGATAAAGCTGACAAATTTGCAGAATCAGAATTTATCTGTAAATTATTAAGAGTAACATTACCACCTGTGGCGCTTAACTTTATTCTGGTAAATGTAACGCCAGTTTGACTGGAAGGAATATTGGCTGCTGCTGGACTAGATGCATCAAGTGCTACAGATAAAGTTGATGTAGCAGTAGATAGAACAGTCATCAAATTGCCATATAGGGGAAATGCTACATTAACGCTTGTAGGTGCATGCTCAGAATTATAACCCAATCCAATTAAACCTAACCTATATGAACCACTAGCATTAGAGCCAACATCGGCCACTAATCTTAAAACCATAGTGGAATCCTTTTTTATAGTTTGTGGTGCAATTGAAATACTAGTCCATTTATAAGAAGGGTCTGTAAAATTCAAAGTTGATGAACTGCCTAATAATGTAGTGCCATAATAAACGCTAATATTAGACAAGGCTGAAACATTAAGCGCGTCAGAATTAATTTGAACTGTATTTATAGAAACATCCCCACCGATAGCTGAAAATTTTATTGTAGTAAAAAGCACGTTAGTTCCCCCAGCATTTATATTGCTAGCCATAGGAGATGCTGCATCTAACACTGCGGATAATTTTGTACTTATTGGTAAGGGCGCAAAATTGGCAATTATAGACTTATTTGCGCTAATAGAAACAGTACAAGTTAATCCTGCAACACTACTACAACCAACCCAACTTACAAATGATGATGCTGCGCTGGCTGTAGCGGTTAATGTTACTACTGATTCAGATGCAAATGAAGCGTTACAAGAAGAACCGCAATTAATTCCTGTAATTCCTGTTGGGCTACTTGTAACTAAATCCGCGTCAGTACCGTTTTTAGTAACAGTTAAAGTATAATTATTTATAACCACATTTGTAGTAGTAACAAATGATTTAACCACACTTACAGAACTACCAACGCTACTATTAGCTATGGCGCAATAATAATACGTTGTACTAGGTAATAAACCAGTAATAATACGCGAAACTGTAATAGGACTAGATCCGGTGAAAACGCTACTCGCACTAATTTGTGACAGGTTACTACATGTTGATTGTACAGGACTATACCTAAATGCAACTGAAGTTGATACACCATTAGGATTTACTAAGGCGCTTAGAGTTGCTGAATTAGTAGTTATGCTTGTGGCGGCATTAATGGTGACGTAAGGAAGCTCTAATGGTATGGGTACAAAATTAGCTGTCACAGCTTTATTTGCATTTAAACTTAATACGCAAGTACTAGCTGTACCAGTACAACTACCTCCCCAACCATTAAAAATACTTCCACTTGCCGCCGTAGCGGTTAAAGTAACAACGGAATTAGCAACATAACTAACAGAACATGTAGAGCCACAATTTATACCTGTCGGTGCGCTTATGACTGCTCCAGAGCCACTTTTAGTTACTGAAATGGTATAAGAAGATGGCCTAATTATTATTGGAACATCTTCCCCTGGTGCTGTGGCAGCCGAGGCTAATTGCGTAATCATTGCGCTATAAAACAAAATACCCATCACTAATAGACTGGCTGAACCAATAAAATGATGGGGTTTATTTAACTTAGTTAAATTATGTAGCGGAGCTACATGATAATGCAATTTTTTCATTTTTATTTTTCCTTTTTACTTAATATATTTAAATTATATTAAGCATTAATATTTATTTTAGGCTAATATTAGCCAATTCTATATACATTATAGCATACAATACAAAAAAAATCAAGCCGTTTCAACAAAAAAACAGACTTTTTTGAAAGCCTGTTTTTTAAATGTATTAAATTTATAAATAATTAAGGATAAATTTGTTTGCCTGTATCATCCTCAATAAAAACCGCGTTGGTCGGACAAGATTTTGCGGCCTCCAACACCATTTTTTCATCAGCCGAAAATTTAGAAAATTCCACCCACTCGCTTGTTTTGCTGCCGTCGCTAGATTTGATCACGGCTTTACCCTCTTCATCTAACTCAAATACTTCTGGCAAAAGCGCAATGCAAGAAGCCGCGCTAATGCATAATTCTCTATCTACTCTAACTCGCATAATAATTTATGGTTAAAAATTAATTGTTAATTTTATTGTTTTTAATTAGATTCCTTCGTCGCCCGCCCAAAGCGTGCTCCTCGCAATGACATTAATGTATAATTACGAATCAATATCGTCATTGCGAACGAAGTGAAGCAATCTCTCTATTCATAATTCAGTATTCAACTATAAAGCAATTAAGACGGCCCCGGCGGCCATTAATATGGTACCGGCTATAACTTTAAAGGTCAAACTTTCGCCCAAAATAAGCGCCGCTAAAACTACTGTGAACACTAAGGATAATTTATCAATTGGTGCCACCTTGGAGGCCGCTCCCACTTTAAGCGCGTAAAAATAAAACAACCAAGAAAGCGCTGTGGCAATAGCAGATAAAAATAAAAACAACCATGTCTTACTACCAATGCTTCCTAATTCATTTGTCTTACCTTGAAACAGCACAATCGCCCAAGCAAAGGCTAAAATAAAAACCGTACGAATAGCAGTGGCTAAGTTTGAATTTACATCTTTAATTCCAATTTTCGCCAAAATGGCGGTAAGCCCGGCGAATAAAGCAGAAAGTAAAGCGGCGGTTACCCAAGACATAAAAATTAAATCTAAATTTCAAAATCCAAAATCCAAAACAATTAAGGATAAATTTTTTAAGAAGTGAATTTAGGACTTGTTTAAAATTAATGATTAGAAACTGTTTATTATTTTATAAACACTACATTATTTTTACGAGCAGCAGCGAGTCCGAGTTGTAAACGTTCCTTACTCGCGGCATACAAAGTAAATAATTTATCGCCCTTTTTCACTTTATTGCCCCAATCGACATGTGTATGAATACCGGCGATTTTTTCGTGCGGTGCGCCCAAATTCATACAAATTTCATTAATCGCGCGATCGTGTATCAAAACAACTTTACCGGATTTTTTGGAATGAATTTCATAACGGAAAGCGCCCGTAGCAATTTCTTCTGATTTAATATTATAATTACCACCCTGCGCCTTAATAATCTCTTGCATTTTTTTCCAAGCCGCGCCATTTAACAATTGCTTTTGCGCAATTTTTTTACCTTGTCCTTTGCGGCAATAACCCTTAAGCTCCAAAAGTTCACCAGCCAAATAAATTGATTTACGCTCTAAATCGTGCGGGCGTAATTTATGTTGCTGTAAAACGCGCAACACATCACGCGCTTCCAGCGCTGGCCCAATACCGCGTCCTATTGGCTCACGCGCCAAGGTTTTAATAACCTTTACTTTCATATGGAACTTACGCCCAAGCCATTCAAACTTTTTCTGTAATTGATTGGCTGTGCGCATATTAGGAATTTTGGTAGTTTCGCCAATCGGCATATCAATAACCAAATAATCCACCCCCATGGCCACTTTTTTAGCCATTATGGAAACTATCATTTTATCGTAAGGCTCAAGGGCTAACGGTCTTGAGATTTTTATAATTTTATCATCGGCTGGGGCAATATTAAGCCCACCGCCCCACACCAAACAAGCTTTGGTTTTTTTAACTATTTCCTTAATCTGCTTCATGGAAAAACTTACCGGCGCCAACACTTCCATCGTATCAGCAGTACCGGCTGGCGAAGTTATGGCGCGCGAAGACGTTTTGGGAATATAAATCCCGAGCGAGGCAATAATGGGAATCACCACCATAGTTGTGCGGTTACCTGGCAAGCCGCCGACTGAATGTTTATCTACCACCTTTGTTGGCAGATCCATTTTTTCACCTGTATTGGCAATTGATTTGGCTAGATAATAAAGCTCGTCTTTGGAATACGGCTTAACAAAACCAGAGGCCACGAAATAAGTAATCTCGGGTATTGATAATTTATTTTGGGTTATATCAGAAATAATTGAATGAATTTCCTCATAGCCCAAAGGCTTGCCCAACATTTTTTTCTTAATAGCCTGAATAGATGGTGGGCGCGATATAATAGATACTTCCACCACGTCACCCTCCTCAATATTACGGCCGCGCCAAACCTCACGAAACAAGCCCACGCGCCCCGGCATTACTTTGGCTTTACTAGTATCAGCCGATACGACCAATTTGGATCTATTACTCCATTTAAGCTCTATTCTATCGCCTGCCTGTATGCCTAAACTTTCGGCCTCGGCTTCATTAAGCACTGCAATAATTTCGTTGCCGGCGGAAAAATCTAATTTTTTTGACTTTAGATAAAATGACATAAATAAAAGCTTCGCTTTTACCCCGCGGAGCGGGGTGGTCCGCCACGGCGAACCAAAATACTAAATTCGAAATCCCTGCCTACCGGTAGGCTGGCTAAACTCTAAACAACATATGAATAAAAAATTAATTATTTAGATAGCCAAGGATAATGCTGTTTAACTAATTTTACCACTTGCTTGGGTTTAATTATACCAAATTCACAAATAATACCAGTAATATACTTAGCAGGCACTTTATCAAAGGCATAATTTATTATTTTTGTGCCGCGTGGCGCATGCGGCCACAGCTCTTGCCGCGGGCGCAATTCAATTTTACTCTCCCCTTTCATATCTGCCTTTAAAAGTGTAGCGGCAATATAAACTGGAATTTTAGAATCATAAGCCGCTAAAGCAATGCCAAAACTACCAATTTTATTTAACACCGACCCATCGCGTGCTATGCTATCAGCGCCCAATAAAACTAAATTGATTTTAACATCATCCCCCGAGTGGTTAGAAACCAACCAGGCCGCTGCACTGTCGGCTACCATTGCACAGGGTATTTTAGAGTGACGCAAATGCTTGTCAGTAATATGACCTTGAAACAAAGGCCTGGTTTCGGTGTGATAAACTTTAAATCTTTTCCCCTTGCGATGCGCGGCCAACAAAACTTTTTCCGCCAATGAAGAATGGCAATGTGTAAAAATATTTCTTTTGGCGGTAAGCGCCACAACTCCGGCGTGACTTAATTTATTTTCAGCTTGTTTTAAATAAGCTTCCAATTTAACCACCAGTTGTTCAACTAATTTATTCCAATTTGATTTATTTAAATTAACTGCTCGCTTTTTTAATTCATATACAAACCACCGACTAATATTGCGTGCCAACGGTTCGGTAGGTCTTAAATTAGCCAAGTCTTCCTGTATTTTGGCTAGACTTTTCCAATCGGCTTTGGTAGTTGGTATTTTTTCAGATTTAGCATAATGCGACAAAGCCTGCAAAGTGGTTTGCGCTACCAGTGTTGCGCCCTGAATATGAACACTTAACAAATCCTTCTTAAAATTCTTGAGGGAGTTTGACATATTTTTACTAAAAATAATTACTCATCAAATCTAATTACTTGCCCGGGCTGCAATTTTTTAAAATTGGACTCAGCTTTGTTATTTTCTTCTGACATATGCTGATCTACCGAGCGAGCATTAAAAGAAACCGGTTTGCGAGCTAAGGCTTCTTCTAAAGAAATACTAGGTGGCGGCGTTGGCACTAGTGGCTGTGCCATGACCAACGGACTAGCTGTTTTTTCTTCCGGTACTGGCGGTAAAGCATTTTCAACTGTCGGCAAATCAACCGGTGCTTGTGCTGGGCCTTGGGTTGCATTTGTTACCACTAACCTTGGTTTTGGTTTGGCAATTATTCCTTGTCGCACCCGTTTCATATCTTCTTTGCAATAAACCGCCCTAATGCCGTCGGGCTTAAATGGTAATTGCACCTTACGTTTGCAAACCCAGCATTCTGCCTCAAAAAGCTCCCGTTCCGGATTTAAATTCAAACGCGGTGGCTCATTGGAAGTGGTGGCCGCCCCGCGCTGTTTAAACGAAGCTGGCACATTACGATACATCATTTCTTCGGGATCAAGCGAACGAGAATCTTCGTGGGCGGATCCTTTAAACGTTTCCTCCACGCCTGCCCAACGCAAAATTTTCTCCTCTACCACTGTTCTATTCTTAGCATAACGTTCACGTGATACTCTAATAATTTTATCGCGGTTATTAGTGCGCTGAGAAATTGGCGGTAAAGTAGTAGCGCTAAAGGCGGAACTAGTAACACCATCTATCATTAATTTTAAATAAATATGATAGTTGGGCAAAGATACTAAATCCGTCTGCATAAAAGTTGGCTCAAATTCCGGCTCTAAATATTCGGCATCTTCTGCGCCGATGCGGAATATAATCATAGTACCAACGTTGCCAAAAACTGAGGCTTTAACCTCGTCACCTAATTGCTCAATATATTGGTGAGCCATAATTAAATCCAAGCGATATTTACGCGCTTCTGACAGAATGTTGGCAAAACTTTCTGTGGCAAAATTTTGAAACTCGTCTACATAAAGAAAAAAATCTTGGCGTTCTTCTTCGGGAGTATCAATGCGGCTCATTGCCGCCAGCTGGATTTTTGTAATCATCATAGCGCCAAGTAGCGCTGAGTTATCTTCACCCACCCTACCTTTGGACAAATCCATCAACAAAATTTTACGTCCATCCATAATTTCTCGCAAATCAAGAGTGGATTTGGATTGGCCAACAATATTGCGAATAATAGCCGAAGATAAAAATTGGCCAATTTTATTTTGGATAGGTGAAATAGCTTCCGTACGGAATTTTTCATTGTAATTTTCATATTCATCAATCCAGAAAGAACGTACCACCGGATCACTTAATTTATCCAAAACTTTTCGGCGAAAATATTTATCCACTAAAATACGTGTAATACCAAGCAAAGTGGAGCCAGGATATTCTAAAAGCGATAATATGGCATTACGTAAAATGTATTCCAAGCGCGGCCCCCAGGAATCAGCCCAAATTTTCTTAAACACACCAATCAAACCCGAAGCTACCAAATGACGATACCTTGGATCCACTGCCTCCAAGGGGTTAAAAGCTACTGGGTAATCAACATCCGAAGGATTAAAATACACTACGTCGTTTACGCGACTAGAAGGGATTATATCCAAAATCTTTTCCACCAAATCACCGTGCGGGTCAACTACTGCCACACCAAAACCAGCGCGGATATCGCTCGCTATCATATTTTCAAGCATGACAGATTTACCCGTACCAGATTTACCAATTACATACATATGGCGACGGCGATCGTCCAGCTTAATACCGAATTTCCGCGATTGATTGCGAAAATTAGTTTCGGCAAAAGGAGTGATATTGTAACGTGGGGTCAACTCTTCCATAGATTAATCAACAAAGGGCAAATTAGATGGCGGCCCGCCTTTGCCACCAGTTTCCGAAACAGCTTGCGCGCCAGACATGGGTTTTAAATAGCCTCCCAAAGTAGGTAAAAGAGTTGGTGGTTCAGATTTTTTGGTTTCCGTTTTTTTAACCAATGGCGCCTTCACTGTTACAACTGGGAAATGGTAAAGGGAGGCCAACTCTTCGGTATTTAAAATAAAGCCATGCCCTAATCCCCTATGAGCGCTGCGTATTTTATATGATTTAAGAATACTTTTTTGTTTGCGGTTAATACGAGATTGCTTAAGAAAATATTCAGCTTTGGTTGTTACTCGTTTACCAGGCAAAAAACCGTTCATATTTAAAGCGGTAAATTGCTGAATAGCTCCCACTACGGCCGATACTCCTCTGCCCTTTAAAAAAGTTTCACGTTTACCCCAATAAACCAATCTGAGTTTTGAGTGAAAACCAATTTTAGAAGCTTTGTGTTCAATTCCTTCTACTACAGCTTTCTCGCCAGGAGTGAGTTTGGTAATATCACGGACTATCTCTACCTCTTTACCACCACTGTATTCGTTGCCGCACCAATTTGGCTCAAAAATACCGGCAAAAGCTATTTCCACAATTACACAAACAGTATTCAATGGTAATTCTACAAACAACCAATATATCATACCATGCCCGGAGTGTTTTTTATGTTCAACTATTTTTTTAACCTCAGCGGCGGATTCAGCTTTCCAGTGATCACTGCAAGGTGTTACTAATAATTGTAGCCAAACATCTTCGTCTGTATTAACGCGGCTTAAAATTTCCAATAAGGCCGCCATGGGATCTTTAAAATCGCCGGAAAGCGTATGCTCAAAATCGGGATAAGTGCGTAGGGGATAAGCGCTTTTTTTAGTAAGCGCAAACTCTGTGCCCCATAAATCATAAGCATCTGTATCAAAATCAAGTGGCACGCGATCTACATAATCTTCCACTTCGGTAATTTCAGCATCGGGATATTGTGCGTAAATTGAAGATTCTATTAAATCGCGATAGTCAGCTGGTGTGCGAATTAAAAATTGTATGTAACCACCCAAGCTAACAATTTCAAAACTAAAAGATTCTTGGTGCTTGCCCTGCCACAAACGCTGGTAAATAGTACCCTTGCTATAAGTAGCGGCTAAACTAGAAAAAATTTGTTCCACCGCACGCGGACTTTGCTCGGTTTCTTTGGGTACATCTATCGCAAGTAATACATAACGAATATTATGCTCATACTGATGCTTGCGTGAAGTAAGCCACGAAGTCCACGCTGCCCACAAGGCTGGCAAAACAGCAAAGATCCAGCCGCCATTAATGAAAATCCACCAAGCAACCGTAATCGGATCGCTGGTAGGCAAACCGCTAAGATACGTATTCAAATTTATCATATTTATGTTTGATTGTTTGGTGTTGCCAAAGTATACCGACCATCGGGCAATCTTTGGAATTTTTGTTTATTAGTAAGTGCTAAATGAATAGTCCCCTTTTTAACTAAACGTTGTTTAAGAATATCTTCTACAATTTGGGAACGATCAAGCGGTCCTTTGGTTTTTAAAATTTCCACTAAAATATCCGCCACCACTCCAGGATTAAAACCCCACTCTTTAAGCGCATAAATTCCGCGACCAACCAGCACATATTTTTTATCCATAATAAGTTCATTGTGCACCGTGGGCGGATAAGCCATTTTATGATCAAATTTCTGCTCATTAACAAGTTTAGTAATTTCTCTAAAATGCAAAGGCTTACCGTGTTTTTTTAGGACCAGATAAATTTTATCATTCATGCGCTTAGGGCTAACTGTTTGCCAATGTGTTAAACCCCACTCACCAAAAGTATTGCTGCGCACGTTAACACTTAATTCTAATAGCCCCACAGCCAAACGACCGTCATTTAAACTACCGCCCAAAGGACTAGGCAAATTAGCTCGCGCTAGCTCACGCACTAATTCATCCTCTGAAATAGGGTGGCCCTTAGTGCTAATAAAATCTTGCGCGTGATTGATGATATTAGTTATAGCTTCAAGCGAAGCATTTCTTAATCGCCAACCCAAAATAAATTCTGTTTCCTCGCCGCCTAAACTTGCTACCACATCAGTTAAAATTTCGCTTAAATAAAAATTAATAACATTCAAGCTGGCGCCATCGCCTGATTCTTGCAGTAAGTGACCAAGCTTTTCACTGGTAGCGGCACCACTCTCGCCTTCTAAAACTTCTACCACGACTTGGCGAATCGGCCGCAACAATTCTTGGGCGCGCTTGCCTTGAACTATTTTTTGTACTGCTAATCGCTGAATTTGGCGAATACGCTCGCGTGTTACCTGAAAAGAATTACCAATGCTTTCCAAAGTCTCCGACTCACTGCCAGAAAAACCAAAACGGCGCGCCAATACTTGCCGCTCACGCTCTCCCAACCCTTGCAAAAGTTCCGTTAATACTGCCTGCGGCCTAAAATGCTCGCGATGCGAAACCTGCTGGGTGGAGATTATTTTATCTAAAATTGATTCTTGGTCTTGATTCATAGACACAAAGATAATAGTATGGGATACTATATATTTAGTATATCATAATTATCCAATCCTGTCAATAGATAAAATTTTCAACCAACAGGGGCAATAACTTACTTAATACCTTTTAAATTATTTTAACTTCTTGCATATACTACGACTGCCTTTCTTTATTGGAAGATAATACCGTAATTCAATTAAAATTATTACGTAGGTTGTTAGATATAGAGAATCCATCACAATGCTTCAAAGCACCCAAATATGATTGCACGGATTGCTTAAAACTATCCTCATTTAACTCACCTCGTAAAACTTCATTCTGTTTAAAAAATAACTTTTTAAATATCCTATGCTTTGTACTGGTCCTAAGCACAATATGGTAAGGCAAAACTACATAGCCTAAAAAATCTATGCCTTGACTTAGCTTACACTGTATAATCTTATTGGGGTGAAGCTCAAGTGACAAATTGTCATTCAAAAAATTCTGTACCTTTGGTATTAGTGCATCCAATTTAATTGGATCATCATTAACCATTATAAAATCATCAGCATAGCGAAAGTAGTGTCGTACTTTTAATTCGTGTTTTATAAATTGGTCTAATTCGTTTAAATATATGTTGGCAAAAATCTGCGAGGTCAAATTACCAATGGGTAATCCTATATTTTTTGATTGTATACCCATTAACGCCCCCCCCCCCCGACACTTCCTGGAAAACTACTAATTACCTCATCAAGTAACCAAAGTATCTGGGCATCTTTAACCCTGCTCTTTATTATATTTAATAGTTTTTGGTGATTGATGCTGTGAAAAAATCTCTTTATATCACATTTCAAAGCATAAACTGGCCGAGTGTAGTTAACACTTAATGCTCTCAAACTGTGATTTAAGTTCTGAATAGCTAAGTGAGTGCCTTTATTCAGACGAGAAGAGTAGGAATGATAAATAAACGTGGCATTAAAAACATTATCAAGGTAATCAAAAATAACGTGATGAATCAACCTATCTCTAACGCCTGCCTTGCTTATCAATCTCGGCTTAGGGTCGCAGATACGAAATGTCTGATACGGCCTGTGGCGATAGGCTTGCTCCAAAAGCTCGTTAGATAAAAAGAAAACATTATCTTCAAGATGACGTTCAAATTGAAGCACATCCATCTTACTGAGCTTGCCCTTCTTAAACTGATCCCAGGCTCTGAATAAATTTTCAGGGCTTATTAACTCTTCATAAATCATATGAATAATTATACCAGTACAACTGAAATACCCATCATCAAAAAATTATACGATTTGTACAAAACGTATTACGACTATCAAACCCTATTTAGCAAACGAGACAAGTACGCTCTGGGCAGTAAATGCGAACAGTATATATTTTCAACCTTTGAGCTAATACTGGCTGCCAGCAGTGCAGCTAAACAGAATAAAATGACTTTAATACAACAAGCCAATGTAAAGTTTGATACGCTTAAAGTACTATTTAGATTAGCAAAAGATTTAAAAATGTTAGATATTAAAAAATATACTGTTATTCAAGGATACCTACAGGAGATAGGACGTATGTTGGGTGGCTGGCAACGCTCACTTATATAAGCAAAACTCCCCATAGTGGAGAGCTTTGCTAGTACCTAAAAACAATCGAGAGAAGACAAGACCACCAGAGTAATTGTCATTCGCATTGCCGAGATTGCTCTTGTTGTCGAACTTGAGCTTGTCGTCATTGGCCTTCAGATAGAGCGACTTCTCAGGCTGCTGCCAAATTGTGCTTACATCCTCCCTTTTTCACCAGAGCCCTAAATTTTATTTTAGGTCCCTTGAATTTTATTCGGCCTCGCTAAGCCCTAGAAGTAAGCACGTAGTGTCTAGGTACACCGTATACGCTCTTGTAATCCCTGCCTGCCGTAGGCAGGCGTAAACTACAGGACTCTGATACGTTTGCGTGTTCTAGGATTTCGGCGACCCCAATCCGTAAATCGGGGTACATTAGCCTACTCTCAAGCTTAAGTATATAGTTTTTTGATAAAAAGAAAAACAGGGTTTGCGATATTTTGCAAAACCCTGTTTGATATTTCTTTGAAGACCAAAGGTCAAAAGCCATTGTCCAAAGGACAAGTGGCCGAAGTCCAAAGCCCTCACTACCGAGAGAAGACAAGACCACCAGAGCAACAGTCATTCGCATCGCCGAGATCGCCCTCGCCGTCGAACCTGAGCTCGTCGTCATAGGCCCCCAGACAGAGCGACCGCTCAGGCTGCTGCCATTGAAGAGCGGACAAATCATATCCTGGGGTATTTACATCACGGGCCAGTGTTTCTGTGTACATTATATGGCCGATAACTCTCTCAAAACCAGCTAAACTAATTTGTTCTGGCAGTGTTGCCATCTGCTCACGCTGGGCGCGAACTGAATAGCCTTGGAGAGCGTTCGGGAAATACAGTACGACTTGCGGACCATGTTTTACACACTCCACAATACGCTCATGACGAACGCCTGTAATGATACTGACTTTGCCTGCCAGGTCACCCTTGCGATAGTTCACAAACTTCCGCTCGGGAAACTGTTTCAGGTAAGCCCGCTCCGCCGCTGGCAAAATTACGGTGTCGAGAATGTTGCCGTAATCAGTGAAGTCAAGTTGGGGAAGAAGAAGAGGAAGACACACGCCATTCAAAAGCGGTTTCAAAAGCTCAATAGCTTCAAAATCAGCTCTAGTGAGAGCCAACTCTTTCTCAAAATCCGCATCCGACATACCTACGCCACCACTCCACGCCTGAACCAAGCGATTGAACCGCTCTGCTAAATTAATGTCGGGCGGCTGTGTGAGGTAAAACTTGCGGTTGGCATCACAAACTGCTGCCTGGAGGCCACGTGGCGGAATACGACGACCGTTCTTGTTGAACAGCCTGATAATCACATCAATCAAGTTGATGTCTTTTTCGCCCCGAAGAACAGCTTTCAAGTTATCAAGGCCACCAAGTTTAGTGGCAAAAGCTTGCCAGATGTAAGGTGGAATCTGGTTGTAATCAGTAATCTCTTCAAGCTTGATGATTGGTAATGTACTCATTTTGTTTACTCCTTTCGAGCTTGTTGCCCGATTTTGTTTTTGCCCATTCCCGAGGCTGTGGGGTTATTTCCTTTATTTATTGGTTTTATGGAAATAACAATTTATTGTAGTATAGCTTGAACTTTTTGTCAAACGGCTGTACATTAGCCTACTCTCGTGGGTAGTATACCTGAGTTTAATAAAAAGAAAAGCAAGGTACAACGATTGTTGTCATACCTTGCTTAATTGTGTTTGTAGTTGAAGACCAAAGGTCAAAAGCCATTGTCCAAAGGACAAGTGGCCGAAGTCCAAAGCCCTCACTACCGAGAGAAGACAAGACCACCAGAGTAAGGGCCATTCGCATAGCCGAGATTGCTCTTGAAGTCGAACCTGAGCTTGTCGTCATAGGCCTCCAGATAGAGCGACCTCTCAGGCCGCCGCCATTGAACCGCACTCTGGTCATATCCAGGAGTATGGAAATGGGGCAGCATCGTATCCGTATACGTTGCTGCTCCTGTGAGCGTTTCCAAGGGGCCAGCCACGCTTAAGCGTTCGGGCAGGGTTGTTTCCTGTTCCCGTTGCGCCAGGACTGAGAAGCCCCCGAGCGGATTCGGGAAGTAGATGACAACCTGGGAGCCCTGTTTCGCTCGCTCGACAATTCGCTCGTGGCGCATTCCAGGGATGATGGTTACTTCACCTTTGAGCGTGCCTTTGCGGTAGTTGTTGAACGGACGGCCAGGAAACTCTTTCTGGTATGCACGTTCGACTGCGGCAAGGAGAATGTTCTCGATGGTTTCACCGTAATCTTCGATGGCGAGCTTCGGAATGTAGAGCGGGAGATAAACTCCCTTGAGTAGCGGGCGTAAGAATTCTGACGCCCGCAGCTCTCCGATGAGGGCCACGGCTTGGCTCTCAAAATCAACTGCCTGAATGTCAGGCGTGATGTTGAAAGCTTCGGCCAGACGCACCAACCGCGTGAGGTAATCCAGCTTCGGCTGTTTGAGGCCAAAGCTGCGGTCAGGGTCGCAGTGCAAGTACTGCAAGGTGGGCAGCGGAATGCGGCGGCCGTTCTTGTCGAACAGGACAATCTGAGCTGGCTTTAACATATAAAGCCCGCCTTCCTGTTCTTCTGACAGCACCAACTGACCGCTTGCGACCTTGAAAGCCACTTCACTGCCGAGTTTCTTAACCACGGCATTAAGCTCGCCTGTAGTCATGTCTCTCGTGAACCAACTTATTGTTTTCATTGTTAATGTCCTTCCTCCAAGACTTCATTGTCCTGGAATTGTTTGGCCCCTTCCCCGAGGCTAAGGGTTATTTCCTTATTTTATTGGTTTTATGGAAATAACAATTTATTGTAGTATAGCTTGAACTTTTTGTCAAACGGCGCAAATGGTAATACCCAGACACATATATTGCACTTTTTATAGAGCTATAACTTTTTTATTTGTCTTACACTTTTGGTCGGCCGACCAAAAGTGTAAGGTTCAAAAAAATAAATTATTTAACCTAAAACAATAATGGATATTGCAACATCAACTGCTAATGAAGTTTCCATAGACTTATCAATTTATGGTGAATTACCGTATTACGGATTTATGTCCAGCTGGACATAAATCCGTATACTATACATACGATCCTAAATCAAATATATAGCAATAGGACTGTGGTGTCTACCTGCCTTTGGTACAGAGATTCCGCGTTAAATAAATAAAAACACCACCCCTGAGAGGCGGCATTTTGTAAAAAAATTTATTACCAATTATCTCTTACCTGAATTTTTACCTCGAGCAGAAAATAGTTGCCAATCCACAATCAAAGGTGAAGCCACAAAAATTGATGAGTAAGTACCAATAGTAATACCAAAAAGAAGCGCCAAGGTGAAGTAGCGAATGCTTTCGCCACCAAAAAGATAAAGGGCTGTTAATACCAAAATAGTAGTAAACGAGGTATTAATAGAACGCATAATAGTATCGTTCACACTCTTATTAACTGTTTCCTCAAAACTAAGCGCTACGCCACGGAATAAATTTTCACGCGTGCGATCAAACACCACAATGGTATCGTGTACTGAAAAACCCAAAATAGTTAAAAGGGCAGTTACAAACAAACTTTCTACCTCCACTCCTCCAAAATATCCCAAGACACTAAAAAGGCCGATAGTAATTAGCAGGTCATGCGCCAAAGCAATAATAGCCGATACGCCATACTTCCAAGATTCCACCGGTCGAGAGACTTTACGGAAAGCCCAAGAAATATAAGAAACAATAAAGAATAAAGCTATTATAATCGCCCAAATGGCACGCGACTTAAGCTCAGAGCCAATAATCGGTCCCACTGTCTCAAAACGACTTTCTGTTAAATCACCACCAGCTGTTTTTATCTTTTGTAAAATTTGTTGATGAGTTTCTTCGGTAACGTCACGGAATCGTAAAATAGCACCCTTATCCCCCGCTGGTTGCACAGTTACATTACCTAAATTTAAATCTTTAAAACTGTCAGTAATTATACTAACCTCGGGACGATTATTATTAAATTCTATTTCCAATAATGAGCCGCCGGTAAAATCAATGCCAAAACGCAAACCCCACATAGCCAAAACTACAATTGCCGCTACCACCATCAATCCAGAAAAGGCATAATACCAACCGCGATTTTGAATAACTCTAACCATAAATAATTATTTAGTAGAAACTAAATCTTGTTTTTTAGCGCCAAAAGGCCAACGCCAATTAGTGATCCGTCCTGTGGCCACTAAACGTAAAAGGGTACGAGTAACTGTAATAGCAGAAAATAAACTAACCAAAATACCAAGACCCAAAGTAATAGCAAAACCTTTAATCAAACTCGAACCAAACCACATTAATATTAAACAAGTAATAAGGCTCGAAACATTTGAATCGCGAATTGAAGTCCAAGCACGTTTAAAACCTTCGTCAATAGCAGGCACCATTGGCTTACCACTACGTAATTCCTCACGCAAACGTTCAAAAATAAGCACGTTCGCATCTACCGCCATACCAATTGATAAAATAAATCCGGCAATACCAGCCAAGGTTAAAGTTACTGGCCAAAGTTTAAAAATAGCTAGCGTAATAAGAGAATACAAACCAAGCGCCAATACCGCCAGCAAACCAGGCAAGCGATAATAGGTAATCATAAAAAATGCTACCAATAAAATTCCCAAAACACCGGCTAGTAAACTTTTCTCCACTGAAGATTTGCCCAGCGTAGCATCGATACGCTCCTGATTTATCAAAGAAATTGGTACTGGCAAAGCGCCAGAATTCAAACGTTGTGCCAATTGCTTTGCCTCAGGTAAAGTAAAATTACCAGTAATAACAGCACTGCCTGTGGTAATAGCTTGTTGAACAGTGGGGGTGCTAATTGGCGCGCCGTCCAAAAAAATAGCCACTGGCTTACCAACACTGCGTGTGGTAATCTCGCCAAATAATTTTTTACCTTCGTCGTTAAAAGTCAAATTCACTTCTGGCGAACCTGTGTTTTGATCAAACTCTACACTAGCTTTTTTAAGCTGTTTGCCAGAAAGACCAGTAGACGCCCAAGCTTCCTGCTGCTTAGTTGCTTGAGTTTTTATTAAAATATGACTAGCACGCACTTCAGTCCCCGCTGTACCCTGTCGCTCGCCTGTTTTTTTAATAATATGATAACCAAACTCACTTTGTACTAAATTAGGTGATATTTGATTAACTTTAAGCGCGAACACAGCATCTTCAAATGCTTTTACCATTACCCCTTTGGCAAAATAATCCAAATCACCACCCTGTGCTTTGCTACCATCATCCTCTGAATACTGACTTGCCAATTTAACAAAATTTTCGCCATTTTTGGCGCGTCGCAATAAATCTTCAGCTTTCTTTTTAGCTTCGGCGTTATATTTATCAACTTCTGAATTATCAACTGGTTGATTATTTTGCTCTTTAAATTCCAAAATCGGAGTTTCGCCAATTAATTTAATAGCCTGATTAACATCGGTTACCCCAGGAAGTTCCACAATTACGCGCCAATTATCACCAACTTTGTTAGTTTGCACTACTGGCTCAGAAACACCAAAAAAGTTCACCCGGCGTTCAATTACATCACGCACACCATCAAGTGAACTAGCGCGATCGCTCTCTGGCACTTGCGTCACATCGGCCTGATAAACCAAATGGCTACCACCACGCAAATCCAAGCCTAATTCAATATTATGCTTATTAAACCAACTTTGCCCAGGCACCCAAGCGGGCACGCGCGGCAAATCTATTAAAAATGTAACTAAAGCCAAAACAAAAATGCCCGCAAAAGCATACCAGACCTTTTTGCGCGGTGTCATATTGCGGAACAATAACTTGCCCACAGCTAAAAAGGGCCACCAAATAAAGCCAAAAGTCGAGTTTAGTCCTTCTCCTAATTTTTTGAAAAATGACATGAAATTCCTTACAAACAAACCCAGGTTCTTAACCTATGGTATAAAATGATATAACAAAAACACTATAGCAAGTTGGCCCAAAAATGGCAAGGGTATTAATTTAAGCAATAAAGCCACCGGCTTGTAGATCCCATAATTTCTTATACAAACCCTTGGTTTTTTTGAGTAGTTGTTTGTGACTGCCAATCTCTTGCACTTGACCTTGGTTAATAACCACTATTCTATCCATCTTCATAATAGTGGAAAGACGATGCGCAATTACTATGGTAGTTTTGTTTTTCATTAAGTTAATCAAGGCATCTTGAATAAGATTCTCCGTGTTAGAATCCAAACTGCTGGTAGCCTCGTCCAACACTAAAATAGGTGCGTTTTTCAAAATTGCTCGGGCAATTGCCACACGCTGACGTTCACCGCCAGAAAGTTTAATACCCCTCTCCCCCACAAAAGTACTGTAACCATCCGGTAACCTATTAATAAATTCGTCACAGTGAGCCAGCTTTGCCGCGCCTATCACCTCGTCGTCGGTAGCATCGCGACGACCATAACGAATATTATCTAGCAAGGTACGGTGGAATAAAATAGGATCTTGTGGCACAAAACTAATATTACGGCGTAACGAATCCTGTGTTACATTTTTAATATCTTGATCATCAATTAAAATGCTACCGCTGGTTAAATCGTAAAAACGCAATAACAAAGCTACAAGCGTTGTTTTACCGGCGCCAGACGGTCCAACCAAACCAACTTTTTCACCAGGACTAACTGTTAAATTAAAATTGGCTACCACCTCGCGCACCCCCGTGTAAGCAAAACGAATATTTTTAAACTCTAATTCACCGCGCGATACTGCTAATTCTTCAGCACTCGGTTTATCTTGCACTTGATGAGGTGTGTGTAAAATTTCCACCATTTCCTCGGCATCGGCCAACCTTCTGTAAAGCTGACGCACTGTACGGCCAACATCCCACAATCTATCAAACATTTGAATAAGATAGGTTTGAATTAAAACGAAATCACCCACACTCACCACGCCTTTTTGCCAAAAACCAATTGCCACATAAAACACTAAAAATTCCAAAAAAATCATAAAACCAAATTGCACTGCCTCCACTTTAGCGTCGAAATCCCAACTTTTTTTAGTAAGAGTAAACTGTTCATTGGTTTCTTGCCTAAAACCATGCCCTTCATAATTATGAGCGGTAAATAATTTTACGTTACTATTATTAGTAATAGTATCAGCCAAATAAGCTGTGACGCGGCTATCTGCTTTAGCGCTGGCTTCGTCATATTTTAATTTTTTAAGCGCTAAAAGATAATTAATAATTAAGTAAGTAAAAATCCACCCCAACATAATAAAACCAATCACCGGGTAACCAATAAAAATAACAACTAGCGAAGCTGTAATACGTACCACTGTTTGTAACAAATTCCAGTACAAAGTGTCACTGATATATTCAAAAGCCGCCTCCAATCTACCAACCTTACGTACCAAAGCACCCACAAACTTATTGGCAAAAAAGCCGTAAGAATGCTGGTGTAAATAATCAAAACAAGTATTGGCAATATTCGACATTACCCGCGGCTGAAAGTAATTATTTACAAACGAGGCTAAACGATACAAGGCCCACAATACGCCATTTAAAATAAGCACTATTAAAATCAAATGGCGCAAGGCAATTACTGTTTCATTCCAGCCGGTTGTACTAGCTTGGGCAATTAAATCAAAAAATCTTTTATAAAAAAGCGGGATAATAATCGAAACTAAACTGCCCGTACCAATGGAGGCTACAATAATCCAAAATTGTAGCTTATACCTGCGTACATGCTGCCAAAAAACTATGTAGGTTTGTTTAGTTATTTTTTTCATAAACTAGCCAATACAGAATAATCCAGGGTTTAAGCTGGCATTTAAGTAGACGTATTATACACATCTAACGTTACGATGGCACTAAACGCACTTCTTGCGTTTTATCTCTAACCACTCGGGTACTGACTCAAAAGTAATTTGCTTCCAACTATTAAACTCATCTATAGTAACGTCAAAATATTTTTGATAAACCGGCTCAACACTGCCATACATAGCCTCTGACCAATTCAAACCTAACTTATCTGCCACTAATCTAAGTTGTGATTCACTCTCACCTTCCACCTCTGTAAAAGTCGGAATCCAAGGCCAGGTATCAATTGTGATTTCGCAATTGTCCAGTAGCCATTTTTCGCGTTTAGTTTCCTGATATGCCCTTGAAACTAATCCGATTGATTGCATTAAATCACATGCTTTATCAAAATCATCCACTACTATATTTAATTCCTTTGTACCATGCAAAGTACGATCAATGGTTTGTTTGCAACTCATGGTTACTTTATCGCCTTCGTCGCGTACACGTATCCAGACGCCAATTTTATATAAACGATTATCTGGATAATCATAAATCCTACGCCGCATTAATAACTCTTTAGTAACCAAAACAGCACCTACCTTCTGCAAGCGCTGCCTTAAATCATTTGGATTAATATCTAAAAATTTAGCTTCGATTTCTGTCTGCATGACAAAAAATTATTGTAAAAGTGGAATTAAAATAAATATAATATCTATCACAAATAATAAAATTATGGCCCACTCTAAAATATTAGCCGTACGGTTTTGCAGACGTTCAATAATAAATTCACTGGAACGGGCAATAATATTAAGTTTTCGTTCAATAGCTTGTGCACGTTTAGAAATTGAAAAAAGCGAACTCAAATGTTCATATAATTTCTGCATTTCTACACCGCGTTCCCACACTACATCTGGATCATCTAAAAGCTGCAAATTGTAAGCTAGTTCATGATGTATGGCAAGGGCCAACCCAGCTGTTTTAACATACTCACGACGTTTAAGAACCAGCCTACCTTCACGGGAAAGTTTTTCCACTGATTCTTCAAGTTTAGCTAAATTGCGATCTATTAAATCCTCATAATATTCCAAACCAACGGAACGTGAAAGTACAATTGCAACTAATTTTACAGTATCTATAAAAAATTTATTAACAGAAAGTTCTTCGGTGCTGGCTGTGCCCCGTTTTTCACCAATATAAAGTGTAAAATTATCGCTAAACTCCCGCCTATTGGTGCGGTTGGCATAATTTTTAAGTTGCTCCAACCAACCTCGCGCTTCCTCATGGGTAAAATTAAAAAATACCACCGAGCCATACTCAAAAACCACAATATATTGTGACTGTTTAAATTCAATAATAAGCGGCCGACGCTCCACTACTTTGCCCCACTTTTCGGTATTTGGCCTTAAAGCAGTAAAGTCAAAACTAGTGGCGATATCAAAAGCTAATACGGGAATAGAATGGATAGGTGGCATAATTTACAAATAATAAATTACATCTTTACGCTCTACCACTACCTCCCAACCGTGCTTGCGCGCCAATTGATAAAGATTCTTATTAGGATTAAAACAAATCGGCCGAGCTGCCATTTCCAAAAAACTGGCATCACTTTCCGTATCGCCCACACCAACCGAACCGCGCCAGCTAAAATTATGTTTAGCCAAATAATTTTCCACTATTAAGCGTTTATTAATAATAGGAAGTTCCAATACTTTACCAGTGTAACGGCCGCCTTTTATCTCAAAGACCATGCCGTAAACATCATTAAATTTCCAAAAACGATTGAATTCTTTCACAATCTCAATTGGTGAACCAGAAATTGCTATTAAACGATATCCTTTGGCTTTAAGCTTTTTAATAAGCTGACGGGTGTATGTGTAAACGCGATTTTTTTGCTGTTCTATAACATAACGCGAAACCTGACGCACGTCATCCACCGCTACTCCGCCAATACGCTGCTCATAAGCACGCACCACGTGCATAATATAATCCTCATAAGAACCATTGCGATTCACCCAAGAAAAATAATCCTTCTCTAATTCTTTTTTAACAATGGGCGGAAATACTCCGTATTTAACCAGCGCCATAATAAGCTCGCGCTGCAATGAGGAACGAAAAATAGTACCATCAATATCAAATATTGCTATTTTTCCGGAAATTTTATGAGTCTTTTTAGCTTTGGTTATTTTAGTCATGGTCGTTATGTGCCACTAAATAATGCCCCGCGCTCTCACGAGTTAAAATATAATGTCGGCCTTCGCTATCTTTAAAAGAAGCTCGGTGTTTAAACTTGGCTTCTTCAAACAAATTATCCGCTTCACTGCCCATAGCTTCTAAATAATAAAGTCCATGCTCGTCACCTTCTACGTCGCGACTTAAAATATGCATTTTCATAAAATACAAATTAATGATGCTGGGACTGGCCGGCAAATTTTTTTCGCGCCTGACGACGTTCTAAATAAATCACCAACCAAATACACAACGCAGCGGACATACCAAGCGAAAAATACCAAGCAATGATTCTATAAAATTGAAAAAGATAAATAGTAACCTCAGCAATAAATTCTACACCAAAAAATATCGCTACCGCGCTGGAAACGCGAAACATAGCCCTTTGCCAGGTATTTAACCGATGATGCCTTAAATACAGCATTAAGCCAAGAAAAATAAGAAAAAGCGGCAAGCTTACATAGCTATGCAGTAAAACAGTTTTAAAGGCATATTGTTCTACTAGGCAACTTTCACCTCTCGTCAAAATATACTGGGCTTGATTACAAACGCCGTAATGCGGATTATAAATCCTATTTAAATCATACAAACCACGCCAACCCAAACCGATCAAAGTAACAGTAAGTATAAATGATAAAAATATACTCATGGTAGTAAGATGCTCCTTGGGTTTGGAATGGACCACCTGATGAGTTGAAGCCTGAAGAGTTGTATTAATTGGCGACATATATTTAATTAATAAATATTACTTTTAGCATACACCTTTACCCTAAAAAAGCAAGGTAAATCTAGTCTCATACGTTCATCTCCAACCTTAAGAGGCAGAGATATTTTGCAACTTAAAATAAAATTATAACAATATTACACCATTAAATTTTTTTAGGAAATATGATTGATAAAACAATAGACGAAACAAATGCAAACATTATAACTACAAACGAAACTAGCGAAGATATGTGTAATCCAAATATTCCCGACAGCATTTTTAATCCAATGAATAATAAAATAATAGCTAATCCCTTTTGTAAGTGGTGGAATCGGTGTAAAATATTTTCAATTAAAAAGAAAAGCGCTCTTAATCCCATAATTGCAAAAATATTTGAAGTGAATACCACAAATAAATTTTGTGAAATAGCAAACACCGCGGGGATAGAATCAACCGCAAAAATAATATCGGTCGCCTCTACCATTAAAACAACCATAAATAATGAGGTAAAATAAAATTTACCATTTTCTCTAAAAAAGAATTTCCCGTTATGATGACTATCTGTAAAGGGTAATAATTTATGAGCAAACTTTATAATCTTGTTATTTTTAAAATCAATATGCTCTTCTTTTTTATCACGCAATAATTTAATACCTGTATAAAGCAAAATTGCCCCAAAAATATATAAAACCCAATAAAATTGATGAATGATATATGCGCCTGCTCCAATAAATACTGCACGAAAGATTATTGCCCCTAAAATTCCCCAAAATAAAGCTTTGTGGTGATATTTTTCTTCTAACTTAAAATAGCTAAAAATTAACAGTATTACAAAAAGATTATCTACAGAGAGCATCTTTTCTGTAATATATGCACTAAAAAATTCAACCGCTGTTTCTTTTCCTATGAATAAATAAATCAAAAAACCAAAAACCAATGAAATCCCAATCCAAAATAATGACTGATAAAGAGCGGGTTTAAATTCAATTTTATGGCTTACTTTATTAAGAAAACCAAGATCTATAACTAAAAAACCTATTACAACAACTGCAAATAAAATTATCAAATTAGTTTGCGCATCCATATAAATATATTTTACTGTAACTCATTATAGAAAATTTATAATCTTTTTTGACTATCTAATATTGGTTTCAAGAAAACATCTTCAACTAACCCATCTCTTCTCATTGCATATAAATGGATAATTAAGATCTTTAATAAATTAAAGCTCAAGTATTTTTAAATTCCTGTTCACTGCCACACCAAGGACAAAACCATTTATCTTTAACGCATGGAGCCTCTGCCACGCTCCACCATTTTTTACAAACGCCGCAAGAAAAATGGGTTAACTTTTCGTATGATTTTTTACCCATCGTTCTTTTCATATAAATTATAGCCGCACCAATTAAATTTTAACATCTTTACTAAAATAAATCTTTACAACTTTAAGCCCCTCAAACCACAAAATACTAAGTAAGCCGAATCCTATGGCTGTCATAACACCCATTTTATCTGGCCTGCTAAATTTAAAAATATTGCTAAGCCAAGGAATATAAAATATAACTAATAAACCTGCTATAACGCTTATAATTATAGGTAACATAACTGGATTGCGGTTACGCCATGAAGTAAATATTGTTTGGGATAAAGTACGATTTGTTAAAATTAAACTTATATTAGCCGTAATCAAAGTAATAAAAGTAACACCTCTAGCTGTGTTAACAGAAAATCCATTTTTTATAGATAACACATAAACCAACAAAACCATGGCTAACATTCCCAGACCTTGTAAGATACTAAAAACTACTGCCCACTTATCAAAAAGTGGCTGCTGTAATTTACGGGGAGGCTGTGACATAACATCGCCTTCGGCTGGTTCCGCCTGAAAAGCAATGGAACAGGCCGGATCGGTTATCAATTCTAAAAATACAATGTGCACTGGCATAAGGATCATTGGCCAGCCCAAAAAAATTGGTATAAGTGCCAAACCAGCTATAGGAATATGTATTGCCAAAACATAAATAATGGCTTTGACTATATTTTTATAAATAACTCTCCCCTCTTTTACAGCGCCAACAATGGAAGTAAAATTGTCATCAAGCAAAACTACATCCGAAGCTTCACGCGCTACATCTGTACCGCGTTCCCCCATCGCAATACCAATATTTGCGGCCTTGAGCGCTGGTGCGTCGTTTACGCCATCACCGGTCATAGCCACCACTTCGCCGTTTGCCTTAAGCGCCTGCACTATTCTTAATTTTTGTTCTGGTACAACTCTAGCAAAAATAGAAATTGATTTAATGCGCTCAGCAAGTTCTGAGTCACTCATTTTATCCAATTCAGAACCGGTTATAATATTTTCGTAAGATGGTAACCCTATTTCCGTAGCTATTTTTTGGGCTGTACCAATATAATCGCCTGTTATCATAATTACGCGCAGGCCGGCCTTATAGCACTCCGCCACGGCTTGATAAATTTGTGGGCGTACAGGATCTATAAATCCAATAAATCCCAAAAAATTAAAAGCTAAATCGTGTTGATCTTGTGGCAATTTACCATGTTTAAACTTTGCGCTAGCCACCCCTAATACGCGCAAACCTTTACTAGCCATTAAATTAACCTGCTGAAGATTTTTCTTCTGCTCAGCAGAAGAAAAATGACATAATTCCATAATTGCTTCAGGCGAACCTTTGGCGGCCACTACATAATCAGGCTTGGCAGATGGCTGCCATACTTGCGACATGGCCAACAAATCCTTAGATAAAGGATATTGTTTAATAAGATTCCAATTACTGTTCCAGTGTTCTGTGTGCAAAAGCTGCTGTTTGCCAAAACTTAAAATAGCTTTTTCCATTGGATCAAAAGGATCTTTATGGCTCGCTAATACAGAAAATTCTAAAAGCCTATGATATTGTTCCGGTAAAGTATCTTCTTTTTTATTTGGTTCATAATAATCACCACCCGCATACATACCCCCTAGTGTCATTTGATTAAAAGTTAGAGTGCCTGTTTTATCTACGCATAACACGGTAGTTGCGCCTAGTGTTTCAATAGCAGGAATTCTGCGCGTTAAAACATGTTTTTTAGACATTCGCCAAGCGCCCAAAGCCAAAAAAATAGTTAAAATAACCGGAAACTCCTCTGGCAACAAAGACATAGCCAAAGCAATGCTAGCTAAAAATCCACCCAGCCAATTATTAGTAGATAAGCTGTAAACAACAAATAATAAAATACACAAAAATGCTCCCCAAATGGCAAAGCGTTTAACTAATACTTTAATTTCTTTCTGCAGTAAAGTATTGCCTTTTTCTAGAACTTGCAACGATTTACCTATTTTTCCAACTTCCGTGTTAGCTCCAATAGATAAAACTTGCGTTACGGCGCGGCCCTCGGTAATAAGAGTGCTTGAATAAACAAAAGGCAAATTCTCGCCACCTGGCCTACTCGGCTTTAATTTTCCGTCCCACACGTTTTTATGCACTGGCACCGATTCACCCGTAAGCAAAGATTCATTAACTGCTAAATTATCTGTTGCCAAAATAACCGCATCAGCCGGTACCCTATCGCCTTCTGACAAAATCATAATATCGCCGCGTACTATTTCACGCCCAGGAATACGTTTTGGTTCTCCACCGCGAATAACTAAAGCGCGCGGACTGGATAAATCACGCAACGCCTCCAACGCTCGTTCTGTTTTGCGTTCCTGATAAAAAGTTATGGCCATAATAAACAAAATCGAACCAAGCAAAAGCGCTGCCTCGCCTAAATCACCCAACACCAAATAAACTAGGCCGCAAATAATAAGCAAAATAAACATCGGCTCTTTAACTACCTCCAGAGCAATGCTTAAAATACTGCTGCGTTTGGCAGTTGATATTTCGTTATAACCCTCTTTGATAATCAACTCTCGCGCTCTCTCTTGAGAAAGGCCGGGCCAAGCGCTGTAATTTACTTCTGGTGATACTGAAATTGGCATAAATACTTATAATTTAATCTCTAGGCTATTAAATTCTATAAAATTTGCTAAAAAATTTTTAATAGAATCTAGAAACTCATTTGGATTCTCAGTAAGTTCACGTTTTAAATCTTCCTTAGAAAACCATTTTACTTCTGCAACCTCATCTTTTTGAATCTTAAATTCATTAATTGGTTTATCAATCTTTAAAAAGTACCGCTGTACAAAATAATTATACTTATTCGTCACCCTATACAATTTAGAGCCAACTTCAAACTTAATGCCAGTAAGGCCAAGTTCCTCTGATGCTTCTTTGATAATATTACTTTCAAATGTTTCATCTTTTTCAACTGTACCAGCAACTGCCGTTCCCCACTTACCCGGATCATGTGATTTATTGTAAGCGCGACGAGCTAATAAAACTTCGTCCTTACTATTTGTAATCCAAAGAGTAGACACACGATTAACATCGTTTAATTCTAATCCAGCCTCATAATCCTTGTACCCAATTATATTATCTTGCTCATCTAAAATTATAATAGGCGGCTTCATAAATTATTCTTAAATAATATAATTAATTTACCTTAAATACTTAGAAACATCAACCCAATTCTGTAAATCTTTTGCGTTTGCCACATAACCTTTAATATCTATAGCAGAGCCCTTGTGTATTCCTAAATGCAAATGTTTTCTTTCAAAATCAGTTTCCGTGCTGTACCCATTGCCAAGCACGCCAATTGTCTCGCCAGCTGACAAATTGTCGCCTACTTTAGCTGTAATGCTAGCTAATTTAAGATGGCCATAAATAATTGTTACTATTTTATTATCCAAACTGCAACTCTGCACTAATACCCCACCATAACCAGTAGCCCATTTTTTAAGCAAAACAGAACCAGCGCATAGGGCGTTGATTTTAACATCCTTATCCTCCTCACCCACTAAAATTTCAAAATCCACTCCAGTATGATAACCAGAAAAATGTTCTGGCCGCACAGGGGAATTTTGTGGTGTAATTTTAATACCAAATGGTTTTTTTGTTATGCGCTCCAAAGCTTTATCTAAAGGGGTTTGTAAAACTGAATCTGGTTTATTAAATTTATTATCAGATGATGATTTAAACTCCAATAATACAATTTCCGAAGGACTGCCTACGCGTAAAGGCGGCCCCCAGGTTCCAGCACCACTTGAGGTATAAACTTTCATTGAACTGTAATCATGCAAACTATAATCAAAACCCTTATAAATCGATTTGGTAATATAATTAAATGGCCACATTTGGGCGCGATGAGTATGTCCTGAAATTTGAAAATTTACACCATTTTGTAAAGCAATGTCTAAATCAGAAGGTGAATGTTTAAGTAATATTATTGGCTTGGTTTTATCGCTAGTTAAATTTTTTAAAATATTTTCATAATCCGCGCGTTTAGCAGTGTCATTATAATCCACTCCGATTATTTTAACTCCCGCTATATCCACCGCTTCATTATTCAAAATTTTAACACCTGATTCTTTTACAACATTAAGATATTTTTCTTTATCAAAAAATTCTTCATGGTTGCCAGTAATAAAATAAACTCCGAGCGACGCCTGCAACGAGGCTAGTGGTTTAACCGCGGTCTCTACTGGAAAACTGGAACTATCAAACAAATCACCACCGATAAAAATTATATCGGGATGTAATTTTTGTACTTTTTGAAAAAGTTTTTCTATTGCTGAAATACCATATACGTCCCCTAAATGCACATCGCTTAGCCAAACTGCTTTTTTACCATTCCACTCTTGGGGTAAATTAGGCAAACTAACTTTAATGTTAGTAACAATAACACTATAAGCCTGCACTACACCGTAAACACTAATCAACAATGCTATGGAAAGTAATACTTTTCCCAAAATAAATAAATTTATGTTTGTAAAAAAGTGTCCACCCACACTAACCGCTAACCAATAAATACCACATGCTAAAAATAAATACAGTAAAAAACCAAGCCACGCCGCGGAAATTGTATAAAAAATACTTAAAATAGAATTATAATAGCGAAAGGTGAGTAAAGATGCCGCTACAAAACTAACGGAAAGAGTTATTAAAATTATTTTAAGAAAAATTAGAGTGTTGGAATTATTCAAAGTGAATACAGAAATAAATGTTTTATATAAAACAAAATGACCCAAGGCAATTATTCCTTGGATAATTAATATAACAATTATAAAAACTGGCACCATAATATTAGTATAATTGATAATTACTGATTATACTAGCAAAAAACCTAATCAATAACCATCGGGGAAAAATAAGCGATCGCTTATTTTTCCCCGATATTAAAATTAGTGGTATTTTGATAATTTTAATCAGTAACCCCGAACCTAATCCGCAAATAAATACGAAAGCAGATAATTACTCGGTAGTTTTGCCGTCAAAATGCTCTTCACTTTCCAGAGCTTCTTTTTTAGTAGCACGCACCACACCATCTTGATGTTCTGGGGGAGAATAAACTGTATAAAGCTTCATTGCTTCTGTGGACGAGGTATTAATGATGTTGTGATTTGCACCAGCCGGCACCACTACACAACTCCCATCCTCCAAAGCGTGTTCAACTCCATCCAACACGGCTTTGCCAACACCCTGCTCAATGCGCAAAAACTGATCTAAAGTGTGCATCTCTGCGCCGATTTCTTCGCCTGGCTGTAAACTCATTAACACTAGCTGACTAAACTTACCAGTATAAAGCACTTGACGGAAATTATTATTGGCAAGCGTATCTTGCTCTAAGTTTGTTACATATCCTTTCATAATAATTTAAATTAATAGTAAGAACTATTTAATTATAGCACTTTAAACAAAAACAGTCTTGCAAATTGCCAAGACTGTTTTTAATATAAACATTTAAACTGTATTTATTGTTTAATATCAGTAACGGTAGGTCTAATCTGAATATTTTGGGCAACTACACTACCATCGCTATTAGCCGTGCCATTAACGGACACATCTTCACCAACTTCTAAATCACCTACCACACCATCCGTAGTTTTACCTATACTGGTAGTATTCGAAAGAAATATTATCTTTGAACCACCGTCTCTCAGCTTTACTATTATACTCTTATCGTCTTTACTGATTATTTCACCATTAATAAACTGGCTGCCGGCATTCGTTGCACTCCTTCGTGTGCCGTTTGTGCCACCAAGCATTTGCTGCCGCTGATCAGATGTTAAATTTTGGAAATTAGGCATTCCTGAATTATTTTTTGATGTAGTGCTTTGTCCATATTTCATACCACCGTAAAAAGATATAGCCCCAACCACTACTATAGCCGCTGTAATAATATATAATTTTTTATTCATATTAAATTAATTTATTATTAATAAAAATTATTCATAACGCAAAGCTTCTATCGGGTTAAGCTTAGAAGCTCTACGAGCTGGATAATAACCAAAAACAATACCGATAGCCGCCGAAACACCAAAAGCTAAAGCAACTGAAGAAGATGTTACATTTGTAGCTGTTCCACCTATTTTAGTAATTAGCCAAGAGACTAACCATCCTAAAAGGATACCAATTATACCTCCAATAAAAGTTAAGGCCACTGATTCGGCAAGAAATTGAATGTTAATGTCTCCATTTTTTGCACCCAACGATTTACGTAAACCAATTTCTCTGGTTCTTTCGGTTACAGTCGTTAACATCATATTCATAATACCAATACCGCCGACTAATAAAGAAATGCCGGCAATCGCCGCTAAAAGTAAAGTTAAAGTATCACTAACTGAAGACATGGCACTTAAAATATCAGCTTGGTTAACAATTGTGAAATCGGCACTATCGGCATCCGTAATACCATGTCGCACCAAGAGTAAGGTTTTAATTTGCTCTTGCACTGAATCCATCAAATTTTCCTGACTAACTTGAATATTAATATTACTAAGAGAGCTACTGCCAGTAAGATATCTTTGGGCGGTAATAATTGGAATATAAATTAAATCATCCGCGCTGCCAAAACCAGTTCCACCCTTACTTTTAGCAACGCCAATAATATTAAATTCTAAATTTTCTATACGGATTTTTTCCCCCACCGGATCACTACCTTCGCCAAACAAATCATCACGCGCACCCGAACCTAAAACAGCCACCTTAGCATTCTTTTTTGATTGTTCCTCTGTAATAAAATTGCCTGACTCAATTTCCACATTTTTAACAGTCTGATAAGCTGCATTAACTCCATATATACTAATATTGCTATTTGTACCTTTGGTAGTTTTTACCTGCTTACGACTAGAAACAGTGGGGGCCACAGCATCAATACTCACGATTTGTGCTGTAATAGCTTCAGCATCATCATTTTTTAAAGTTGTAGCTGAACCCATTCCACCTCTCACCATTGTCCCAACACCGCTTTTTTGTGAACCAGGCGTAACCACTAATAAATTAGTACCCAGGGACTGAATATTTGTTTCTATATTTTTAGCGGCACCCTGACCAATAGAAACCATAGCAATAACTGAACCAATACCAATAACAATACCTAATATAGTCAAAAAAGACCTTGACTTATTAGATGATAAGGAAAAATAAATTTCCTGAGTCAAATCTGAAAAAAGCATAAATTTATTTATCTTTTAATAAACTAAAACGCTTCCGATCAGCTGAAATCATGCCATCTTTAATTTCGATTATTCGATCGGCGTGCTCGGCTACATATTTTTCATGAGTAATTAACACAATGGTGTGACCTTTTTCGCGGTTCAAACGTTTAAAAGTTTCCAATACCACATCACCGGTTTTTGAATCCAAATTACCAGTTGGTTCATCGGCTAAAATAAGGTCGGGTGAATTAACCAAGGCACGTGCAATAGCTACTCGCTGCATCTGTCCACCAGAAAGTTGGTTTGATAAATGATGCCAACGGTCTTTCTCTAACCCCGAAGATTGCAGCGATGCTTCAGCCTTTAATTGTCTTTCATTCTTAGGTGTATTGCGATCATATATCAACGGCAAAACTACGTTACGCAACACAGTAGTACGGGAAAGTAAATTAAAAGATTGAAAAACAAAACCAATTTTTTGTGAACGGATTTCAGCCAATTCATCATCTGATAACTCAAGCATATTCCTGTCATTTAAAAAATAATTGCCACTGGTAGGCCTATCCAAAGCTCCCAGAATATGCATAAGAGTTGATTTTCCTGATCCCGAAGGACCAATAATGGCAACAAATTCACCTTTTTTTATTTCAAAGGATACTTCCTTAAGTACCACTAAACCTGTATCACCGGTTTGATAAATTTTTGTTATTTTCTCACACCTAATCATAAATTAATCCGCCTAAAATTAACGCGGACCGCCGCCAGCACCATTAAGTTGCATCATACTCCTCATGGCATCATTAGAACTGTTTGAGTTAGTGCTCGTACTACTAGTAGTAGTGCTGCTAAGTGTTTGCGTGATAACAGCATCGCCTTCATTAAGACCGCTCATAACTTCAATGTTTTTATCATCACTTAAACCTGTAGTAATAACTTTTTGCTGGGGCGTTCCGTTAACCAAAACCTGAACATAGCTAGTTTCGTTAGCTGTTTTAACTGCCGTGGCAGGAACTAATAAAACATCGATTTTTGATTCTGTAATAATATCCGCACTCATACTCATTCCCGATTTAATTCTGTCGTCCTGAACATCAAAAGCAATCGTAACACCATAACTAACCACACCTTGTGAAACAGTGCCTATAGAATCAATTTCTGCAACTGTTCCTGTTATTGTTAAACCAGTAACAGCATCAAAGGTAATTGTTACTTTTTGTCCAATTTTAACATTAGCTAAATCAACTTCATTTAAAGTAATTTCCGCCATTTGTTGTTTTGTGACTATAGTCGCAACAGCTGTACCAGAAGAGGCTGAATCACCGACTTTAACATCTACCGACGCTATCACACCATCAAATGGCGCTCTTATGTAATAATCACTAAGCTTTTCACGAGCATCTAGAAGTGCATTTTCTTTTTGTTGTATTGATAGTTCTTGCGCTTTAATATCCAACGGATCTGCCCCAGCCTTGAGCTCAGCTAGAGATGTTGTTTTTTCAGCTATAGACCTATCGGCGTTAGTAATATCATCTTTACCAGTCTGAATACCACTCTTAGCTGAAAGAAGATTAAGCAGATGTGTATTAGTTTTACCAATATAAGTATTCAAACTAGAAATATAAGTATCAGCCAGTGAATTGTATTTTAAGTTTCGTTCGGTTAACTTATCTTCATAAAATTGAATAAGATTATTTTCGCTCTTGGCCGCTTCAGCTATACTTCTTGTTGTTTCATATGTTTCGTTTATTAACACCTCTATAACGCTGGTATCTGAAGAACGACTCACTGATTTGTAATCATCAAAACTTTTGTCATAAGCTGCTCTTGCTTTTTGATAAGCTTCATAGGCGTCATCGCTATATTTCTTTGCCAAAATATTATCATCGTATGATTTAATAGCGTCTACATAATAATCCTTATTCCATTGTCCATTATTACCTAAAGTACTACCTAAAAGCGTATCTTGAAGCCCTGTTATTATTGTTGGCAAATCAAGGAACGCATTAGCTGCAGTATTAAAGGCATCCTCGTAAATTTTTTCCAAATTATCAATAGCCGTCTGCTTTGTTTCTTGAACCTGAACCAAACTATTTTCCGCTTGAATAAGAGAAAGCTCACTGGCCGGCTGTTTTAATTTCTCTAATGATAACTTAGCAGATTCAAGACTTACTTCAGCATCTCTGATAGTTTTCTGCGCGTCACTTGAATCAAGTTGAACTAAAATATCTCCTTTTTTTACTGTTTGACCGTTTGTTGCAGCCACCCTAACAACATCTCCAGAAGTTTTTGGTTTAATATCTACCTGACTAGAAGCAGAAACTTGCCCCGTGCCGCTTACTGAGACTGTCAAATTACCTTTAGCGGCAGCCGAAGTAATATATTTGGTCGTAACAGAACTGCTACTAAAATTTTTATAAATAAAATAACCAGCCACCAGTACAACTATAATAATAAAACCGGACAAAACTTTTCGTTTTAATATTTTTGAAACAAAATTCATCATAAAATATTTTTATTTTATTAAGGTCTTGGCATCATTGGTAATGGTGCAAGCGGAAGAGCTCCAGAAGGATCAAATACGCGTATCATTTTTGCCAATACCGATCCATTATTTTGCGGAGAGCCAATTACTACAATACGGTCGTCAACTTTTAAATCAGATGATTGAATAGCCTGCCTGCCTTTGTTGATCGTCGTAGTGCTATCGGTGGCAATAATCTTTTCAACATTGTCGGATCCTTTAACAATTATTAAACCGCTATCGATTTTAATAATACTACCAGCTACGCCGTGCCCACTGGTAAAATCTCTGCCCTCAAAATCATTTAAAAAACCGCCTCTGGGTCCGCCAAACGCACGGTGATAATTATCACCCCAACCAAAAGTAAAATTAGCTTTTCTAAAACCAATAAATACGCCAAGTTGAAATACTAGCAATAAAACAATCAACCCACCCAATCCCATAAGTACCAATTTAAATTGTTTTGACTTAAAAAAATTTTGTATATCCATATTATTATATTTTATTAACTAAATTAAAATTATGTTGATGATTAAAAATTATTTTACCATATTTAAATTCAGATTTGATTACTAAAAGCAGGGCAAATGCCACTGCAAGTAATTCAACGGTGCTAATAATAGGCAATGATTCCAATAAACTAAGGCCAAAATTCTGCCACTCTGCAATTATTAGATTAAAATCGTAAAATAATAATGATACATACTGATCAAAGCCAGATTGGGTCATGTTAAATTGGAACGACTGCCAAATTGGAATAATTGCGGCCAAGATTATTAACAAAAAGGCAGAGACTAGACTAAATCGGCGTATAGCCATAAGCCTTTTTTGCCTATCAATCCGAAGCATGACTTTATCAAGCAAGCCAGATGGTGCTTCTATAAATCCTTGATTAATAGGGTTTTTATTATCAGTTTGCATAACCATACTTAATATTAATACGAAACAAGGATGCATTTTGGTGCATCCTTGTTTTTATGCTTGATACAAGGAGGTAATGTCCTTTTATCCAAGCAGAGAGCTGGGCTAAAAAATGCTCCCATATATAAATACATCCACCACGCCAAATTTGGTGCATTAAATGCCTAATATTTTTTTAAGCAAAGATAAAGCGCGACGATAACGGCTTTTAACAGTATTTATTGATTCATTGTTTAACTCAGCAATCTCTCTAAAATTTAAATCTTTTTGATGATGCAATGAAACAACTTCGGCATATTTTGGCGTAAGCTTACCTATAGCACCGCTTAATTTATCTGACAATAAAGTATTCTCTGCTTTTATATCCGTTTGTTGAAACTCATCAACCAAATGCTCCTCTAACCAATTATCTCCCTCTTCTCTGTCAAAATTAGAAAAAGGAATGGCTGATTTTTTCTTTAAAAGATCTAGGGCAGTATTCTTAATTATCTGATAAAGCCAAGGTTTAAATTTCTTAGTCTGATCAAATTTATGCAAATTGCGCCAAATTTTAACAAATACATCTTGGGTAATGTCTTCCGCGTCGTCACTATTACGCACATACCTATAAGCAAAGTTATATACCAACTTCAAATAACGCGCTACCAAAACCTCCAACGCTTCTTTGTTGTCATCAATTGCCAATTTAACCAATTGTTCGTCTGAATAATTATTCATACCCAAACATTATACACTGCTTACAAGATTAACTATAAATTCGATTTGGGTGGTGTTTGTTTTGAACGGATACTTTCTATTTCGTTTAATAATTGTTTAAGCGTGCTTTCTATCTTACTATAATCGCTCATAGAAGGGACGTGCTCTTTTTTGTTTTCACTGGAAAGCTCATCAACATCTTCTGAAATATCCTCTACGTCTTCTGATAAGCCCTCCACATCTTCAGAAATTTCTTCAACATTTTTAGTAACCTCTTCCACATCTTCGGCTACATCCTCAATATCCTCGGCCACTTCTTCTAAAGTTTCACTATGCCGATTAACAGTATATTGAATTAAAATTGCCAAATAAATAGCCTCTAACGAAACTATGGTGGTTAATATTAAAAGTACTTCTTCCATAGAAAAACCAAAAATGGGGGCTACTACAACTCCCGCGAATATTATTGTATGCGTAACAAGAGAACTGGTTGAACCAATCCACCTCGTTAAACGATGTGTAATAACATCAAGTCTGGTTAGTTGAGGCTTAATATTTTGTTTAATTTCCTCAGACATGGCTAAATTATAACACGATATTTAAAAACAGTCCTCATAGACTGTTTTTAAATAATAATTTTGTGACGTTTTAAAACTAACTCTTCTATAATTCGGTATATTTGGAATGTTTTCCGTGTGACTTGGAAATAGGATATTTATTCTCATTTTGCTTTAATTTTTTCTCTAAGGCCTCACAAATATCAATACCCAAATCACTGCTAAATAATAACACCCAATAAAATACATCAGCCAGCTCCTCTCCAATATCATCTTTATTAGTCTTAATATAATTTTCTATTTCTTCCTTGTTTTTCCACTGAAAATGCTCAAGCACTTCAGCCGCCTCCAATACTAATGACAAAGCCAAATCTTTGGGATTATGAAACTGTTTCCAATCCCTGGCATCTCTAAACTCTATTATTTTTTCTGTTAGCTCTTTAATATCTGATATACGGTTATATTTTAACAATTATTTATCCTGTACTTACCGGTTTTATTTCCGCGTCTGCAGAAAAGTTTTTAAATCTAACCTTGTCTTTTCAGTCAAATTATATTCAAAAACCTTATCAAATGGAATCCAGTCAAATCCCTCTCCTTCACCCAGTCGCATTTGTGATTTATTTAAATCACTCTCAATAAAAAATACATACCTATGGGTCTGCAATTCTTCGTTAAAATAATCACAGAGCGACTCAATTTTATCTAGTGGTATTTCTATATTCAATTCTTCCCTAATTTCCCTCACAAATGTCTGCTTGGGCTCTTCTTCACCTCTGTTCAAGCCACCAAAGAATGCCCATTTATTTGCGTTCACTTTTGTTTTTGTATCTCTTTTATGTAACAAAACTGATTCAATTTTAGAGTTATATAGAAATCCACCAGCGTAAAATTTTTCTTTTTTCATATTCCTACGCCCCATAGCATTTTTTATCCCAGTAGTAGAAGCTTCGCTCCACTACGGGACTGCGCTACATTTATCTCTTTAAATAAAATTTGCAATATATTTAACTTTAATTATATAAGAATTTACATTCCATGGCATCGCTTGTACTTCTTGCCACTCCCACATGGACAAAGGTCGTTGCGGCCGACTTTGTGCCCTTCAACATCACGCGGTTTAGAGGTTACTGCTCCGCCACCTATTAACGCCGAAGAAAAAACATCCTTGCCCTCAGCCATAGTTTTAGCAGGACCCTTCTCCTGCATTTGAAAGCGCGGAGCCTCTTGCTCACGTATTAAATTTTGCACTACCGCTGTTTTATAAATATTGTAAACCACCTCGTCCTGAATAGAGGCTAATAAATCTTTAAACATTTTATATCCTTCGCGTTTATATTCAACCAAAGGGTCTCGTTGGCCATAACCCTGCAAACTAATGCCGCCTCGCAAATGATCCATAGCTGTTAAATGCTTTACCCACAAACCATCAATTGAACGTAAGAGTAAAGTTTTTTCTGCTTCACGCATAATATTTTTGTGATTAGGTAAGCCTGCTTTGATAGCATTACTCGTTAACTCATGCTCTAGTTTTTCATAAGCCTCATGTGCTAATTTTTCAAGATAAGTAATAATTTTAGCGCGTGCTTTAGCATCGGCCGAAGCATCCCCCGCCTCTGCCTCTAACTCATCTAATTTTTTTCTCACTTCGCGTGGGATTAGGAAAACGGAATGAACCACTTCATAAATTTCTTCTAAATTCCATTTTGATTCATCTTCTAATGCTGTATGAAAAGCCACTACCTCAGAAATTTCTTTATCCACCATTTCTAGTACCTGCGCTTTAATGTCGGGCAAATTATCCTGAGCCGCGCGCAAAACTTCACGACGGCGATTATAAACCGCTTCACGTTGTTTATTTAGCACGTCATCATATTCCACCAAGTGTTTACGAATATCAAAATTATTGCCTTCTACTTTTTTTTGAGCTGTGGCAATAGATTTCGAAACTAAACTATTTTCAATTGGCATATCGTCGGGCAAACCTAACCGTGCCATTAAACCTTTTACACGGTCGCCACCAAATATACGCATTAAATCATCTTCCAAGCTCACATAAAACTGCGATGAACCCGGGTCACCCTGACGACCGCTACGACCACGCAACTGATTATCAATACGGCGCGCTTCGTGCCGTTCAGTACCCAAAACGTGCAAACCGCCAGCCTGGCGCACAAAATCAGCCTCCGTTTCATCGGGCGGTGAACCACCCAAAATAATATCCACACCGCGGCCTGCCATGTTAGTAGCAATAGTTACTGCACCACGGCGACCAGCTTGCGCTATAATGGCCGCTTCACGCTCGTGGTTTTTAGCATTCAAAAGTTCATGCGGCACGCCTTCGCCCTGTAACAGTTCGGATAAAACCTCATTTCTTTCAATAGAAATTGTACCCACCAGCACGGGTTGTCCAGCCGCGTGCAAACGCTTAATTTCTTCCACCACTGCTTTAAACTTACCTGTTTCATTTTTATAAATTCTATCTGACAAATCTTGCCTTATCATTGGTTTGTTGGTCGGAATAGAAACAACATCAAGTTTATAAATTTTATAAAACTCTTCTGCTTCGGTAACAGCCGTACCTGTCATGCCGGCCAATTTTTCGTATAATCTAAAATAATTCTGAAAAGTAATGGTAGCTAGAGTTAATGATTCGCGCTGGATTTTTACATTTTCTTTGGCCTCAATAGCCTGATGCAAGCCTTCGGAATAACGGCGACCAAACATTAAACGGCCGGTAAACTCATCCACAATAACAATTTCGTCATCACGGACCACGTATTCACGATCGCGCTTAAAAAGCGCTTTAGCTTTTACGGCCTGCTCTAAATGATGCACCATTTCAAAACCACCCTCTTCATACAAATTTTTTACCTCCAACCACTTTTCAGCCTTATTAATCCCCTCTTCAGTTAAAGTAGTAGCACGCATTTTTTCATCTAGGTTATAATCTGTATTCTCCTGCAAATTATCAACAAAGCGGGCGACGTCATAATATTTTTGTACTGCCTCTTCCGCTGGCGCGGAAATAATTAGAGGCGTACGGGCCTCATCAATTAAAATTGAGTCAACCTCGTCGACAATAGCATAGTGCAGTGGGCGCTGTACCATTTCTTCCAAACGCCACACCATGTTATCGCGCAAATAATCAAAACCAAATTCATTGTTAGTGCCATAAGTAATATCGGCGTGGTAAGCTTCGCGGCGCGGCACTAAACGCAAATTCGCAAAAGTAGGATCTTCTTTAACAACTGTCGGATCGTATAAATAAGCTGACTCGTGATTAATACAAGCCACGCTTAAACCAAGGCTGGAATACACTTTGCCCATCCAAATACAGTCACGGCGAGCCAAATAATCGTTCACGGTTATCACATGCACGCCTTTACTCGCCAACGCGTTTAAATAAACCGGCGCAGTAGCGGTAAGAGTTTTTCCTTCACCTGTTCTCATTTCCGCAATTTGACCACGATGCAAAACAACGCCGCCGATTAACTGCGCATCAAAATGTCTTTGTTTTAATACACGACTAGAGGCTTCTCTCACTACCGCAAAAGCCTCCGCTAAAATATCATCTAAATTCTCGCCCTTATTAAGCCGCTCGCGAAATTCAACCGTACGGTTTTTAAGAGCTTCGTCGCTTAATTTTTTAACTTCTTCTTCTAGTGCATTTATGCCATCAACCAACGGTCGGATTTTTTGCACCGCCCGTTCATTTGGATCGCCAAATAATTTAGTTAAGAAGGACATACAATAGTGTAAATTACTGTAACATTTTTAATACCTCTTGACAAGAGATTAGCCATATGATACTATTGTCTGTTAATAATTATAAAAATTAAAACATAAGAATATAAATAAAAAAACAAACAAATTTCTCATTAATAATCTAAGAGGTAAAACCATGAAAGAGTTTAAAATATTTATCGGAGTGATTTTTTGTCTGATCTTTGTGGTATGGTGTGCTACTGAACTTTATAGATACATAACATTCAATATAGATGTTACTGATCGCCTTAAAAGAGCAGCGGACGCCAATACCATAGAATTGGCAATACAAGAAATGGATTATGTGATATCGTTCATTGAAAAAAAAGACTTAACTGATGGGTACACATCAGTTATATATAAAACACCAGATGAAGATGTTGGATTTTGGTACAACAATTTGAAAGCTTCATTACTGGAATTAAAAAAGGTTGAGCCAGCCACGACTCAGTTAGAAAAGTCAAACATCCTAATGAAACTCCGGGAAACATTAGTTGACCACGAAAAAGATGGTGTTAATGTTACAATGCCCACAGGGATTAGTTTATTTCCATACAACGTCATCTTCGGCATCTGGGGAATAATAAATATAATATTACTTATCGTTGCTATAATACTTTTCACCTCCGCATATAACGAATGGTAATTAAATTTAAAAGGAAAAATTGCCAACCCTAGCTTAAAAAACTAGGGTTTTTATTTAAATTAGTAAAACCATGCCTTTCTAGTACAAAATTTGACAAGTCCAATAAACCTGCTAAAGTATTGACAATTTGGATACAAAACAAAAAATAAACAATATGGAGCAATCATTATGATCAAACAAAAATTTCTTTTTCACTTCACTATCCCATACATACCCAACCACATGACAAGCACTGTGGCTATAGATAAAATAAAAAAATACACTGGCCGAAAAAGTTTTCAAATTGGCAACCGAGCCGCTATCTCATTTAGCGCCACACTGACCATGAAGGCAAAAAATAAAAACAATATCAATATTCTGCTTGTCAAAATCGTTAAACAACTAAAAGAATCAAAAAAACTAAACCATAGTGGAATAAAATTTTTAAAAACAGAAATTGATTAAAAAAATTAATCACTATTACAAAACTCCCGCTTGATTAACAAACGGGAGTAATTTATTTTACAAAAGAATAATATGCGTTATTTCTTACCAAAAAATGAATAGCCAATAATTTTATATCCTAGCTTGGCTGCCAAAAAATCACCAGCTGGTTGACCAGCAATCGGGGCAAGCTCCACAATGTCGGCTCCTACAATTTTTTTAACTTTTGCTACTTCTCGAATCAAATTAATAACTTGATACCAATTTAATCCACCTGGCTCTGGTGTGCCTGTGCCTGGCATTATACTTGGATCAAAACCATCTACATCCACTGTAATATAAACTTGCTCACTTAAACCTTTAAGCACTTGGGCAATAGGCACCTCTGGCGCTTGAAAAATTTTGTCACTAAGGCGCGCTTTTTTAATAAATTGCACGTCGTCTTCGCTTACTGAACGAATGCCAACCGCCACAACTCCTACACCCAAATCATAAACCCGCTTCATAGCGCAAGCGTGGCTCCAGCGTGAACCTTGATACTCGTCGCGCAAATCAGTGTGTGCGTCAATTTGTAAAACCGAAAGATTTTTATAATTCTTTTTCAAAGCGGCCACTACCCCTGGTGTTATTGAATGCTCTCCACCCAAAACCAATGGCCATTTTTTCTCTTTAAGAATATTACTAACGCCATCTTCTACTCTTTTTACTTGCGCCTCGGGACCAGACATATCTGGCTCAAGCTCAGGCAGGGTAAAAAAGCCAAGTTTGGAAAAATCTCGCCCCAGCTCGGCGTCCCATAATTCCACATGGCGCGAAGCTTCTATAATCGCGGCTGGACCTTTACTCGTACCGCCGCCATAAGTAATAGTCGACTCGTAAGGCACAGGTAAAATAGCTACTTTAGCTTTAGGCCAAGAGGTATCTAATAATCCGCCATAATTGTAAGGTTCTTTGGAAAATTTAAGTTTCATAAAATTTAAAATTATAATATCTAAATCCTAAATAAATTCAAATTTCAAAATAAAAACTTTTAACATTTGGATTTGGGTATTGTTTAGAAATTAGGATTTTGAATTTAGGATTTGAATTGTTTACCATCCAAACTGTTTGCCAACTTCTTCGGCCGACTCGCGCTTGCGTGCAATTGTTAACACACCGTTTTGGGCAATTATTTTAGCAGGACTGGAAAGCAAACAATGATGCGAAGCTAAGGCATCTTGATAAGCGCCTGTGTCTAAAATAGCCACGTATTGATGATCACCATTCTCTAAATCTTCCAAACGCGGCAAAAGCACATAATTTCCACCGTTGGTATATTTATCATCTGAATCGCAAGAAAGTCCAGCCAACCAAGTACGACTTAACTTTTTAGCATTCATATTATTAACCGGTACCACTTGCCATTTTTGATGAATAGCCCAAGTATCTTTAAGGTCATTCATAAAACTACCGTCGATAATATACCATTTTTTAGCCACTGCTTTTTCAATAGCTTTTTCATTTAATATACGATAAATAGTTACCTGCGCTGGAGCGACTAAATAACTCCCCCATTCGCACAAAATATCAGGATTAGGAATACCCGCCCTATCGGTTGCTTTTTGAATAAGTCGGATAACCCGTTTAACAACCGATTCCATACTAAAAAGCGGCTTACCCTCAAAGGGAACGGGAAAACCGCCACCAATATCAATCATATCCAAATTTGGATTCACTTTGTGAAGTTTTACATAAAGATCTAAAGCTTTCTTAAGCGGCGCAATAATATCTTCTTGATACTCTATTTGTTTTGACATGTGATAATGTAACAGCTTGAGGTTGCGGATTCTCCCTAAACTCAAAATTTCCTGAGCTGACATACCAAAACGGCCAACTTTTTTATCCCAATGAGCGCGTATTTTAACATCGGGATCAAGTCTAATACCAATATCACCCTTAAAACCGTTAATGGCGGTTAATTCCACTTTATCTTCTATAATGGGGGTTATCTGTAAACCCTTGTCGCGTAACTCGGAAATTAGCGAAAGATAATAATTAGTCTTAGGGCCATTGCAAATAACACGAATACGATTATTAAATTGCCCTTGTTCCCACAAACGTTTTACCATCCACAATTCATTAGCGCTTGTCACCTCTAAATTTCCACCCTCGGAAATAATCGGCAATACCAACTCTTTGTTCTGACTGGCCTTCATTGGATAATGATAAATAAACTTACCTCGATAACGATAAGTTTTTATCCACTTATTAAAAGTATCTATTAATCCCTGCAAACGACGTTCCACCACAAACGGAAAAACCATTTCCAAAGAAGTGCCAAACTTTTTTGTAAGATCGTAGAGATTATATTGATAATTACCCTCTTTAACCACCAACTGTCCGTTTTTATTAATATCAAAAAACTCCGTAGCCAAATCAGCTCTTCCCAATTTCCAAAATTTACGGTATTTTGTCATTTTTTTAAAAATAGAATTTACCACTCTAGGTGAACGATTTAAGTTTAGCCTGCCGTACTTTGCGATTACGCGCTTCAAATTTACCTTTGATTTTGACAATCTGACGTTCAAGTTTGGGCACGACTATATCTATAGCAGAATGCATTTCACTAGCTTTGGTATTCATGGCGATATCTGGTCCGGGCACTTCCAAACAAACTTCAATGTGGAAAATATCACCTGATTTTTGTTTGTGGTCAATTTTAAGCTCCACGCGAGCGCGGATAATCTTACTCCAATAATGAGCCAACTTACCCACCTTTTGCTCTACATAAGTCTTAAGGCTAGGTGTTAATTTGAAATCTTTAGCACTGATTATAATATCCATCTTGTTGTTATAAAAAATATTACTCGATACTTTTAACTCTATGCCTCCGCCTCGCAAAGGTAAGGAGTGGATACAGCTACTATAGGAAATTCCATACTAATTTGCAAATCGCCAGCAACCTGTGGATAAACTTGACCAAAAGAAGACAAAAGTAGTAAGGTGAATAACTAAACAAAACTATATAAAAATCAATAAAAAACCGAATTTTAACAATAAAAAACCATAAACTATAACTAAAAGGAGAGTAGTTATGAAAAAATTAAAAGGCATTAAACTGTTTGCAGCCAGGCATTCAATACCTTTTGGACAACAAGTAGCTAAACACCTTGGTATTAAGCTTGGAAAAGTGAATATACTTAATTTTTCCGATGAAGAAATTTATGTAAAATACTTAGAAAACCTCAGGGGGAAGGATGTCTTTATAATTTGTTCCACTAATCCACCAGCGGATCACCTTATGGAATTGCTGATAATGATCGATGCTGCCAAACGCGCTTCCGCTCGTAGTGTAACAGTAGTAATACCATATTTTGGTAATGCGCGCCAAGACAGAAAAGATGCTCCAAGGGTTTCAATTACAGCAAAACTTATCGCGAATCTAATTACTACAGCAGGCGCCAGCAGAGTAATCACTATGGATCTACACGCGCCGCAAATACAAGGCTTCTTCGATATTCCAGTTGACAACTTATATGCTTCATCAAAAATACTAATACCATACTGGAAGAAATTAAAAATACCAGATCTCGCAGTGGCAGCACTAGATGCCGGTAGTTCTAAAATGGCACGTTTTTGGGCCAATGAATTAAATGCTAAATTAATAATGGTTGATAAGCGCCGCAAAAAAGCAAACCAAATAGAACGAAACCCTCAAATTATTGGTAACGCTAAAGGGTGTAATATAATTACTCCCGACGACTTAATGGATACTGCCGGTACATTTAAGACTGGCGTAAAAACACTCAAAGCCGCGGGCGCTAAAAACATATATGGTGCCTTCACACACTTACTTTGCTCTGGCAAAGCATATAAAAGAATTTTGGAACTACAAAAAGAATGCAATCTCAAGCAAATTATAGGAACGGATTCTATCCCACATGACGATAAAATGCCAAATATTATTAAGGTTTTATCGGCTACTAAATTATTTGCAGAAGCAATTCTGCGAGTTGCAACAAATAAATCAATTTCCTCTATCTTCAAAGATGGAGAAAGAAGATAGATTATATAAACCTATCAGCAAATCAGCAAGAGAGTACCCCAACGGTACTCTCTATTTTTATTCTAAAATCCAATATACCGCACTTCCTCCTGCAGTTGAATGCCAAATTTATCGCGTACCTGCTGCTTGATAAATGAAATCAGCATCACCACATCCTCAGCCTTGGCACCGCCGATATTCACAATATAATTCGCGTGCTTTTCCGAAACCTGCGCTCCGCCGATAGTTTTGCTTTTTAACCCTGCTTTATCAATCAACCAGCTGGCCGGCACCTGGCCGCGCGCTATAAACTCATCTAAATTTTTCTCGTTTTTAAATTTAGCTTTTACTTCCTCTGCCTCGGTAATTTTAAAATTAGTAAATATACACCCCGGCGACGGCATATTGTAAGGCTGATTTTTCCGCGCCTCGGCGTATTTTTTAATTAATTCCTGGCTTTGCTCCTTATTACCTTTCTCTAAAACAAAAGTAGCGCTAAGAATAATATCGTTGTTGTGTTTAAAAAATGAATCGCGATAACCAAAATTACATTCCTCTTTGCTTAAACGGACAAGTTTATCGCCGCGGCACACATCAACTTTTTTTACCCACTCGCCAATAAACCCGCGTGGTGTTTGCGGTAAACCAGCGTTGCCGTAAACCGCGCCGCCAACTGTGCCGGGCACAGCGACCAATGGTTCAAAACCTGTTAAGCCCTGATCTATTGTTTTTTGCACCAAGTAACCAAGATTAACACCTGCCTCGGCCATCACCTTAGTGCCAGAAATTAATAAATGATTATTTTTTACTATTACTACCATACCCTGAAAACCGGCGTCGGCCACCAAAACATTTGTACCGCCGCCCAAAACAATAAAAGGTAATTTAAGCTCATCTACCACCTGAATAACCTTAATCAACTCTTTAGTACTTTGGGCTACAAAAAAATACTTAGCCGGCCCGCCAATTTTAAAATTAGTATAACCAGCCAAAGGTTCAGCGGTTTTTACACCACTACCTAAATTTTCTTGTAACTGAGTAAAAATGTCAGACATTAAAAATGTAAAATTTAAAAATCAAAAATTAAAATAATATAATTAATTTTGCTTTATTGCTCAATTACAAGATTACGACATTAAACTAAAATGGGCAAATATGCTTCCGATAATTTTCTTTAAAAATTATGTAGAACAATATGTTTAATAAATTACTTTTTGGCTAAAATTAGGCATAATTTATTACTCATTATAAAAACTATTGACAAATTGGGTTAGACGCGCTATGATAATATGTTATTTTAATACCTGATTGTACCTTAAAAACCAACAACTCTTCTTATTAACCTGGGAGGGGAGAAAAAAGTAAGTGCCACGGTAAGGGTTGGCTTTTGCTGACTTTAACCGCGAGTTACTTACTTTAGATACACTAGCCTTCGGGCAAAGGTGTATCATCATTCTCCTCCAGATTAATAAGAAGAGTTTAAATAATAATTATAAAAACAAATGGAGAAAAACAATGGGAAAATTTTTAGCAACTTTAGTATGTACGGTTTTCTTTCTTTATGCAATTGGTCTTGTGTTTCTATATGGTTATTTCCTTAACATGAACAAACATGATAGATCCCTATTAATGCTTGATTCATATAAATGGGCTGAATATCTTCTGTTGCCTTTTATCGTTATCGGAATTATCATCGCGATATTAGTAAGCAGACCTAAGCGGCCAAAACAAAATATAGACCACAACCTGGTTTAAATAAACATCGATCAAAAACCTCCTGGGAACGAAACGATTCGTCCTAGTACAAAACTTGGAGCCAAAATGGCACGAGCCCCTTAAAACAAATAAAGGTCACTCAATATGAATGACCTACATATTTTCAAACAGCGAAAAATTAACGCCTAGGCGTTTAAGTATGTATCAGGTGTGAACAACCACAGCAAGGGTTGACTTAGGTCAACTAAAATTCCTGTCGGCCCCACATTTGGTACCTGCCCAATGCGGGGAGTGCAATATTCTGATAAAATCAGAATAAACGCCTCCCCCACTTTTTTAAGCTCACAAACTAATTTGCGAGTTTAAAAAAGAAAAATAATAAAAAAAGAGAAGAGAGATAAAAAATGAATAAAAAAACAATAAAAAGATTAATTTCATTAATTGTCACAATCATACTAGTGGCAATCGTTAATATGATCATCAGTATGATTATTAAAAATACCTAACAAAGTCGATTCTGTTTCAGAATCGGCTTTTAATTTTCTATTTTCTATCCCAAATTATTCTCAAATTATTGTTATGCCAAAAAGTGTCCGGCCGGACACTTTTTGGCATTCTCTAAAACTCAATAAATTAAAATAGAAAATATTTATCTATTCAGAAATTCAAAATTAACCATCGGGGAAAAATAAGCGATCGCTTATTTTTCCCTAACGCTATTTTAGTCGTGTTGAAATAAATTAAATAAATTTAACAACTATTTAATATTCACTTCCGGTAACTTTGCCAAATTTTTTAATTAATTCTTCTCCCACTTGCCAAACATCACCTGCGCCCATAGTAATAACTACATCACTGCGGCCAGCCGTGGAAATTAAATATTCCGCGGTTTTAGCAATATCAGACTGATAAGAAACTTTAGAATGATTTTTAGTAACTTCGCTCGCCAAATTTTCAGCGTTCACTCCCCCACCTTGTTCACGCGCTGAAGCATAAGTTTCCAAAATAACAACTTCATCAGCCTCGGTAAAAGCTTTGGCAAAATCTGGCAAAAAAGCCTTTGTTCGAGAAAAAGTGTGTGGTTGAAAAATACAACGAATAGTTTTGTATGGATAAAAATTACGCACAGCTTTGAGTGAGGCAATAATTTCCGCGGGATGATGTGCATAATCATCTATTACTGTAACACCATTGGTTAATTTACCTTTTATCTCAAGACGTCTCGATGTACCCTCAAACGAGGCCAAACCTTGGCGGATAAATTCAAAATCAACCCCCAAACGACTAGCACACGCCACTACTGCCAAAGCATTTGAAACATTATGGCTGCCAATAAGCCTCAACCAAAAATCTCCACAAAATTCCTCACCTTTGTTAACGGAAAAATGCCAACGACCTTCGTCGAGCCACATACGCAACATTTGCCAAAAACCATTCTGCAAACCATAACTTACTATTTGTTCTGGTTTTAAACCGGCCTGCGCCACAGCGCGCTTAACATCTTCGTTGTCATAACAAGCTACTACAAAACCATCAGGTGGAAGTTTTTTTAAAAATTCCACAAAAGCGGTAAAATATTCTTCGCGCGTAGCAAAAAAATCAGGATGATCCCAATCTATACTGGTAAGCACGATAATTTGCGGTGAAAAATATTTAAATTTATTTTGATATTCATCAGCCTCAAAAACAAAAATATCTCCCGGTCCTGCCAAAGCATTGCCTTGAAACTGCGGCACGTTAGAACCAACCAAAGCTGAGGGTGAAAGGTTCGCAATTTTTAAGACGTGCGCCAATAAAGCGCTGGTAGTGGTTTTGCCATGACTGCCGGCCACCGCCACACTGCGGCGTTCACGCGTAAATTCTCCTAAAGCCTCCGGATAAGTAATTACCGGAATTTTTTTATCCAACGCGGTTTTTACCTCAATATTGCTTTCGTCATAAGCTGTGGAGCGGATAATTATATCTATTTTTCTCTCCAAGTGCGTAGCGCTAAACCCCTCTAAACATTCAATGTGGGAATGGCGCAAAACTTCATCAGTAAAAAATTTTTCAGCTGTATCACTACCCCACACTTCTTTGCCTTGAGCCTGCAATAACTGGGCCAAGCCTGTCATGCCTACTCCTTTTAGACCAACACAATAAATTCTGTTCGCTTGCGATAATTCAGACATAATTTAAGATTTTTTGATTAATTTATAAATCTCTTTCACAAAAGAGACGGCTGGCTGGGGCGGAAAAAGATTATGCAAATTTTTACCAAACTCTGCGCGGTGTTTATCATCAGCTAGCAGCTGACTTACGGTAGCAACGAAATTATCTGGCGTCAAGCTTAGTTGGTTTAAAATTTTAGCAGCCTTATTTTTTTCTAAAAGACTGGCATTATCCTCTTGGTGGGTATGGGGTATAGGTACAACTATGGCTGCTTTAGACAAAGTTGCTAACTCAGTTAACACACCCATACCAGCACGCGTTACTACTAAATCGGCCGCGGCTAAGATATTCGAAGTGTCGGTAGTAAAGTCTAATACGCGGTAGTGAGGAGAGAAATTATCACTATTTTTTTTCCCCATACCAGTCAAATGAATAATTTGTATCTGATCATTAAATTTTGGCAAAGCAGATATTAGCAAATGATTAAAAAATTCTGCACCCGTACCGCCGCCCAGCACCGCTAGCGTAAACATGTCCTGCTCTAAACCTAAATTAGTTCGCGCTTGGTTTTTATTTATTTTTTCAAAAATATTTCTCACTGGATTGCCTGTTAATATAGTTTTAGTAGCTGAAAAATCATTAAGGGATTCTTTTAATGATACAGTAATGCGCGCGGCAATGGGCGCTAATAATTTATTAGCTAAACCTGGACGCACATCCTGCTGATGTATTAAAACGGGTATACCCCAAAGCCACGCCGCCCAACCAACTGGTACGGCCACAAATGAACCTGCGGTAAGCACAATATCCACTTTGTTATTTACTAGCCAAGCTAACGCTTCAAAAAAACCTAAAATAATGCGGCCAAGGTCGCTAAAATTCTGTATACTCCAATAACGGCGTATTTTCCCGGCTGATAAAACCATAAAATTAATTTTGTAAGATTCCACTAACTTGCGTTCTGGTCCTGCACTCGTGCCAAACCAATACACCTCAACTGGCTCAGGTGAGTGTCGTAATTCATCTATCACGGCAAGTAAAGGAGTAACTGAACCAAGTGTACCGCCGCCCGCGCAAAGTATCTTCATAAAATTATACGTTAGCTTTTTTAGATTGCCGAGAAATATTTACCAATATTCCAACGGCTGCTAAAACTGTAACTAAAGCTGTACCGCCAGATGAAATAAAAGGCAACGGCACGCCAGTGAGAGGAACTAATCTTAACATAGAAGCAATGTTAAGACAGGTTTGCCAACCTAACCAAGCCAAAATACCTGCTCCCAGATAACGTCCAAAAGTGTCAGGTGCCCTCTTAACAATCTGCCAGCCGCGAAACAAAAAACTGACTACCAATGCTAAAAACAATAAAGTAAAAATAAAACCCAATTCTTCGGCCATTATGGCAAAAATTGAATCTCCAGTTACTTCTGGTAAATACTGATATTTTTGGCGTGAATAACCAAGTCCCAAACCAAACCAACCGCCAGAACCAATGGCCAACAAAGCTTGATTTATGTGATAGCCTACGCCACTTGGTTCAAGTGTTGGATCTAAAAATACTGTAAGCCGACTAGCACTATGTGGAAAAAATTTAATCAAAAACCAAAACCCCACTAAACCAGTGCCGACCAAAGTAAATAATTGGGTTAACCTTGCTCCAGCCACTAAATACACTGCAAAAGCGCTAAATGCTAAAACCGACATAGTGCCAAAATCAGGCTGTAAAATAATAAGACCTAAAATTGTTCCTACTACTAAAATAAAAGGTATAAAACAATGACTCCACGAACGTATTCCTTCACTTCCTCTGCTTTCTAGCCAAGCTGCCAAATAAGTAATTAAAGCAAGTTTTACAACTTCGCTCGGCTGAAAAATAAAAGTACCAAATGCCAACCACCGACGCGAACCACCATGCCCAAAACTTAAACCGGGAATAAAAACCGCTATCAATAACAATAATGAAACAATTAAAGCCGGCAAAGCAAATGGTTTTAAACGCTGATAATCAAATTTACTAAAAAATAAAAATAATACCAAGCCCGGCAAAAGCCCAAACAAAGCCTGATGTTTTAAATAATAATAACTGTCTTGATACTTTTGAAAAGAAACTACTGAAGAAGCTGAGGAAAGCATTATTAAACCAACTATTACCAACGACAAAGCTAGGGTAATGAATACATAATCCGGATGATTTGAATTTACGCGTGATATAAGTTTCATAGTTTTTTAACTGCTTTGATAAACTGCTCGCCACGATCAAATTCGTGACGGAATAAACCAAAACTGGCGGCCCCGGGTGAAAGCAACACTGCACCGCCTGGTTTAGCTAAGGTGGAAGCAAAAACAACTGCCTCAGCCATATTGCGCGCTAATAAAACTTTTTTGAAATTACGCAAATTCGCCTGCAGTTTAATTGTAGCAGTGCCTGGCAATAAAATTAAAAATGCCACACGCTTTTTTATATCACGAGCCAAATCGGTGTAATTCAATAATTTATCAGTACCACCAGCTATTAATACTAATGGTTTAATTTTTAAAGCTCGCAAAGCGGCCTGAGTGGCAACTGGGGCAGTAGCGGCAGTATCATTATAATATTTTACATTATTTTTAGTAGCAATTAGCTCTAAGCGGTCATGCAGGCCGATAAATTTTTTCACTGCTTTAATAATTACAGCAACAGGCACGCTATTTAAACGAGCAGCAACCACTGCGGCCAATACATTTTCTAAATTGTGTTGACCCAAAAGTTTAATATAGGACACTGGAAAAAGTTTTTGTTTTTTATTGTCTTGCCACCACACCATACCATTGCTTACAAAAATACCGCGTGGCACGTTCTGGCTTGTCGAGAACCAATAAACACGTGACTGGGCAATTTTACCAAACTGTCTGGTAATTTTATTATCATAATTTAAAATTACAGCATCATTTTTATTTTGGTAACGGAAAATATAAGATTTCGCTTTAGTGTAGTCTACCAGCGACGAATAACGATTAAGGTGCTCTGGGGACACATTAGTCACTACGGCTTGCGGTACACGTAAATGTTGATCACCGACCAATTCCAAATGCCAACTTGATAATTCCAAAACTACTGGCGTGCGCGAAGTTAAACTATCAAGTACTTGAAACATCACTGTATCTCGAATATTACCAGCCACTACCGTCTGCTTATCCCAATTTTTTAAAATAGCACCCAGCAAAGCCGTGGTAGTTGATTTACCTTTACTACCTGTGATGCCTATAATATTCTTACTGGGACAAAGTTTGAGAAATAGACTAGCTTCGTTTTCTATTGTTATGTCGGCCTGACGCGCCAATTTTAACAAAAGCAATTCTGCTGGCACGCCTGGGTTTTGAATTATTAAATCGCATTTTTTAAGAAGTGAGGCTGGGTGCGAACCAAAAACATAATTTATAGACATTTTTTTTAATAAACGCAAACTGGAACCGAGCTCTTGGCGCGACTTTATATCGGATACAGTGACGCGAGCTCCATGACGCACTAGCCAGCGTGTTACCGCTACTCCCCCGCCATGCAAACCCAAACCTAACACCAAAACGCGTTTATTTTTTAAATCAGCGAGTCTCATAAATAAATTACTAAACGCCGCGTTCAAGTAGGGCAACTATCACACCAATAACAGCAGCCACCCCAGCAATAACCCAAAAACGCATAACAATCTTGGGCTCGGGCCAGCCAATTGCCTCTAAGTGATGATGCAACGGCGAAGATAAAAAAACTTTTCTCCCTAAAAACTTTTTTGACAATACCTGGATAATAACTGAGAGTGATTCCACCACAAACAAAAAACCAATAATAGGTAAAAGCAAAACACTATTAGTAAGCATGGCTACTATGCCCAGAGTTACACCCAAAGACATAGCACCAGTATCGCCCATAAAAAATCTGGCTGGATTAATATTAAACCACAGAAAAGCCAACAGGGCTCCGGTAATTACTCCACAAAAAGTGGCCAAATCATATTTACCCTGTAAAAAAGCAATTGATCCAAAAGCGGCAAAAGCGGCCAAAAGTGTACCACCAGCCAAACCATCTAACCCATCTATTTCATTAACAGAAAAAGAGGTGGCCACAATAATAAAAATAAATATTGGTACAATCCACCAGCCCACGACCACGTTGCCTAAAAATGGCACGTGCAATATATCCCAACCCAATTTAGCATAAAACCACCACGCGCCAATTACTGCAATTAAAGTATAAATTAAAATTCGGTGGCGCATTTTTAAACCACCACCATGTGGACCAAGTCCTCGCACATTAAACCAATCGTCAATTAATCCAACTAAAGCCGAAGCCACCAAAGCACCCAAAGGTAGTAAGGTTTCAGCGCGGCTCAAAAAATTAAGTTTTAATACCTGTGCCTCTTCTAAAAAAAAGAAGACGAGAGCCAAAATTAAAACAGTCAACCAAATTAGAACACCGCCCATAGTTGGTGTGCCATTTTTGTTTTGATGCAAAGCCGACATAATAGGAGCGCTGGCCGAATCTCTTATTTTTTTACCTAATTTGTATTTATACAAAATATTGGTAAGCAATGGTGTCCAAGCCAGCGCCACTATAAACGATACAGTAGTAAGAAAGAGTATTTGAAAAACCGCGCCAGTCATATAATATTTAGGTATTGAAACTTCTTAAAAGCCAAGCGAGCCACAAAAAACCACCAACAATAAAAACTGTGGCCCACAACCAAAGATATTTAAGCACTAAACTCCGCCGCGCCAGAGTATATGATAAAAATACATTTATTACCACAAAAATTGTGGCTACTATTGGTAGTAAATAAAAATAAAACGGTTCAGTTAGCCAGTTAATACCAACGTAAATTGAATAGCGCAGGGCAAAGGAATTATCAGACGATATGGGAGCGGTAATAACTGTAACCCAGGTTATAATCAAAATCACCGCTATCGAAAATAAAGGTGTCATAACTGACCGCTGACGCCAAAAAGCACGCCAAGATTCACGTTGCCAAAGAAAAAATGATTGTATCATATACCTACTTGTGATTGTAGGTTTTATGGGCCTTTTTGGCAAATTGATTTAATATTATAGGCACTTTTTAACTAAAAAATAAACAGTCTTTATTATAATTTATACACTAAAAAACTAAAGTTGCTGATATGTGTTAATTTTGGTATAATAACCACACTATTAACCATAATATGGTTAACTAAAAACTAAGGAGCGAAAATTAAACCTATGCTAAACCAAAACCATCTTACCCAGGCTGTTTTAGCTAATAAAATACTGTCTCAGGCAAATCTTAAAAAAGCCAAAGAAGAGATTAAGCACGACAAGATTTCGCTGGAAGATTATCTTATTAAAAAAAACTTGCTCACTGAACAGGGCCTTTATGAAATGATGGCACATTTTCTTAACTTGCCATTTATTGACTTAAAAAATGCGATGATACGCAAAGATGTCTTAATGGCCATTCCCGAACCAATCGCCCAAGTACATCAAATTATCGCTTTTGAACAAACCGACAAAGAAGTAAAAATTGCCACAACCGATCCAGAAGATCTTCAGACTTTTGAATTTTTAGAAAAAAAATTCGGCGTTAAATTAAACATACACCTTACCACACCCACTACCATACGCGATGTTTTAAAACAATATCACAAAAGCCTAAAAGCCGAATTTGCCGAGCTTACCAAAGATGACCAAAAACCAGAAGAAGCGCAAGGCGCAGAACTACAACAATTAGCTGAAGACTTGCCAGTTATAAGAATCGTAGATACCTTGCTGGAATACGCTATTTTTGAAAAAGCTTCCGATATACACATTGAACCAACCGAAGCCGATGTGGTGGTACGCTACCGCATTGACGGTGTATTGCGTGATGTAATGAATTTGCCTAAAAATGTCCAGGCTGGTTTGGTGGCGCGCATAAAAATTCTTTCTAATCTTAAACTCGATGAGCATCGTTTACCGCAAGACGGACGTTTTAAAATAAAAAATAAAGAATACGAAGTTTCCTTCCGTGTTTCAATTATTCCGGTTTTTGATGGTGAAAAAATAGTTATGCGCTTGTTGCAAGAATCAAGTCAGATTCTAACTTTGGAACAATTAGGCTTTCAGCCATCAGCTTTTAAGGTAGTAAAAAGAAATATTGATAAACCGCACGGTATGTTGCTAGTAACTGGACCAACCGGCAGTGGTAAAACCACGACTCTTTATTCAGTTTTAAATGTATTAAATACGCCTGATGTAAACATCTGTACCGTAGAAGACCCTATTGAATACCGCATGCAACGCATTAACCAAAGTCAAGTAAATCCGCGTATTGGCTTTACCTTTGCTAATGGCTTGCGATCGTTATTACGCCAAGACCCGGATATTATTATGGTGGGAGAAATTAGAGATACCGAAACAGCAGAAATAGCTATTCACTCTGCTATGACGGGCCACTTAGTGCTTTCTACTTTGCACACCAATGATGCCGTAGGAACCTTGCCCAGACTTTTAGATATGGGTATTGCGCCCTTCTTAGTTGCCTCTACTACCAATCTTATTGTAGCTCAACGTTTAGTGCGTAAAATATGTGTTAATTGCTCAAGTGCTTATCAATTAAGTAAACAAAATATAGAGGAACTAGCGCAAGAACTTGATTTAAAATCTATTATCAAAACACTAGAGCGTGAAAAAGCTGTTTCGGCGAATCAAAATTTAGAAACTTTAACTTTCTATCGAGGCAAAGGCTGCAGACAATGCAATAACGAGGGCTATCGCGGCCGTATTGGTATTTATGAAACTTTTGAAATTACAGAAGAAGTCAGTGATTTAATTTTAAAACGTGCTTCTGATACCGAACTTAAAAAAGCAGCCATAGCACAAAACATGCTCACTATGCTGGAGGATGGATTTATTAAAGCTCTTAAAGGCGTTACTACAATAGAAGAAATTCTCCGTGCGGCTAGAGAATAAATATTCTAACCGAAGCTAATTTTTTTAATCATCAATTACCAACTCTGCTATGAAATTTACATACACAGCGCGCAATAATCAAGGTAAACTAGAAAAAGGTGAAATGGAAATACCCTCCGAGCACGACTTAGCTCAATATTTGCGAAGCAAAGATCTTATACTTACGCACGCTGAAACGCAAAATAACAAAACAGAAAATGGTAAAAAAACTATAAAATTACCTTGGTTACAGCGCGTCTCGGCAATTGAGAAAATCTTTTTCACCCAAAACTTACAAGTTATGGTAAGGTCTGGTTTGTCTATCTCTGTTGCTTTAAAAACTCTAGCAGAACAAACTACTAATAAATCAATGCGCATTATTTTATTAGATGTGCAACAAAAGGTTGATCGCGGCATTCCCCTATCGGACTCTTTGGCTGAACATCCAAAAATATTTTCTGAACTCTTTGTAAGTATGGTACGAGCTGGTGAAAAAAGCGGCAAACTAGACGAAGTGCTTTTGCAAATTACCAACCAATTGCGCAAAAGCCACGCTTTAATCGCCAAGGTCAAAGGTGCTCTTACCTACCCTGTTATTGTTATTATCGCCATGCTAGGTATTGGCACAGCCATGATGGTTTATGTAATACCGCAAATGACTTCGATTTTTCAAGAAGTGAACGCTACTCTCCCCTTGCCCACTCTAATTTTAATTGAAACCAGTAATTTTTTAGTTAATAATGGATTGTGGGTTCTATTAGGAACAATATTAATTGTAGTTACTTTTGTTCAATTTATTCACACTAAAAAAGGTAAGCAAAATTGGCATGGCTTTCTACTTAAACTACCAATTGTTAGTTCTATACTTAAAAAAATAAACTTAGCAAAATTTGCTCGCACCTTTTCTTCGTTATTAAAAACAGATATTCCGATTGTGCAGGCTTTTCAAATTACCGCTTCCACCCTTTCAAATGTATTATACAGAGAAGCTCTAGTGCAAACTGGGGAAGGAGTTAAAAAGGGCGTGGCCGTATCAAACATTATACGTGGTTACCCTAAACTCTTCCCTCCACTTATCGCGCAAATGATCGCCGTGGGAGAAGAAACTGGTACACTTGATAATATCTTAGAAGAATTGGCTCAATTTTATGAAGATGACGTGGATCGCACTATGGGCAATCTGGCAACAATTATTGAACCAGTTTTAATGATTGTTTTGGGTTTTGGCGTGGGCGGCATGGCTATAGCCATTATTATGCCAATGTATTCACTTAGTCAAAGTATTTAACATGACTAAAAAAGGTTTCACTTTAATTGAAATATCCGTAGTAATCGGTATTATTGTATTAATGGCCTTAGTGAGTATTCCCTACTTTCGCGACTATCAATCTCACACCAAATTAAAAACAGATGCCTTGACGCTTATTAGTAACTTAAGGCTCGCGCAACAATATACTGTTAGTGAACAAAATACCTATCTTATTAAATTAATATCCAACGCCACTCCAAAATACCAATTAATAAAGAGGGTCGGAGAAAGTGATACTCTAATTGAAGAAAAAAATTTAAATCAAGGTATAAATTGGCAAAACACTGGCGGTTTTTCTAATAACGAAATTATTTTTACTTCAACTGGCGCGGTTCTACAAGCTGGCGATATTATACTCATTGATGATTTAGGTAAAACTTTTACTGTAGAGGTAAAACCTTCTGGTTATGTCCGTCTCAACTAACAGTCAACGTGGTTTTAGTTTAATTGAAGGATTGGTGGCTATTGCTATCGCGGCCGTAGTTTTAGTTGCTGTTATAAGCGTATTTCCATTAGTCATTAAAAGCAATAAACATTCTGAGCTTGAAAGCATGGCTTCTGTATACGCTAAAGCTAAAATCGAAACAATTCTTACTACGCCATACGATGAATTAACTGTTGGGACGATTGAACCGCGTACAAAAATTTCTAGCGACCCACTCAATCCGGCTTATAATTTTGAGCGTCAGGCCATCATCCAACTAGTTGACGGTAATTTAAATCAAACTATAACTGATATTGGACTAAAAAAAATTACAGTAACTGTGTATTGGGCCAACCGTTTCGGTGGAGATAACTCTTTAATACTTTCCAGTTTAGCGTCACAAAAATAAAATATTTTATTATGATAATATTCAACCAAAATAAAAAAACGACAAAAAATAAAAACGGTTTCTCACTTATGGAAGTGATGGTAAGTATGTTTATAGTTTTATTAATATTACTAGTTGTTTACGCCATCTTTAGTTTCTCTCAACAAATTAAACCAAAAATTGAAAACCGGGCAGAAATAGTGCAAAACCAAAGAGCAATAATAGATAGGATCTCACGAGAGCTTAGGCAGGCTAATAATATTGTTACGACCTTACCGGCCAATGAAATCGTCTTTGAAGATGGGCACGGCAATCTTGAAGATTCACCTTTGCAATATTTACGCTATCACTTAATTGGTACAAACCTATACCGAGAAATACGCTATTATTATTTTAATATGGATCCCTCTACGCATGTACACTATGACGAAACTGATGATTTGGGCAATCTACCTAGTATTAATATAGTTGAGGATAGATTAATTGGAGAATATATAAGCTCACTTTCTTTTAATATTGCCTCAAATAACATTAATATTGAGGCTACTCTTATTTTAAATAACGAAACTTTAATCATTTCAACCTATGTCTCTCCTCGTAACCTCTAAACAAAACTCCGGGTTTGCCCTACTTGCTGTAATTACTGTAATGGGAGCATTATTACTTTTAACTGGATACTTTTTAGAACAATCAACAGCTGAATTAAAAATTTCAAAAAGTGAAGTGGCGGCCAGCAAAACATATTATCTGGCAGAAGCTGGCGGCAATGAAGCTATCTATAAATTAAAATATGACCCTGTGTGGAAAGCAAAATTTTTATCGGGTACATTAAATAGCGATACTTTTGTGCGCGCCAATGCGTTTGATGATAATGGCAGCTATACTATTTTAACTACCAGCGTCGAGCCAGCTATTGCTGATATTACGGTAACTGCTCAATACGATACTGGCTTGCAACCATCAAAGAGAATTATTAAAACTCGTTTGGCGCGCGCCACTAACCCTGCTGATACCTGGTCACAATCCATTTACGCGGGAGGAAAGGGTGCTCAAGAAAACGGCAATATTACTATAGAACGAAATTGTATAATTAACGGCGGTACTATCCATGCCAATCAAAACATAAAGGTTTCCAGCCAATCAACGCTCACTATAAACGATGGGGCAATTACTTCTAGTAATAATATAACTGTAAACGCCGGATCTTCTTTAATACTTAATAATAGTACTCGACAAGAAGGCGCCTCTGAAATATCTATGCCTCAATTAGATTTTGACTCATCCTCGTCAACTTCTATTAAAAATAGAGCCAATCAGGTTTATACAGCTACGGCTTTTCAAAATTTACCATCTGGAACAGTTTTGGATGGTATTACTTTTGTGACTGGCGGAGCAAACTGGGACAATAAGAATCTGACCATTAATGGCATTCTAGCAGCCAGCGACGACATTAGAATAGATCTTAATGACGACAAAACTCTAACTCTAAACTCTAACCCTACAACTGGTTCGGGTATTTTGGGTAAAGATGATATTTATATTGAACTAAATAATGCCACTCTTAATTTAAACGGCTTAATTTACGCCAGCAAAAACCTAGAATTAAAGGAAGATACAAACAAAGACTCTGATATTAATATAACTGGTGGTATAATCGGTTGGCACACCAGAATCAGTGGTTACGATAAGGGTGTGTGTAATATTACTTACGATCAAACTTTAGCATCGCAACCGCTTGACCCTGTGCTTAATGGCAGTGAAAGTCCTATTATTCAAGTAAACCACTGGGAAGAAGAATACTAACAAAAATCAATTGATTATTTTAGTTCATATAATCTACATTGTGCTATAATAAATTAAGTATGTTGTTTGAACCAAAGCAAGAATATTTGGGTTTAGATATCAGCGACTTGTCACTCAAGGCAGCGCAATTTAAACACAATGTTAAAAACCAACCAACTCTCGTAGGTTTGGGCCGAATTGAGTTGGCTACTGGAATTTTTGAAGAAGGTGAGTTAAAACAACCAGAAATTCTTATAAATTCTATAGTGAATCTTTTAAATAAACCACAAATTGGAAAATTCACCACCACTTATGTCAATGCCTCTTTACCAGAAACAAAAACATTTATAAAAATGATAGATGTGCCACCGATGTCATATGAAGAAATACCAGAAGCAATTAAATGGGAGGCAGAACATCATATTCCAATTCCCATTGAAGAAACTTATTGGGATTGGCAGCAAATAGGCAAACCGAGCAAGGCCAATTCTCGCCTACCCATCTTGCTTGGCGTAGCGCCAAAAAACATAGTTGAATCCTACGCCCAAGCTTTAAAAGGAGCACGTCTCATACCAACCGCTTTTGAAATTGAAGCAGAATCTATCTGCCGCAGTCTATTACCGCTGGATACTTCTACTATACGCGATGCTATTATTATTATCGATATAGGAGCTACACGTACAAGTTTAATTGTATTTGATAACAATACTATACAATTCACTGTTTCTCTGCCAATTTCTGGTTTAAAAATCACACAAACTATCTCCAATAAGCTCAGTTTATCTGAAATGCAAGCCGAAAAAGCAAAGGTGCTCTGTGGGCTTGATCCTAAAAAATGCCATGGCGCTATGGCTGAAATTCTCCATAGTGTTATGGATGAATTAATTCACCGCATTAATGAAGCTATAATTTTTTACCAAGAACATTTTTCTGGTGGACACAAAATAAACCAAATTATTTTATGTGGCGGGGGCTCTAATTTTAAATCTATCGATCAATATTTGAATGAAAGACTTGAACTCACGGTACGTCGCGGCGACCCTTGGAATAACATCGATTCAAACCATTCGCCATTAAAACCAAATGAACTAGCCGCTTATACTACCGCCATTGGTTTAGCTTTACGCAATTTTTTACCACACGTTAATCATGATTAAACTTAATCTACTGCCCACCGCCGAAAAAGATTCTCTTCGCTACGAGCGTACCTATATTTACATGCGTACTGTAGTGTTTATTGTATTTACTTTTACTATTGTCGCTTGCGGGCTTTTATTTACTGCTCGTATTATGCTCCAAAACCATTACGCTAATCTGTTAACCGATAATGGAAAAGTTAATGATCGTAATAGTGTTGTGTACAGAGAAATTAACGAAACAAATCAAAAATTATCAAAAATACGCAACGTACAAAATGATTTTGTTAAATGGTCAAATGTAATGTTGGATCTTATACGCGCTATACCGAATAACGTTGAAATTACCTATATTAATTTGGAACACCACAATCTTAACTTTAATCTTAAGGGTACCGCACTACAACGTGATGATTATTTAAAATTAGAAGCTAATCTTAAGGCGCTCCCTTTTATTGAAGGGCTATACTCTCCTTTGACCAATATTCTTCGTCGCGATAATGTTAGTTTTGAATTTTCGGCTAAACTTAAACAAAGTGCGCTATAATTTATGAATTTCTCTTTTCCTACTACACCTCATAGCAAGGTAATAATATACATTAGCCTAACACTAATTATGAGTATTGGATTATTTGCCATAATAGGTTATCCAAGCATTAAAGAAATAAAAAACCTTAGCAACAAAATTGAGGAACAACGCTCACAACTTGAACAATTGTATATTAGAGGTAAAAATATCAAACAAACGCTTCAACAATACCGCGAAATAAAGCCCACTGTTAGTAACCTTGATAATATATATATAAAACGCGGCGAAGAGCTTAAATTTATTACTACTTTAGAAAATACGGCAAACGAACAAAGTGTAGACCAAGAGCCTAAATTAGTATCTCCCCCAGTCAACTCTACGTCTAATACACTACAATTAGAATTAACTACTACGACTAGCTTAAACCGTATTATTAAATACATAATGGGGCTAGAAGCACTAGACTACTATATTAATATTGATACCGTAAGATTATCCAAAGCCTCAAACTCTGCCAGCGCCACGAGTGTTAGCCCTAATTTATCAACTCTTTTTCTTGCGACTTTATATTATCAGCCATGAAATTTAAATTACCCAAATTAAAAAACATTAAATGGTACTGCTGGCTCAAATTTTTACCCTTGGGCACTATGATATTATTGCTTATTTTATTAAGTACCTGTTTAATTTTTCTTAATAAATATTTTTACCAAACCATAGCCGAAATAAAAGTAGTGGGCCTGCTTCAAAATCAAGTTTCTCTAAGTAAGATTGATTTACCTTTATACCAACAAGTATTTGATAAATGGGAAATCAAGAAAAAAAGTAATACTGAAATATTAGAAAATTTAAATGATCCTTTTAGCTCTATTTCGGCAACACCGCTTAACCAGTCTGGGTTGGAATCGGCTAATAAAAAACCTGCGCCAAGCCAATAATTTATCTATAAAAACCACTAACCAAAAATTGGCAGCCTATTTTACGAATTAATAATCCACTGAAACGGAGACTAATAATCTCTGTTTTTTATTTTTTAAAAAATCAATACTCTGCGGATAAAAATTACTTCAAACTCCCATCCTGTGAAATATGTCCGGCCGGACATATTTCACAGGATAGCTTTATCTTCATTAATTATAATTAAACTGAAACCACCTCGCGTACTTCGGGGATTTCTTTTTTCAATGCTGCTTCTAAGCCAAACTTCAATGTAAGCGTGGACATAGCACAATTCTCACAGGCTCCCTGCAAGCTGACTAAAACACGACCATCAACTGGTTCCCAACTGACAAAATTAATAGAACCACCATGCCCTGCTACATAGGGTTCAATTTTAGCCATAATCTTTTTTATTTTTTTTACTATCTTATCATCTTTCATAATTAATAAATTATTTAACTTTATTCACTATAATTATTACCTGTTGGCCTTCTTCCACTTTACCATTATTCCAATCGTGTACCGCTCTCGCCAAAATTAATTCATTATAACGAAAATTTTCGCCTCGCCGAGTTCCCGGATCGTTAGTAATAAATTCATTATCCTCAAAACCTTTCACTACTAACATATGATACACAGGCCCAGGGCGTCTAAAATATGGATTCCCTAAAAGCCTACCAGCTGCTGGCAATAAAACTAATTTATGTTCTAAAATAGCCTCTTTAATAACCCGAGGATTATATTGTACTACACTTGCCTCTAGAGCATAATAATTTTTTAAAACGGTAGCCACCTCTTGTGCTGTTATATCTTGGGTAAAACCATTACTTGTTTCCCACTCTACTAATTTTAAAATCTCTTGGTCTGCATAGGTAGGATCAAGTTGTAATTTTTTATTGCCTTTAAAATACTCAGCCGCCATTATCATACTCGCCTCTTCACAAGCTTCTTGGTAAGGCAAATCCCAATTGGCAAAAGGCGCTTGGGAAGTAAATGGCACTGGTAAAATGGTGATTTTGTGCTGTTCTTTAATTGGTACAATATTTGGCGCAGTAGGCTCAACGACGGGCAACTTAACTTTAACTTCAGAATCAACATTAATATCTACTGGTGCGGATTGGGAAATAGAACCAACTGTCGTTTTATTGGGCTGTCGGCTACAAGCTGAGCCCAATAATAAACTTAAAACAATTACTAAAACAAAAATAGTTAAACCTTTAAATCTCATAGTATATCCATAATAAAGCCTAAATCACATATAGACAAATCCCAAATTATTAACTACACTTGACCAAATTTAATATCCGCCTTATAATAACCTCGTTCTATCTGAACAGCTTTAACTCTTACTCTATTTCTTACTATTAATTTATGGCTCATACAAAAGCAGGCGGCTCCACAGCCCTAGGTCGCGATTCTGAATCCAAACGCTTGGGCGTTAAACTTTTTGCCGGACAAATTGCTCGCGCGGGCATGGTCTTAGTGCGGCAACGTGGTACTAAATTTTTCCCTGGGAAAGGTGTTAAAAAGGGCGGCGATGATACTCTTTTTGCTTCAGTTTCCGGAGTAGTTCAGTTTATAAAAAAATGGCGCAGAAGCTATAACGGCAAACTTAAATTGTCTAAAGTTGTAACGGTTATACCACAGGAAAAGTAAACTCATAAACTTTAAAATCCACTCCTAACTAGGAGTGGATTTTGTAATAACAGCATTGATTAGTAAAATTTACCTACCAGCAGACAAAGATACAAAATTATTTAATATCACTTGGTGTAGCATTATGGGTTCCTGCCGATAACGTTCCACCACCAAATTGAGCTATGTCGGCCTCAAGTCTGAAAGTAATTATATAAGACTCTGTAGAAGCCGCACACACTTGAGGTTGCGCCAAAGTAGCTGAGCAGTAGGTATATTGCTGTATAGGAGATTGCGGATCAAAAGGTACTTCACTTAAATATGTAGTAGTGCCTGGAATCCCCCAACCGTTATTGGTCAATAAACTGCCGTTTCCATATCCAAACACAATAGGTACTGCTTGCGATGGGTAGCCTTTCTTATCAGAGGAATAAAGTACAAGTCCAGTTCGAATATATCTAATATTAGACATTCTCTGAACATCCCGAATATTCATTTCATCTTTGGCGTTCGGCAATGGGGGGTGATATTTATTTAAGTAAGCACTAATCACGGGCATTATTGCATCAGGATAAGCTATACCACCAGGTTGATCTGCAGTAATATAATTTTCTGCATCTATACTCAAATAAACGTTACTGGACACCCATACTACATTGTGGCCGCCAGTGACGTAAACAATGTTACCATCTAATTTTGACTTGGAAATTTGTCCGGGAAATTGGTCAAGATAATGTTTCTTTATAAAATTATCAGCGTCAGAATTTGTCTTAAAGATTACCAAGCTAACCTCCACCTGTACAAAAGAATACTCAGTAAGGGCTATTGGTGTAGCAAACCCTTCATATTTGTTTGGATTTTTAAGTGCTTCAGTCTTATCTGCATCTATTTCAGCCTGACTTGGTGGTTCAACTGGTACATGCTCTTTTTTATACGAAATTATAAAATTATTAAGTTGCTCAGGTGGTAGATCTTTATAAATTGCTTCTCTTGTACTTATAAATTTGAAGTCACCAATGTTGGATTTAATAATAAAATCATTAACTTCAGTAGGTGGCAATTTAAGTGGATCGTGACCACTCTTAACTTCAACACTATCACTATACCCATCGCCATCAGTATCAGCCTTATTAGGGTCAGTACCTAAGGCACGTTCTTGTTCATCAGTTAATCCATCACCATCGGTATCAATATTAACTATTGTTTGATTAGTATTCGTATTTACATTAACTGCGGTATTAGCATTGTTTTGTTGAGCTGGTGTTTGTTGGGTTGGTGTTTTAGAGCAAGAAGCACCAAACAAAACTAAAGTTGAAATAGTTATTAAGCCGATGAAATATTTTCTCATATATTTAAGTTAATAATTGATCATTTAATTATATCACTATGATCAAAAACCATCCTTATTAGGTGATTTAAAAAGTGCTGGCAGAATAAACGGGCATAGAATTAATTGTACTTTTTACCGCTTCGCGCACGCCCCCATAAAATCTCTGAACAACGGATGTGGGCGTAAAGGTCGCGATTGGAACTCAGGATGAAATTGCGTACCCAGCATAAACGGATGATCTTTAATTTCAGCAATTTCAACTAAATTTTTCTCGGGGTTAACACCACTGAAAACAAAACCAGCTTCCACAAACTTTTCACGGTAATCATTATTAAACTCATAGCGATGCCGATGCCGCTCAGAAATTGTCACTGCCCCACTCTTATTATCCATAGGCACTGCGTGTGAAGTTTTGGCTGTATAAGCATCATAAGCCAAAGTATTAACATCCAACTTGCACTGATACGCGCCCAAACGCATACTCGCACCCATATATTTAGCTTCTAAATTTTTGCGCTGTTCGGGTATAATATGAATTACTGGATTTTTCACTTCCGCGTCAAACTCGGTTGAATTAACTTCTTTGGTTTTTAAAAGATAACGTCCGAACTCAATAGACATAATCTGCATTCCCAAACAAAGCCCTAAATAAGGAACTTTATTTTCACGAGCATAATTGGCCGCCTGAATCTTACCCTCAATACCGCGATTGCCAAAACCACCTGGCACCACAATGCCGTTAGCACTCCTCAGGCGTTTCCACTCTTTAGCATCGCGCTCCTCAAGTTTTTCTGAATCTATATCAATAATGCTTAAACGCACGCCTTGAAAGGCGGCGGCGGCTTTTAGCGCTTCGTGTACGCTAATATAAGCGTCGCCATGGGCCGTATATTTACCAACCAGCGCAACCATAACCTTACGCGCCTTGGCGCTACGCATACGCCTTACCAAAGTGCTCCATTCTTTAAGATTCGGCTTTTTGCCTTTTAGACCAAAATGCTCAAAAATCAACTTAGAAATATGATAAGATTCTAGGTCGAGAGGAACTTCATAAATTGACTTTAAAGTAGGGCAAGGAATAGCGTTAGCCAGCGGCACGTCACAGAACAAAGCAATTTTTTCTAACAAATCTTTGCTAATTTTAGAATCGGCCCGCGCTAAAATAATATCCGGCTGAATACCCATGCGATGTAACTCCCTTACTGCCATTTGTGTAGGCTTTGTTTTGAGCTCTCCCGAAGTATCAAGATATGGTAACAAAGTTGTTAAGATGAACAAAACCTGATCGGGCCCTGCTTCACGATGAAACTGTCGAGCCGCCTCAAGATATGGCTCACCCTCAATATCACCCACTGTGCCGCCAATTTCAATTAACAAAAAATCAGGTTTGGTTCTAGCGGCTGCATCATTAATACGATTTTTAATTTCAGCAGTAATATGAGGAATAACTTGGATAGTACGCCCCAAATAAACGCCTTGACGCTCTTCTTGTAAAACTTTTTGATAAACTTGTCCGGTAGTAATATTGGAAAGACGCGACAACGGTTCGTCAATAAATCTTTCGTAATGTCCCAAATCCAAATCAGCCTCGTAGCCATCATCTGTCACAAAAACTTCCCCGTGCTGATACGGGCTCATAGTGCCTGGATCGATATTTAAATATGGATCCATTTTCATCACACTTACAGTGTAACCAGCTGTTTTTAAAATAGCACCAATAGCAGCCATAGCCGTACCCTTGCCTAAGCCAGAGCACACGCCGCCTGTTACAAAAATATATTTTGTTTTAATTGGTGGCATACCCAGTAACAATAACAATGATTAAACGGCTTTAATATGTATAGTAAGAGTTGCACTAACAGTGGGGTGTAATTTAACAGTTACTTGGTGCTCTCCCACTGTTTTTAAATGCTCACTAATTACAAGCTGAGCTGGTGTAATTGGAATTTTGATTTCATTTTGAATTGCATCGGCAATTTGCTCTGCTGTAATAGCGGCATAAAGTGTACCAGAAGAAGACGTTTTAGTGTTTATAGTAACAACTTTATTTTTAAATCGTGATAAGTAAGCTTGGGCTTGAACTAATTGCTTGGTATCTTGTTTTTGTTGGGCTTGTGTTTTTTGAGACAAGGCAACCAAATTAACAGGTGTAGCTTTTAGCGCTAATCCACGCGGAAACAAATAATTCAAAGCATAGCCATCGCTTACTTCTTTAACCTCATCGCGATTAGCAACACCAGAAACACCTTGAATAAAAATAACTTTCATTTTACTTATTTGTTTAATAATTCCAAAGCTCTATCAAGTTGTGGATCAGTCCCCTTTTCAACATCTTCTTTAGAAAACTTAACCTCAATATCTGGCTTAATGCCGTTTTTATCAATCGATCGTCCTTGAGGCGTAAACCATTTAGCCACTGTAAGTTTTACCGCGCTACCATCGGGCAATTCCTCTAAATTTTGCACCGAACCCTTGCCAAAAGTCTGTTCACCCACAATGGTGGCTAATTTTAAATCTTGCAAAGCGCCAGCAACAATTTCCGAAGCTGAAGCTGAACCTTGATTAACCAAAATAATTGTCGGCGTGCCTGCCAACTCACCACCACCTATGCTCATATGCTCCTTAAAATTTGGCGGTATAAGCTGTTCTTTTACTACCACACCTTTAGCGACCCAGTGACTAGAAATTGCAATAGCTTGGTCTAAATATCCACCGGGATTATTACGCAAATCAATAATAATACCCTTGGGTCCTTGGGTTGTCAGTTGAGCTAAAACAGAACGAAAAGTATTGTCTGTATCGCTCGCAAAATGTACCAACTTAATATAAGCCACCTTATCCTTACTGTTGGGTAAATTTTTTAACTCACCAGTTACCAAGGGAATTTCAATCCGTGATCGAGTAATCTCCACATTGCGCGACTCATTTTCACCCTGACTTAAAATAAGTAAATTAACTTTGGTGCCGCGCGCGCCGCGAATAAGAGTCACTGCGTAATCTACCGACATAGCGGTGGTATCCACCTTATCAATTGCCAAAATTTTATCTCCCGGTTTGAGTCCAGCTTTGGCTGACGGAGTACCCGACAAAGGCGCTATGATTGTTAAAATATTATCCTTCAAACCTATCTCCGCTCCAATACCATCAAAATTACCTTGTAATTCACTGTCAAATTTTTTAGCTGTAACAGGATCCATAAATACCGAATAAGGATCACCCAAACCCGCCACCATACCTTCAAGGGCACCATAAAAAAGCTTGGTATCTACCACGGGTTGCTCTAAATATTCAGAGTGTATTCTCTCCCACAAATTCCAAAACAAAGAAAAATCAACATCTTTGCCTAAATACGAAGGTAAGGGCTGGTTAGTGTTAGTAATATTTCCGCCGGTAGGCAAATACTTGGAAGTAGATTCTTGGCCTGCTACAAAACCAATCACGAGGGAGACTATTACAAAAATAACCACCAAAGTGGCTGGCACAACCCGCTGAGGGCGGGGTTTAGTTGGCCAACTAATTGGTGGAATAAATGTCATGTATTTACAATATAAAAAATACTACTCGAAAGGATTTTACCATATCATACGAGGTATGGTCAAAATAATATTACTCTCTGCGCAAATGCGCCCCTACTGTCTTAAGTCTTTCGTCAATGCGTTCATAGCCACGATCTATTACCTCTGCGTCGTTAATAATAGTTTCACCTTGGGCAATCAAACCTGCAATCACAAGTGTAGCGCCAGCGCGTAAATCAAAAGAACGAATTTCGCGACCATAAAGTGGCGTGGGACCGGTGATTACCACCCGATGAGGATCAGCTATTAAAGCATTAGCACCCATTTTAATAAGTTCTGTAATATGGTTCATTCTTCCTTCATATAACGGATCGTGAACAAGTGAGGTCCCACTAGCTTGGGTGGCGAGTACACTAAAGGGTGCCTGCAAATCTGTGGGAAATCCCGGATACGGCATGGCTTGCAATTTAAAAGGTTTAAGTTGGCGGCTAGCTCGCACTATTAAAGTATCATCTTTTAATTCATATAACACTCCTATTTCTTTAAGTTTTAAAAGTATTAATGCTAAATGGTCAGGAATTACCGGACTTATACTAAGCTCTCCCCTGCTCACGGCGGCTAACACGGCCCAGGTACCAGCTTCTATATAATCCGGTACAATTTGATGTACAGTACCGTGTAATTTATCCACACCTTCTATAATTATGCGATGAGTGCCAAAGCCGGAAATTTTTGCGCCCATGCTTAATAAAAATTTACAAAGATCTTGCACGTGAGGCTCAGCGGCGGCTAGATCTATAATAGTAGTGCCCTGAGCTAAAACAGCCGCCATAATAATATTCTCCGTAGCAGTTACAGAAAATTCTGGCAAAACCACATTAGTGCCTATTAACTTTTTAGTTTTAAGATGATAAACATCATCTTCAGCTACTACACTCACTCCCAATTGAGCTAAACCTTGAAGATGCGCGCCCAGAGGACGATTGCCAATAATGCAACCGCCCGGCTCTGGTAAACGTACCTCGCCTAAACGAGCCAACAACGGCCCAAACATTAAAACTGAAGAGCGCATTCCTTTTACCAATTTTGGTTCTAAATGCTTTAATTCTAAATGTGAAGCCTTAACTATAACCGTGGTTCCTTCCTGTTTAACTTCGGCGCCCAGCTCTTGTAAAAGCTTAAGCATTTTATCAACATCCGAAATATTGGGTACATTATGTAAAACGCACTCCTCCTCGGTTAAAAGAGTAGCGGCTAAAATTGGTGTAACAGCGTTTTTAGAGCCAGGCACCTTAACTTCACCGTGTAAAGGATGGCCGCCTTCTATCACTAAGTTAGACATGGTAAACTATAAAGAGTATTAATTACGTAGCTATTTTAGCTTAATTAGCCACCGGAGACAAGTTATTATGGATCTTTTTATAAGAAGGATATTATATTCGAGCTTTTTTGTTGTTTTTATAATAGTATCAGCTGTTTTATTATTTTATCTACAGGGCTTTCGCTATAATGCCCAAAAAGGAATAGTGGAGCGCACTGGAGCAATTGTAGCCGAATCAATCCCTGAACAAGCTACAGTAGTAATTAATGGGGAAATTAAAAAAAATACTACACCATCTTCATTTCAATCGCTTAACCCTGGAGATTACGAAGTGGTAATTAATATGTCAGGTTGGCAAACCTGGCATAAAATTATAACAGTAAAACCATCGCGTGCCACTTTTACCGGGGTAGTACATTTGTGGCCAACCCCACAAGTCGGCGAACGAATAACCACCAATCCAGCAGTTAACGTAACCTCGTCGCCTGACCGCTCAAAAATTTTATACTATTCAAAATCTGGATTATCTTCTGGAATTTGGTTACTTAATTTAGCTAATGGAGAAACAAATATAATTGCCCGGCCCTCTCTGACTGATATTTTATCACTGGAATGGACCAATTCTGGTAAAGAATTTTTAATAACCCAAAAATCTTTAGGTGGAAATAATTTCCAAATTTTTAATCTAAGTGAAAGGCAATGGGGTAATCTTAATTTTCCTACTAATTTCTCTCCCTCCATTATTCATTTTAATGAAGATGAAAATATAATATATGCTTATTCCCAAAATGAACTCTACCAATTTAACCGCCGCACGCATTCACTTAAACTTGTTTGGCGAGAAAAATTAAATGATTTTCGCTATCACGACGGCCTTATTTTTGGATTAGTCCCCAATGAAAGTGGTGGCATTAATTTAAAAATCTTAAATTTATCTAATCTTCAGCTAGTGCCAATGGAAGACTCTCTTGTGCTATCAACTTCCCTTGCTTTTTTGGAAAGCAAAGGTGATTGGCTGCCCTTGTTTGACCAAGATCGCCACACACTTTATTTACTTCATTCGCCACTTACTGAGCTAGAGCCAATTCGTCGGTTACCCGAAATAACTAAAATTGATTGGGCTAGTGACGGAAAAAGTATTTTGTTAACTAATAATTTTGAAATGTGGCAATATAATATCCCCGACAATAAATTAAATTTGCTTTTACGAGTTAGTACTCCGCTTACTCAGGCCCGCTTTTTGAACAATGAACCATATTTAATATATACCAGCGGCACTAAAGTGTGGGGATTAGAGCTCGACACGCGCGGCGAACAACAAAACTGGCTACTGGCCGACTACCCCAGCGCCGTGGAAGATATTTTTATTGATCCCCTGTCCAAAAGCGTCAACGTAAAATTACCTGATGGATTTTGGAGAATTAATTTAAAGCCAAATTTGTCCCAGAGCGACGAGCCGCTAATAAACTGGCCTTAAGCAACGAATCAAAAGTACCGGCATCTATCCACTCGCCCTTAACCACGTCTACGCTTAACTCACCGTGTTCTAAATACCAATTGTGAATACCGGTAATCTCAAGCTCACCTCTGGCGGAAGGTTTGAGATTTTTGGCAATTTCTACTACGCGCTTGTCATAAATATAAAGTCCAGTTACAGCATAATTTGAAAGATAGACTTTGGGCTTTTCTTCTATTTTTGTCGCTTTCATTTGTTCGTCGAACTTTACCACCCCAAAACGTTCTGGGTCTGGCACCTCTTTGGCAAATACATGCCCGCCCGATTTAAATGATTTTATAACATCACTAAAATCATCTTCAAAAATATTATCCCCCAAAATCATAGTTACATTATCATCGTCAATAAAATCAGCAGCAATAATAAAAGCTTGGGCCAAGCCTTCGGGCTTATCCTGAATTTCATAAGTAAATTTAGCGCCAAATTCACGGCCGGAACCCAAAAGATGCAAAAAATCACCCGGATGATCTGGGGCTACAATAATCAAAATATCCTTTATCCCGGCCTTAAGCAGTGTCTCTAGAGGATACATTATCATTGGCTTGTTATACACAGCCAAAAGCTGTTTTGAAGTAACTGTGGTGAGTGGTCTAAGTCTAGTACCCTCACCGCCTGCTAAAATAATTCCTTTCATATACGTAAATAACTTAACTCAACTTAAATAATCACGCAAGGCCTCCTGCCAAAGGCGCAATTGAGGAAATTTTGTGTTAAGCAAAACAGCATATGCTGGACGCTTGGCTTTAACTGGGTATTCAATGGATGATATTGGAATAAGCGGCGTTTGAATATTTTTTATTTTAAAAACTTCTTGCGCAACTTCATACCACATAGCTACCCCCTCGTTTACCAAATGATAAATACCAGGCTGAAAATCACCTTTGGCTAACTCGTGCACGGCGCTGGCTAAATCGCGCGTATTAGTTAATTTGCCAAATTGGTCATTCACTACTTTAATTTCTGATTTTTCAGTTGATAATTTTATCATCGTATCAACAAAATTCATGCCCCGCGGTTTACCGATTTGCGGCGCATGACCATAAAGCCAAGAAGTTCTAATTAAATACCCCAAGCGATACTCTATAATATATTTCTCGCCAGCCGTCTTGGATTGTCCGTAAACATTAATCGGATTTACTGGATAATTTTCTTTATAACCACTTTTATCCGTGCCATCAAATACATACTCAGTAGAAAAATGAATTAATTTAGCGTTCACTTGCTGTGCCGCTTTGACTAAATATTCAACCGCGTCAGCATTAAGTTTATGGGCTAAATCTTTGTTGTCTTCCGCACCGTCAACATTAGTATACCCAGTGGCGTTAATTATAATATTGGGATTAAGGTCGGAAATTTTAGCTAAGACTTGTTCTTTATTTGTTACATCAAGCTCATTTTTATCCCATAAAAATAACTCGCATTTACCAGCAAATTCATGACCCAAATCAGTGCCCAGCATGCCGCCTGCACCTAGAATTAAAATTTTCAAATTATAAATATTTCTCTCCATATAAATCCTCATGCACTCTTATACCTAACCCCACTAACTACTTTCCTACTTAGGCAAATAGGAAAGTAACAAATAAATAATTAATTTCCACAATTTTTAAACTCCTCATAATTATTAATATAATCCTCACGACTGGGATTAAAATTTGTAGAGGATAAGGCGACTAACACTGTACCTGATTCAAAATCTTTAAAATGATGCCAAACATAAGTACCTACATAAATAGCGTCACCTGCTTCCATTTTCACATCCTGCAGACCTAAACCGTCATCTATTTCCGCTATTACACTACCAGCAAAACAAACAAAACACTCCTGCTCAATTTTATGACAATGTGAACCAGTTGACTTAACCGCTTGGGTTATGGCGTAAACTCGCTTAATTTCAAAATCTAGATATTCTTTTACTTCCAAGGGAGTAAGAGAAAATCTGTCATCTGTATGTGTTGGTAATTTAAATTTTTTAAATACTCCCATAATTTAAGAAAGGTGCGGATTAAATTGTGCTTTACGCTCCTCTATTCTTTTAACCCAATCCTGATTCTTCATATACCACTCAATAGTTTCATGTATAGCTGATTCAAAATTATACTTTGGCTTCCAGCCTAGCTCGCGTGATATTTTAGAAGCATCGATAGCATAGCGCCTGTCGTGACCTGGCCTGTCGGCCACAAAAGTAATCAAACTTTCCGGTTTGCCCAACTCTTGTAAAATGATTTTAGCAATTTCCAAATTAGATTTTTCATTATTTCCGCCGATATTATAAACTTCGCCAGCCACGCCTTTATGTAGCATTAAATCAATCGCCTCGCAGTGATCTAACACGTAAAGCCAATCACGCACATTTTTGCCATCACCATAAAGTGGTACTGATTCGTCTTTACTGGCTTTAAAAATAAAAAATGGAATTAACTTCTCGGGAAATTGATATGGCCCATAATTATTTGAACAATGACTCACTACCACCGGCACTTTATAAGTATTAAAAGCCGCGCGGCACATTAAATCACCGCCGGCTTTAGCGGCGGCATAAGGTACATTGGGTTGAAACGGCGTACTTTCGGTAAACTGGTCTTTAGCTTCCAGCTCCAGAGATCCATAAACCTCATCGGTTGAAATTTGCACCATTTTTTTAATTTCATACTTACGCACTGCGTCTAAAATAGTCTGCACGCCCAAAGTATTGGTAAGCACAAAATCTCTGGCGCCAGCGTGAATACTTCTGTCCACGTGCGTTTCCGCTGCAAAATTAACCACTGCATCAAAACCCTGGCTTAACACCTCATTCACTTGTTTTTCATCTGCCACATCTCCTTTGATAAATTTGTAACGCGTATTATTTTCCAAATCAGCTAAATTATCCAAATTACCGGCGTAAGTAAGTTTGTCAAAATTAGTAACCTGATACTCTGGATACTTTTGCAAAATATGCTTTATAAAATTGGAGCCAATAAACCCAGCGCCACCGGTAATAAATAATTTCATAGTTTATAAAAATCAAAATAAATTAAGTTCCTACCTGCCAACTAGCAAGATATTTTTTTTGTTTGGGTGTAAGTTTATCATAAACTACGCCTGTTAATTTAAGTTTGAGTTCGGCAATTTCATTATCAATCTCCTGCGGCACAGTATAAACGTTTGGTTTAAGATTTTTATGGTTTTTTATTAAATATTCAAGCGCCAAAGCTTGGTTGGCAAAACTCATATCCATTACCATGGCTGGATGTCCTTCAGCAGCCGCCAAATTAACCAAACGTCCTTCGGCTAAAAGATATATGCGCTTGCCATTTTTAAACATATATTCCTGTAAATTATTTCGTATCTCTGCAACCTGAACACTTAAACGTTTTAAATCTGCTAAATTAATTTCCACATCAAAATGACCTGAATTGCATACTATGGCGCCATCTTTCATTAAGGTAAAATGCTGTTTAGTAATTACGTCAATATCGCCTGTGGTAGTAATAAATATGTCCCCTAGCCGCGCGGCCTGCGCCATGGTCATAACCTCAAATCCATCCATTAAAGCCTCCAGCGCTTTTATAGGATCAATCTCGGTTATTACTATGCGAGAGCCTAAACCACGCGCTCTCATGGCCACTCCGCGACCACACCAGCCATAACCAGCCACCACTACTATTTTACCCGCCAAAAGCACGTTGGTGGCGCGCAGAATGCCATCAATAGTGGATTGGCCTGTACCATAACGATTATCAAACAAATGCTTGGTAAGAGCGTCGTTTACTGCAATAAGCGGATAGTGTAGTTTGCCAGCCTTAGCCATAGAACGAAGCCTAATAACGCCGGTGGTAGTTTCTTCTGTGCCGCCCCATACACCTTTTAATAATTTTTTGGCCGTAGTATGTAAGTAAGTAACCAAATCAGCGCCATCGTCCACTGTTAATTGCGGACCATGCACTACAGCCGCTTTTAACTGTTTATAATATTCCTTATTATCCACTCCCCGCTTAGCAAAAACATTTATTTTAAAATCGCGCCGCAAGCTTTGCGCTACATCATCTTGTGTAGACAGAGGATTAGAAGCAGCTAAAGCCACCTGCGCCCCTCCGGCTTTTAAGGCCAACATTAAATTAGCGGTTTCAGCTGTTACGTGCAGACAAGCAGAAATACGCACACCTGCGAACACCTGACTTTTTTTAAAGCGTTCTGTTAAAGCGGCTATTACCGGCATTTGTTTGCCCGCCCAAAGAATTTTTTGTTTACCACGAGACGTCATAAAGTTAAGGCTTGTTTAATTTTTAAAGCTATAGATTCTGTTTCTCCGGCTACTAACTCGCGCTGGGGCCAAGGTTTTAATCCGTCACCAGTTCGCCGCGGCATAATGTGCATATGAATATGAAAAACAGCCTGTCCTGCCACTGCGCCATTATTAAAACCCAAATTAAAACCGTTCACACCCGTAGCCTGAAAAACAGCTTTAGCAACTTTTTGTACTATTTGAAAAAATTTGCCAGCAACTTCGGGCGGAACAGATTCTAAATTTTCGTAATGCTGTTTAGGAATAACCAAAGTATGCCCTAAGCTCACTGGCTTGATATCTAAAAAAGCTATAAATTCTTCATCCTCATATACTTTAGCAGAAGGAATTTTATTTATTGCTAATTTACAAAAAATACAATTATCCATAAACAACAAACTAATATAACATTAATTCTTCTCTAATGCGAGCAATAAAAGCTTGCCCCCCAACATGGTCTGCTTCTGTTGGAGCCCACTGGGGTAATTTTTTATGTGTCTTGGGATCCCACGGACCTTGCAAAACCTCAAACAAAGTTGTATCTGGTTCAAGAGCAATAGTAGTGTGCCAAATTGTGCCTGGCACCTCCACCCCCCAAGGACTTTTACCTGCTTCCAAAACAACATGTTCGGAAACACGCCCATCATCGGCAAATATCACTACTGTTAATTTACCACGCAAAATAATAAATGATTCCATTCTATATGGATTTTCGTGTTTATGCGGCTGAACATAAGATTCTGGCTCAAGTACTCTAATTAAACGATGTACTTTTTCCTCATTACGTTCATGAAGACTATATAAGCTTCGACGACGCGCTGAATTTTGCGCTGATTGTATAACTTCATTTATCAATTTGTCATCAATTAATTTAATTAACATAATAAATTAAAATCAAAAAAATTAATTATCCAACTTTAATAATGTAATAACTATCCACCACAATACTCCGGCAACTAAACCAACTAAAATCGATAAATACCAAGCAAATGGAGTTCCTAATATAAGCTTAACACTAACTAACCAGACTAGTACAGCTGAAAATATGGAGCTCAAGTATGGTCGCTTGGGAGTGATCTTTATAGATGTTCCCAAAAGCCATGCCAGCGCAGTCAATAATAATAGCAAATTAAGGTTAATATACAAACTCACTATCCCGCGTTTAATTAATTCTAATAAGCTTAAAAACCACCAAGCCAACCCTAACCCCACGGCGAGTTCGCTTAAAAAATTACGGCCCATTATTATATAATTATTAAGCAACCAATTTTTCATAAAATCCTCTCTGGATATAATTTAAACAAATCACTAAGCCAACTCCAAGAAAAGGAGTTTCTCTCTATTGTAAGCCTAGCCTCTTTAACTACCACTGTACCAGGATTAAAATTAGGCGCGGAAACTATAAAGCGTAAAGTTTCGTTGGGCTCAAAATATCTAAAATTATTTGCGTTAAATAAATAATGGATTTCATTATTAATTTTTTCCTCTTTAGTATTAAGAAAATAAAAATCTCGGCCATTAGCTTGTTTTAAAGCAAATTTTAAAGGTGCTGAATCAGCCGTAGTAATAAATTCAAGAGTCAAACGCGAAACGCGCAATGGTAAAATTATATCAATATAAACCGGTTCTTGTTTTAAAACTATACCACCGATTACCTTCTCCGTTCTACTGGCTGGCGATAAAATATCAAAATATGAAGTACGATCTATAAAATCGGTAATAGCTACTAATTTTTGCGTACTAAAAAATGCCTGTCCTAAAATAAAAATTATAAATGCAGCCGGTACCAACCAACGCAGCCAATTTAACTTTGGTTTTAAAAATAATAAATTCATGGCTTAGCTAAAGTAAAACGATATAAACTATGGTCTTGAAAACCATAAACCACTGGTTGCAAAACTAAACCTAATTGTTTTAATTTATTGGTATTTAAATAATTTAAATCTTTGGGTAGCCAGGTGGGGTGAAAATTATATACTGGAATACTATTCTCTAATAAATTTTTAATAGTTACTAACTCAACCTGCTGGGGAGAGGATACCATTACTTCGCGTTCCGGCCAAAAAAACTTATCAGTAATAGTTGTTAAAATTACACTATTAGACTCTGTTAGCTGTTGTACTGTCTTATTTACAGCTTCAAAACGCTTTATATTACGTCTAATCTGCAGTAAACCTTCCTCCGGATCAAATACCACTAAACGCACAGATAATATCAAATAAACACCAATTAAAATAAAACTAATCGCCTTGCCCCAATTTTTATGCCAAAAATTTACCAAAGTATAAGAAGCGAGCCATAAGGCAAACGCGTATACGGGCAACCAATAGCGCGTATAGGCTGTACCTAGGGTAACCGCCATTGGGTTAGGATTATCGTGAAATTGCCAACTGCCATAAAGTATCACCAACCATAACGTGGCAACTAGGCCTGACAAAATTAAACCCCTGTGTTCCCTTCCCCAAGAACGCCATTTATAAAACATATAACCAAAACCAATAACGGCGAGCATTGCCCACCACCACATTAAACTAAATAGATAATTACCAACAGTATTAAATATAATTGAAGGATGAATACCAAATGGCAATATTAAATCTCGCCAAATCGAAAGTGAGCCTCCCACGTCCTGCAAAATAAACTGTAATTCTGGTCGATAGCCTATAGAAAGCGGTTGACCATAAATTATATAATTAGTCATTAATACTGGGGCAAAGCCCAATAAAACACCTAACATAAAAATCGACAAATAGCGCCATTTCAGTTTGTATCCAGCAATTGTCAACCAAACTAACCCGGCTGTTGTAATCCAAAAAACTTCTGAGCCACGCAAAGCTACCACCACGCCGTAAGCCAAACCAGTTAATAAATAATAACCACATTTTTTCGTACGCACAGCTTTAATTGTTGACCAAATAGCCAACATTAAAACATCAAAAAATAAAGCGTTGTGAAAAAAACTACGGCTATGATAATACCAATAGGCCGGCAAAAAAGCTAAAAGTAAAGTACTTAACCAAGCCGCCCGTCGGCCCCAAAACTCCCGCCCGACTAAGTAAAAACAAATGAGCCCTAAAATAGCCCCCAAAGGAGTTATGTACGGCAAGGCCCAACCGCCTACCAGCCAACCTACAGTACCTGCTAAAATTGGTAATCCCAAAAAACTCGCTGGCACTAAATAGCCATCTATCACACTAGTACTACGCGGATGTACTAAGGAAACGCCGGTCAATTTATTTAAAGGACTAACAATTTTTATGCTTTGACTATTTGCTAAACGCCTCGCAAAATAAGCATTAGCCGCCTCATCTGGAGAGTTATAACGCTGCGGCAAACCCCAATTAAAGCTAGCGTAAACAAAAACAGCCACTAATATTAATAAACCAAGTGCTATGGCCTCCCCCTTGCTCTTAAAATACTCTAAAATTAACATATTATAATTATACCAGACAATCAGTGGTACAATAGTAATATATGTTATTACCAGCCTTAGCAAGCCTTTTGGTGCTCCTTACCGCCCTTAATTTATGGGGGTGGAAATTGGATATTTTAGGGCTGTTTGTGGGCTTGTTTTATTTAATATTAACAGGCTATTTATTGGGCGGCCGACTGGCACGCTTTAGCGAAAATGTATGGGAAAGAATTATTTGGGGTGTGGCTACTATTTTATTAATAATAGCAACTTTGGGCAGTTTAATTTTTTACATACATTCATTTACCACTGCCATAACTATTGTTATTTTTGCAATTCTCCCCTGGCTCGGAAGATCTAGCCCTATACCAACTGAAAAAATAAATAAAACCCAACCCAAAAGAACTTGGTTAATACCAAGTTTGTTAACTATGTACTTTGGTTTAATTGCCCTCACTATTACATTTTTAGCACAAAATCAAACTAGTGAAGCTATCCGCACACCCTGGCAAACAATACCACCAATAATTTTTATATTGTATGGTTTGTGCGCTGTACTCTGCCTCGCTTTATCATATTATCTTAATAACCCAACTTGGTTGATACCGTTTTATTTTTTAAGTCTGGGCTTACTTCCTTTGATATATGTTTTGGGTTTTGGCTTTGACCCTTTTATTCACCAAGCCTCTGAAAAATTGCTAGCTCTAAACGGAACCATAACCCCTAAACCTTTTTATTATCTTGGTCAATATACCTTGGTAGTGGCGCTGTCTAATATTTTACGACTTTCTATTAACACCATAGATGTTTGGCTCTTGCCAATATTAGCTAGCCTGTTTACACCACTAGCCGCAGCAACTGCTTTACGGTCATTAAAATTAGAACGGCCGTGGTTAATATTGTTACCACTTATACCGCTTGCATTTACATTATCCAGTTTTACTTACACCACACCACAAGGCTTGGCTAATTTATGGGCTTTAATAACAATATTGTTACTAGCGGCAAAAATTGCTGGACAAAAAATATCTTCTTATTTTTTAATGTTGTTAGTTTTTACTGCTTTGGTTACTCACCCATTAACTGGTTTGCCACTTTTGGGGATAACAACTCTTTATTGGTTTATATTTGAACAGCGCCCTGAAGTTAGTTGGCGTAAAAAAGCAATTTGGTTAACAGCGGTTGGAACCGCCTTGGTGGTACCACTAGCATTTGCGGGGCTTTCGTTAATCAAGTTATCTCCCACTAGTATTAAATTAAATTCAAATTTTATGGGAAGCTTGGCTGATTTGGGCCAAACCATAATGTCTCATTTGCCATTTTGGCCGGCATACTTATCACCTATTGACACTTTATATTTATGGGGAAGACCGCTTACATTAATTTTTATAATTTTAGCGGGCTTGGGATTTTGGTACGCTAAAAAAATGGCGCCTCTTTGGCAATTTTTTGCTTTGGCTGCTTCTTTGGTTGCAACCGGATTTATTGTTTTAAAATTATGCTTTACTTTTGCTAGTCTGCCATTAAATGAACAAGATTTTTACAGTATCAGATTATGGGATTTAGCTCTCTTGTGTTTAACTCCGCTGGTATTACTAGGTGGATTAAAAATAGGCCTGTGGCTCAAGCTAAAATTTTCATCAGCGTTGCCTTGGCTATTGGCGGGAAGTTTAATTTTAACTGCAAGTTTTTACTTAACTTATCCCCGCATGGATACTTGGCAAAAAGACACGGCCTACAATACCACACCAGCAGATGTTGAAGCGGTAAAATTAATCGCTGAAACAGCCGGTGATTTGCCTTATATTGTACTCGCCAACCAAGCTGTCTCAGCCGCCGCTGTGCGTGAATTTGGCTTTACTAATTATTTTGCTGGCAACTTTTATTACCCAATTCCTACAGGCACTAATCCTCTATACCAAATATACCTGGACGCTACCGAAGGTGGTATGCCCAAAAGGGATATAATTGCCCAAGCAGCACAAATAGCAAACGTGCCGCAGGTTTATTTGGTACTAAATCGCTACTGGGCTGATTTTTTGAAACTTGCACCTATAGCTTCCCAAGAAGCTGATCAAAAATGGATAATAAGTAATGATAAAATTCAAGTATTCCGATATGATTTTTAATTATCTATTACTTCACTTACCTCTATTATTTTTTTAGTATAATTGACAAGTGTACGACTGGTAAATTCTTTGCTAGCTTGCAAACCAGTTTCTAAAAGCTTATTTGGGTTATCTAGACACCAATTAAGTTTTTTTATGAAATCATCTTTATCGCCCGGTTTAAACAACCAACCTGTCTCGCCTACTTTAATAAGCTCAGGAATTCCTCCAATATCAGAAGCTAACACCGAGGTGCCTACCATAAGCGACTTAGAAATAGACACTGGGGAATTTTCATAACAAAGCGAAGGTACAATTACCAAATGACTTTGATCATAATACTCATCAATTTCCCTTTGCGTGCATGACCAATGAATTGCAAACCTTTTGTCTCCCTCTATAAATTCTTGTATTTTAGTAAAATTTAATTTATCACCACGTACCACTAAATGAAGAACGAAATCACTTCTCTGATATTCCTTTAGTGCTTCTATCAACCACCGCGCTCCTTTATGTTCCGCCAGCTGACCATCATATAAAAGTTCAAAGGGCGGTTCGGCATTTTTAATACGAGATTTATTTAAAGCTTGTGGTATTGGATTTGGCAAAACATATTTTTGGCATTTTTTAAAAAATCCTCTTGTTATATGTTCATTCAAAAGCCACTCTGAGGGCGATACTACTACGCTAACTTTCTTAAACAACCAACGAGTGCATAGTTGATAACAACGCATGGCTAAAGATAGTTTTTTCTTCCCCCAAATAAACAAACCAGAAGGGTGTAATAGCTGTACGTCATGTAAAATATGAAGATGCTTAATGTTTAAATGGGCAATTACACGTGGAGGTAAAAACGAAATTCCCATTAAATTTGAACTAATTACCAAATCTGGTTTAACTTTTTTTAAAATACTTTTTACTCTACGAGCGTCAGAACAATTAAATAAATTTATAATATGCCACAACCAACGCACGGGGTAAATTACACGCGAAGCGTTTAAATAGTAATATAAATTTAATGGATAAAAACGATACACGCGTACGCCTAATTCCTCTTGCAGTTGCGGTTTAAAACTTTTTAAACTCTGCCAAGGTGCCGAAGTTATTACACTAACTCGGTGACCTTGTTTAAACAATTCTAAAACAAGTTGATGCACTAAATATTCAGCTCCCCCGCGTACAAATGGCGGATATAAATTTGTAATAACGCAGATTTTCATGGTAATTGTTTATAAAGTTCACGCAAACTTTCGCCTATTCTATCCCAACGATATTTTTGCTCTACAATTTCTCTACCCCGCTCACCCATTTCTTGGGCCTCTAATTTGGAATCCAAAATATGATCAATGCTAACAGATAAGGCTAGAGCATCGCCTGGCGTAACCAAAAGGCCGGCTTTAGGTACACCAACTAATTCACGCACCCCTGGCAAACCGGAGGCCACCACTGGCACTCCACAGGCCATAGCTTGCAGTAATACCAAACCAAAAGCCTCAGCCTCGTTAATGGAAGGCAACACAAAAACAGAAGCTAACCTAAAATAATTTGGCAGTTCTGCATCTGGCACATAACCGCAAAATTCTACTTGCCGTTGAATTCCTAAATCTCGGGCAAATTTTTCATAACGAGAACGTAAATTACCCTTACCCACAATTAATAAACGCCAGGTACGATGTTTAAGCTGTTCCATAGCACGCAATAATACATCTACACCTTTAAATTCATGCGCCGAATCCAGCGAACCAACAAACAACACCACTGGCATATGTTCTTTTATGCCCAATTGATGTTTTAAGCGGGCTGAAACCTCGCCTGGCAAATAATTATTATCCACCCCCGCTGGTAAAACCTGCCACTTTTCAGAATGACCCAAACGAGGTAAAGCAATGGTGGTAATATAATCTTGGGTTAAGGCTAAAAGAGAATCGGCTCGTTTAGCCAAGCGCTGTTCCATTAGCCGACCTTCAAGTCTAAAAATAAATCCCCGCAAACCGCCAGCGCGCGGTACCATATGATAAGTAACAATTAATTTTTGATTTTTATTTAATTGCGGTAAAAATTCATGTGCGCCAAAAAACGGATAATGCAAATGCACTACGTCAAACTTTTTTAAGCGCCACCAAAGTTGAGGCAAAAAAGCAGCATTGCCGTAAGCCAATAATGGTTTTAAGGCTTCAACCTTAACACCTGCTGTATTTTTAAAATTTCGTCGCCCCCCATAGCGAGGCGTAAAAACGGTTACTTGATGCTCCAAAGCAAGCGCCGTAGCGTAGCGATAAGCTACTTCACCAATACCACCGCCATAAGGCGGATAAACACAAGTTAATTGAGCCACACGCATATTACCAGCGAATTAAAGGATAAATTATTCTCCAAACTAAAGTGCTTAGAGGATTAAATATATATTTAGTTACACTACCACCCTCGCTGTGAAACTCAATTTTACTGCCAGCAAAAGAAAGAAGTTCGCGATCCGTTAACTGACGAACTATTTGCAACTCACGGCGGCGTTTAAATAAATAATGCCAAGTATTAAAATGCAAAAAATAAACATAAGACTTAAACTTAACACCAAACCATCCTCCTACCATAGATGTTAATAAAAGCATTAATTCACTCGCTAACCATGGCACAAAAAGTAAGGCCAGTGTTGGCCACTTGAAATATAGTAACCAGACTATAAAACGATTACGCTCCATATAATAAAACTGCTTTAAGCTGCGTGATGGCTCGTAATAATGAGTGACATAGCCAGCTGGCTCCACTGCCAAACGCCAGCCGTAAAACCTCATCCTAAAAGAAAGCTCCAAATCCTCGTGATACATAAATAGTTCATCATTAAAAAGACCTACTTGATTTAAAGTACTGCTTCGCAATAACACAGCCGCCCCAGAAATATAAGGCGGTTCGCTTTCTTTAAGCCAAGGTAAACGCGCTATGGCTTCGGGTAAAGCCAAACCAAGCCCCCAAGCTTCAGCTAAACCTAAATAATGAAATGAGTTTCCCAAAGAATTAACTTTGCCATCGGGCAAAATTATAGCTGGTTGCACAGCTCCTACTTTAGGATACAAATTTAAATAACGGGCTAATTCATCCAAAGTACCAAGGTGTAATTCAGCGTCTTGATTTAATAAAAATACAGCCTCAGCGCCACTAGCCAAAGCAGCCTTAAGGCCAACATTATTTCCGCCAGCAAATCCTAAATTTTTAACTTGTTTAAAAAGCTTAATTGACGGATATTTTTGAGTAATAAAATCAACTGAACCGTCGGTGGAATTATTATCCACCACATAAACTGGTACACCAACAGCGCACTTAAAACAAGAATCAAGTGTACGCTCAATCCATTTCATCCCATTATAAGTAACTATAACAATGGCCAGGCGCATGTCTAAAGTTTACTATTTAATTCTTGTGTTTGCTTAAATTTACGGTTTTTAAACCAATAAGCCACAGACCAACGGCCTGCGCCTTCGCCCCAAACAGCCAAAGCCAACACTAACAAACCGACATTTTTCCAGATTAAAGAAAAGTCAAATATAAAGAAAAATATCAAAAACAATAAAACCGATAAAGCGGCTGCTATTTCCACCCCTAAACCAACTAACAAAATGGTTCCCAAAGCCAACTCGGCTATTGATTGCCAAAAAACAAATATTGCTGGATCAAACGGCAACCAAATAAGGCTACTCAAAAAATCAATTGCCTCGACGCTATTGGTACAAATTCCAAATGGATTACTACTCAAGCCTAATTTGCTTAAGCCAGACCATAAAAAAATAAAACCCAAGCCTAGCCTAAGTAATAATGATACATAAGGCTTAATAAATAAAGAAAATCTAGAAAAAAAACTCATACTAATTCACTGACTGATTAGGCTCGTTTTCTTTTTTATTTTTATCAACTTGTTTAATGGCCAAATGACGTACTACGGCAGTAATTTCATGATCAATTTTTTCAAAACGCAAAAATAAACGAAAGATAAGATAAAAAATCAAAAGCAAAGCTAAATAAACAATCAAATCACTGCCGCGCCCTACTCCAACTAAAATGGCTAAATAAGAAGCTACGTCCGGCACCATTACAACCACTGCTACTACTAACCACAAAGCAAACCATTCAATAAATTCTACCGGCGTAATTTCACCAGCGCGCCAACGTGCATAAATTCTCCACCATACCACCAGCACAACTACTAAGATAATAATTTGAATAATAGACATAAAATTAACGCGTTAATTTGCTCCAAAAAATATCACGTACAATTTTTAATACTGGCCAACTGCCTTGTTGAGAAGATTTGCGACTATAAGCGGTGTAGTGCACGGTTACCGGCACTTCCACATATGGAATCTTCAATCGAGCTATTTCGTCTATCACCTCTGAACTAAAAGCCATTCGATCCTGCTTAAGATTCATTTGCTGTAAAGCGGCAGCAGTAAAAGCGCGAAAACCATTGTGTGTATCGCTTAATTTTATTCCCGAAATAAACCAGGTAAAAATTATAGCAAGTTTTAGTGTTAAACGGCGCAAAGTCGGCATACCCAATGTCTTTCCCAAAAAACGCGAGCCCAAGGCTACACTAGCTCGCCCTGGTTTAAGCACAGTTAAAAGCTTCGGAATTTCATTTGATTCAAATTGAGCATCGGAATCAAAATTTACGACTGCCTCTGCGCCGTTTTGCAAAGCATAATTCATTCCCGTGATAAGCGCTGCGCCATAACCACGATTGACAAAGTGTCTAAGCACAATGGCACCAGCCTGCTTTGCAACCTCAGCTGTATTATCAGTCGAGCCATCATCCACTACTACCGCCTGGCCATAGGAAGATGTTTTTTTAACTATCTCCCCAACCGTACTAGCTGTTTCGTAAGCTGGAATAATAATAAAAACTTTCATACTTTAAGATTATCCTTAAACCAGCGTATGGTAAGACCTAAACCATCCACCAGCGGCACTTGCGGTTTCCAATCCAATTCGCGCTCAGCGCGACGTGGTGACAAGGCACTACGTTTAATATCAGCTGGTCGGGGCGGGGCATAATTGACTTGGGGAATAATATTTGCCACCTTACCCATTTCTACTAACAATTCACGTATGGAAACGTCTCGGGCAGTGCTTAAATTATAAACACCACTACCTTTTACCATAGCGGCAATTATACCTGCCGCTACATCTCCTACATAAATAAAATCTCTGGTTTGATCGCCTTTACCCTCAATGGTGACGGTGCCGCTGGTTAAAAGATTACGTGAAAATTGCGCTACCACCCCACCCTCGGCATCATGTACCTGACGTGGCCCATAAACATTAGCTGGACGCACCACTACGTTAGCTACGCCATATTCACGAGAAAAATAGTTCAAATAATTCTCTAGGGTGTGTTTAGATAAAGCGTAAGGTGAAGTTAATTGAAATTCAGAAGTTTCGGGTGTTGGTATTTCTCTGGGATCGCCGTAAACTGCGCCAGTAGAAACAAATAAAAACTTTTTTAATTCTAAATTTTTTATAGCTTCTAAAATATTAATACTGCCGACAATATTAACACTGGCGTCAAAAGCAACATCTTGGTGCGAACGAGCCACGCTTTTTTGAGCTGCCAAATGACAAATATAATCAGGTTTTAATCTAACTAATAATTGTTGTAATTTAGGCGACCTAATGTCAAGTTTATAAAAAAGCGCTGGTGCGGGCACCTGCGAACGCTTACCCGAAGACAAATCGTCAATTACAAAAACTTGATAGTGTGCTCTTAATAAAGCTTCTACCAAGTGTGAACCTATAAAACCTGCTCCGCCAGTGACAAGAACTTTCATAAAATTTTACTTTAAGTATTTTTTCAACTCTTTTACCTTATCTAATTTTTCCCAAGTAAACTCCGGCTCCTTGCGGCCAAAGTGACCATAAGCGGCCGTGGCACAATAAATTGGACGACGCAATTTTAAATGTTCAATCATTTGATAAGGCTGTAAGGGAAAATGTTTTTTTATAATATGTACTAATTTTTCTTCGGCTAATACTCCTGTGCCAAAAGTATCCACCGCCACACAAATCGGCTCGGCCTGACCAATCACATACCCTAGCTTCAACTCACACTTGTCCGCTAAACCAGCAGCCACTAAATTTTTGGCAATATAACGCGCCATATAAGTAGCTGAGCGATCAACTTTGGAAGGATCTTTGCCAGAAAAACAACCGCCACCATGGTGGGCATAGCCGCCATAAGTATCAACTATGACTTTGCGACCAGTAAGCCCCGTATCCGCCTCTGGCCCACCGCTAACAAAACGCCCCGTGGCATTAACAGAAATTTTAGTGCGCTTATCTAGCCACTTGCCAACCACTGGCTTTATCACCTTGGCCAGCAAATCAGTTTGGATTTTAGCACGCGTCACATTAGGATTATGTTGCGCCGCCAACACCACATGCTCCAATCTAACTGGTTTGCCATTACGATATTCTAATACAACTTGTGATTTACCATCGGGTCGTAAATAAGGTACTAATCCCTTTTTTCTTACCTCAGCTAAACGCCTGGCTAATTTATGAGCCAGCATAATTGGTAAGGGCATAAATTCAGGAGTTTCGCGGCAAGCATAACCAAACATTAATCCCTGATCGCCAGCTCCTATTTTTTTGGCACCGCGCACTACCCCCTGCTTAATATCCAAACTTTGTTCGTGCAACGAAACCAACACGCCAACGTCTTCATGATCTATTCCATAATCAGGATTGTTGTAACCAATATTTTTTAAAACTCCTCTTACTATTTTTTGAACATCCACATAACCACGAGTTGTAACTTCGCCGCCCACAATAACAACACCAGCGGCAGCAAAAGCCTCAATGCCAGCCCTAGTGTATGGATCCTGCCTTAAAAGCTCATCTAAAATAGAATCGGAAATTTGGTCACAAATTTTATCAGGATGCCCTTCAGTAACAGATTCGGCTGTAAAATAAGTTGGTGAATTCATAAAATTACTCCTCTTCTTGTTTTAGACTAAGTGAACCATGGTGGGCTTTAAAATATTCAATGGTTAATTTTAAGCCTTGTTCTAAACTAATGAGCGGAAACCAGCCTAAAGTTTCTTTAATTTTAGTGATATCGGGCAAACCTTGGCGGGCTAAATAGGGCAACGGCTCCACTATCTTAGTACCAACTGTAATACCAGTAATCTTTAGCACCATTTCTGCTATCTCGCCCAAAGTATGAAGCTCAGGAGATCCCAAATTAAATGTACCATTTGGGTCATGCTCCATTAATTTTATTAACCCATCCACCATATCGGTTATGTAACAAAAGGTAGAATGCGATTGCGGATCACCGTAAATAACTAATGGTTCTTTAGTTAAAGCGTGTACTATAAAATCAGGAATCATACGGCCATCATCCAGCTTCATACGAGGCCCATAAGTATTAAAAATACGCGCCAAGCGAAAATTAACCCCCAAACTGGCACCATAATTAGTTACTAAACTCTCAGCAAAACGCTTGCCCTCGTTATAACAACTACGCGGACCAACCGGATCAATAAACCCCCAGTAGTCCTCTTTAAAAGAAACGTGATCTGGCGGTTCTCCATAAATCGCCGAACTGGAAGCGTGCAAAAATTTAGCTTTATATTTTACTGCCAAGTCCAGCAAATTTTTAGTGGCTTGAGAATTGGCAAGTAATGTTTCAATGGGTAAACGATTATATTCGCGCGGACTGGTGGGGCAGGCCAAATTATAAATCTCTTGAACGCCCTGAAAACGAACTTGAAAAATTTCAAGCTCTGGCTGGGCGTCTAAATCAAGGGGTTCCTGCAAATCATGCTTGATAAATTTAAAATGGGAGCTTTGCAATAATAAATCAATATTCTCCTCATTACCGGTAATAAAATTATCCACACAAATTACATTTTTGGTTTTAACTAACTCATCACACAAATGCGAACCAATAAAACCAGCTCCACCTGCCACCAGTACATTGGGCCGATCTAAAATTTGTTTATAAGGCATAAATTAATATAACTATGGATAATAAAATGCACCAAAGTGCCGCTATTGTTTATAATGTTATTTTATCAAAAAAACTAAAGTTTTTCAACTGCCACCGTCTGGCCAGTGGATATAAAAACTTTATGACGCAGTATAGTGAAATAAATCACTACCCCCACTCCTAAAGCCAATACTTTGGCCAAAATGTCGTAAAGGTGCAAATAGGTAACGCCAAACCATAACCCAAACTGCAAAAACGCCAAATAAATCAGTGTTATGGCCAAATAAATAACATATTGTTTAATAATCTGCGGATTTTTATCATTAAAAGTCCAGCGCCTATTCCACAAAAAATTATTAGTAGCAGCAGCTAGTGAAGAAATAGTGCTAGCTAAAATAAAATGCTGTTGCCAATAAAAAAATCCGCGAGTTAACAATAAATATATGCCAAAATCAACCGCGGCACCACTAAGCCCAACTAACACAAAACGAGCAAATTGTTTGAACCAGCGTAGAATATAAGAACGAACTATTAAATAATTAAACTCCATACTTTAACGGAAAACGGCCAGTGATAAACCACCTTTAAAATCCATTGGTTCTATAAAAAATTGCGACTTAACCTCGCTTGCGGTAGTAAAAACTCTAAGATGCGGTCCGCCACCCGCGCCCGGTGTAGTTATAATTTCGTTGGCATTGTCACCATCTATATCGCCTACTGCCAAATTTACGCCGCCACGGAAATTTTTAGCATAAGCCAAAAATTCTTTTAAGAGTTTGCCCTTATAATTAAACACCCTAACTTGCGGTCCGCCACCCGCGCCGGGGGCTGTTAAAATATCTAATTTATCATCACCGTCAGCATCGCCTACTGCCAAATTAACACCACCGCGAAAAACTCCGGGGTAGGGATAAAACTCAGCCTTCTTGTGACCAAACTTATCAAACACCCTCACTGGCAAACGTGTGCTACCTTGAGGCGATACTATAACCTCTGGCTGACCATCGTTATCTATATCGCCAGCTGCCACATTAATACCACTTGTGTAATTTAATTCATAAGGTACAAATTGATATCGTATAATACCTTGGCCATCAAAAATTCGTACTAAGTTACTGGCGCCCTTACCTGTTCCTACCACCATCTCGTCTTTACTATCAGCTGTAAAATCGGCCATAGCCAAACTAACTCCGCCAATAAATTTTTCATTAAAAGCCATAAATTGAAACTCTAGCTCTCCTCTTTGGCTAAAAATTTTAATATGCGGCCCGCCGCCCGCGCGTGGAGCTGTTACTATTTCTATCTGTCCATTACCATCTACATCCCCAGCTGATACATTTATACCTTTGGTAAATTTTGGATTATAAGCTAAAAATTTTTGAACAAGATCGCCTGCAAAATCATACACCATTACCTCGGCTTGGGCACCGCTTTGCGGCGCTATTACTAAAGGATTTTTATTGGAAAACTTAACATTACCAGCCAATTCTGTAGCTGCTTTTAAATTAATTCTTCTGCCCAACTTACCAACAAAATTAGGGTTTAATAAATCAATAGAATCGCCAGAAGCAATTAATACATCTCGCACCTGTGAAGATGACAAACGAGGATAAGCCGCCTTAATTAAGGCTAAAGCCCCCGACACCATTGGCGCCGCCACCGACGTACCCGACCAATATCCACCATAAGGTGGAGTGAATTGTTTTTTAGTGAGATCAACAAATTGAGTGTTATAAATATGAGTACCAGGGGCGGAAACATCAATGCAACGTGAGCCATAATTTGAAAAATTAGCCAACTTATCATATTCGTCTACGGCGGCCACGCCAATCACTTCATTTTCACCATTTAAACCATCATCACACACAGGATATTGCGGTTGTTTATCCATATCAACGCCAATCTGTTGTTCATTGCCAGCCGCGGCCACTACTAAAATACCAGCCCGATACGCGCGGTCGATAGCATCTTCTAATAAAGGATCTGACAGATTACCTACAAAACTAAGATTAATAATATCAGCACGATTCTGAATAGCATACATAATACCCTTAGCCACTGTAACGGTGTCGCCCACCCCCTTACCGTTTAATACCCTAATTGGCATAATTTTAGAGTTCCAAGCAATTCCAGCCACACCTTCTCCATTGTTTCCAACTGCCGAGGCTACGCCTGCCACAATAGTGCCGTGTTGCATAGCTACTTCGATCCAACCACTATCAAATTTAGGACGCGGGTCAGGTGTATTAGTAATAAAATCCCAACCATATTGATCATCTACATAACCATTACCATCGTTATCAATTCTATCACCAGGTACTTCCCAAGCATTAAACCAAATATTATTTTTTAAATCTGGGTTATCTATATCTACTCCGGAATCAAGCACGGCTATCACTGGTCGCAAGGCACTATTGGATAATTTGTCCCAAGCAATTGGCGCCCGAATTTGTTCAAGATATGATTTTTGAAATTTATAATTCGGATCATTGGGCACTAAAGAAATTTTATAGCTTCGCACTGGCGTTACTAATTTTACTCCAGGCTGCTGTGTTAAATAATCAATTGCTGTTTGTTTATCTAATCTAGGCGAACAATGATAACTTGATATATTACCGTTCTGCCATTCCACGGCAATATAACACAATAAATTATCAATTTTAGTTGCTGATGAAAAAGATTTTACAGTTGCCCCACTAGAGGATATAGAAAAATAAAATAAACCACAAAATAAAAAAGTAGGCAGTAAAAGCTTTATATAACGCAAACGGTGAATCCGCACAGAATATGTCATGATTGTTTAACTATAACAAAAAACTAACATTATGTAAACAAAAAAATAATAAATATTACGCCCAATCCAAAGAAACTATATACCATTTGGTACGCTATTTAGTTGATTTTCTAAGAATTTAGCATATACTTGAAGTAGTTATTTGAACTGATTTTGTTCAATTATCATATGTTGATTAAGACTAAACAAAAAATCCTAATTACGGGTGATGCTTTAATTTTAGGCCTATCGCTATGGTTGGCATTATTTATTAGATATGGGCATCTTGACGAACAATTATCACAATTATACATTGTGCCCTCTTTTATTATTTTAGCTTCGTGGTTAATAACTTTCTACATTATAGGGTGGTACGATATTAAAAATTTAAAAAATAACTACAAACTAATTGAAAAAATTACAATTGGTATATTAGTAGGAGTAATTATAGCTATTATAATTTTCTACTTAACACCAAGTTTCAAAATTACTCCCAAAACCATATTAATAATTTTTTCTTCCTTAGCCCTCGTTTTGGAAATAATTTGGCGTTTGTTATTTAACATCTTTTTAACCAAGCCACAATTTAGGGTTCTTATTATTGGAAATGGTAAAGAGATTGATGAATTAATTTCTTTTTTCAAACAACATCAACAGTTAGGCTATCAAGTTTGTGGCAATATAATACCAGGGCAAGAAACGCCCATTGATTTATTTGATACTATCAAAAAATACAAAATAAACACCATTCTAATTTCTAAAACTATCGAAGATCAAGAAAAATTATTTGTGCAAATATACGATAATCTTATCGCGGGAATAGAAATTATGGATATAACTACGGCTTATGAATCAATACTCAAAAAAATGCCACTATCTGAACTACAGCAAGTGTGGATTTTAACCAACTTAAGCAAAACCCATCGTATTTATGAAGTAGTTAAAAGACCTCTGGAATTTATTATTGCGTTAATACTACTCTTATTGTTGTCACCCTTAATGCTAATTACTTTTTTGCTTGTTAAAATTACATCTGCTGGACCTGGTCTATACAAACAAATGAGAATCGGTAAAAATGAAAAACTATTCCTTATTTACAAATACCGCACCATGATAAAAGACGCGGAAAAAAATGGTCACCAATGGTCAAATAACAATGATCAAAGAGTTACTACTTTTGGACAATTTTTACGCCTCAGTCATCTTGATGAATTGCCCCAACTTATTAATATTATTAAAGGGGAATTATCGTTTGTTGGCCCCAGACCAGAGCGACCCGAATTTGTTGCCGACCTAAAGCAAAAAATACCCTATTACGAAACGCGCCACTTAATTAAGCCCGGGCTTACCGGTTGGGCCCAAATTAATTACCACTACGGTTCATCTATTGAAGACTCTTACGCTAAACTGCAATACGATATTTTTTATTTAAAAAATCGTTCGCTTGTTTTTGATGTTCTAATTCTTTTAAAAACAATTAAATCGTTTTTTAGTAATCCTACTTAAATGTTAGCTAGACTCCGTGAATTTCTACTTCACAATAAAAATACTAAACAGACCATTGCCAAAAATACTATTTGGCTTAGCGCTGGACAAATTGTCAGTCGGTTAATTAGGGCAATTATCATAATCTATGCTGCTAGAATTCTTGGCAGCTCTAATTATGGTGTATTCACCTACGCTTTAAGTTTGGCCGCTTTCTTTACTATTTTTGTTGATATTGGAATTAATCAAATAACCACAAGAGAGGCTTCAAAAAACCATGATTTAAAACAACACTACTTAGCCACTACCCTAGTAATTAAGTTAATTTTGATTATTTTAACCGCTCTTTTAATTATCTTTATTGCACCATCGTTCGCGTCTATTGAAAAAGCAAAACCACTACTTCTATTGGTAGCTATATTAATTTCTTTTGAATCGCTACGAGATTATGGTTATGCAGTAGTAAGATCAATTGAGAAAATGCAAATTGAGGCTGGTGTTAATATTCTCATTAATAGCGGCATTGTAGTATTAGGTTTAACTGCTCTTTTATTTAAATCTAATATTGAATTACTAATTCTTAGCTTTGTAATTGGAACTGGTATTGGCACAACTACACTCTTTTGGCTTATTCGTCATCAACTGAAGTCAACGTTCGTTAACTTTAGAATTTCATTAATTAAACCATTGGCACGATCTAGTTGGCCATTTGCTATAATGGCAGCAATGGCGGCAGTTACTACAAACGCAGATATTATCATACTGGGATGGTTTCGCACGCCTACTGAAATTGGCTGGTATGCGGCAGCGCAAAAACCGGTACAATTACTTTACCTACTGCCAAACCTGATAGCCGTGAGCATTTTTCCTACCCTTTCCCGATTAGCACATAATGATAATGAGTCTTTAAGAAAAATTTTAGAAAAGGCTATCCACTTTGTATTTTTAATTTGTATACCACTTATGTTTGGCGGCATGGTTTTGGCGCCAGAAATAATTAATTTTCTTTATGGCGCTGACTATGTTGCTGCTGTTATCCCTTTTGCCATCCTACTTATTACTATTGTGTTTAACTATCCAATTGTCCTTATTTCATACGCCATCTTTGCTTATGATAAACAAAAAATTATGGCGATTTACTCTAGTTTGGCAGCCGTTATGACACTTATATTAAATTTACTAATGATACCAAATTTTGGCATTATCGGTGCGGCCGTTGTCAGTTTGTCTATCCAAGCATTAAGAAATACATTAGTCTGGCTAAGTTTAAAAAGAATAAGTAACTTTACCTTTTGGAATTGCTTACCAAAAATTTTACTAGCCAGCTCTATAATGCTATTAATAGTATGGCTTTTAAAATTAACTGGGTTTAATTTATTTATTAATATATCCTTCTCTGTGTTGATTTATATGGGAATGCTTTATTTGTTACAAGAGTCAATGTTTTTGGAGGTAAGTAATTTTATAAAAAAACTCTTAAAAACTAATTCTCCTTATACTTTTTAAAAATTTTATTTTTCAATACTGCCAGTGGAATAAAATTAAAAAAACCATATAATACTAACCTTAAATATCCTCTTACTAAAGCTGAACCATAATGAGGATAAAATACTTTATAAATCTTAGCTAGTTTAAGATTTTTTTTAAATTGTTCAATCTTATTAGAAGAACTAATTGCTTTGCCACGTAAAGTAAACTTAACCCCATAGAATGGCAAATTAGCAAATTTTCCTACTGTGCCTAGTTTTAACCATAAATCATAATCCTCAATATGAAGTACTTTTTTATCTTCACTGTAACCACCAAAATTTAAAGCTGGTTTTTTACGGAACATTACCGCGGAGTGAGTAAAACAATTTTTACTTAATAATCTCCCCCGAATTTGTTCGTCAGTAGTGGGTAATAGATAACGCAGTAACTCTCTACCCGATTCATCCACCATCACCGTACCATATCCCACCAGAATATGGCTTGGATTATTGTCTAAAAATTCCACTTGTTTACTTAACTTGTCTTCACTTAACCATTCATCGTCGTCATCTATGCGAGCGATAAAATCTCCAACCGCTTGTCCCAATCCTCTATTTAAAGATTTTTGGATACCTAAATTTTTTTCATTTCTGAAATATTTAATTCTATTGTCTTGTGCTTGATAATTTTTAATAACAGCTAAAGTTTGATCGGTAGATCCATCGTCAATAATTAACAGTTCCCAATCATGAAAAATTTGCCTTAATACACTCTCTACTGCTTGAGAAATATACTTGGCACCATTATACGTTGGTAAAATTATGCTTAATTTAGGCATTACATCAATCCTTTAATGAATGATAAATATCTATTATTTGATCAACCCGATTATGGTAAGTATGATCGCGTAAAGCGCGCGCGGTTCCTTTGGCTTTAATCGTTTCACGTTCTTGGTCATGTTTTAAATAATAATCAATCAATTGAAACCATTCTTTGGAGTCACGCGCCATCACCACCTCATCTGGATTAAAATACTTTCTTACAATTGTTACTGGATCACAAATTTCAAAACCACCACAAGCTGGAATTTTAAAAGTACGCTCATTAACATCATTACCCTCTCGCTGCTGTCTTAAGTCATGAATATTAATACTAATCTTAGCTGAACTATATATTTTATTTTCTTCAGCCAAGGGTACAACAAAATTTCTAGTATTGGTTAGCCAAGGCAAACCTAGTTTTCTACTCAATGAACCAATTTTTCTTTTAAAAACATCTATCTTAGTCCAATCTCGACCTAAAACTTTAATTTGATATCCTTTTTTAAACAATGGAATAAGCCACTCAGCAAAAGTTTCTTTTTTGTCTGGCAAATTAGCACCCATAAAAATAATATCGCATTGATATTTTTTATCACTAGTAGTAGGAAAATGATATTTTTTATTAGCCGCTAGTGCTATGTGATGATATTTAAGTCCAAAAAACGATTCCATTTTACTTCCCCATTCGTCAGCAAAAGCGCCAAAATAAACATCACCCCAATTACCACCTCTCACTAATTTTATTAGTTCTTCGGGAAAATCATATTGATGGGGTAGGGGTGAATTAAAAAATACCTTTAATCCCCTAGCTCGCTCCCCTTTTAAAATTTTAAAATCTAATTGTTTATAATAAAATACTGAAGTAATAAAAATATCTGGCTTAAATTCAAATATTACTTTGGAAAAATTATCATCTATCGTTAAAAACTTAAACGAATGGCCCTTATCCAAAAAAGCATAACTATAGCCCTCACCAATAAAACGGTCGGCATATAAACTTTCTGGGTAAGGCAAGTGATATAAAATTTTCATACTTTTAAACCAATAATGTTAAAAATATCATTAAATCTACTTTCGTAATTATGTTCGTTAATTGTGCGCTCGTAACCAGCTTGGCTGAGTGTTTCTCTGTCACAATCATGCTGTAAATAATACTGTAGTTTTTTTATTAAATCAAAATCATCATCATATAATACCATTTCCTTGCCATCAATATAATAATCACCAATATTATCAGCCGCTTGTGTAAACAATAAAGCGCCACAAGCCGGTATTTCAAACATACGGGCTTTTATCATAGGAATTCTTTTTTGCCTCCATTCTCGAAAATTAGACCAAATATTTTTAAAATCCTGTTTAAAACCAAAACGACCACGGCGTCGGAAAAAAAACCCTACCAATGGTTTCAAGCCATAATAAGTCGAAGGCGTATTAAGCCCAAGGCTAATCTTGCTACGTGCCAATACTTTTATCATTTCGTCTTGCCCTAGTCTTCCTGCCGACCAACCCTGGCCCCATGTTTCTACTCTGATTCCAGATTGTTTAAGTTTTTTAATTACCCGATCTCGATTTTTATTCCAAATACCAACAAAACTAACATCTATATCTTTTTGTGTTGTCACGGGTTTATAAATATCAATATCTGCCGCCCATTGGCTATGAATCACTTTATGGTAGCCTATCTGATGATACTTTTCTACCGCTTTAGAATATGTCGTAACAACCCAATTAAAATACGGCGCATAATTTTTTGAATAATTATCAAACCGCCAATGATCATCAGCAAACCAATTAAGAGTAACGACCTTAGGGATTGAAGAAATTTTTTTTATTGTATCGGGTAGAATCTCATCTTTATGAAGACAAAAAAAACACAAATCTGGCTGCCAACTAGCTACCTTATTAAGTAGTAGTTTGTTTTCTTCAACTCTGTTTGTCTCTATTAAAGCTTTATCAGTGCCAAAAAATTCCGCCTCTATCCCAAGCATACGCCTGATAGCACTAAAATGATTAGTGTAAAAAAACC
>JAGVEX010000005.1 GCA_020057885.1 bacterium
CATGCCTCAAATTTAGCATATCCTCGCTAACGCTCGGAGTGGTGTCGCATTCATCTCCAGCCTTAAAAGGCTGGAGTATTCTGCGACATTAAATAAAAACACGACGCCCAAAGTGGACATCGTGTGGAAAAAATAACTAAATAAAAAATTACTCTGGTTTATTACTGCTCTTTTTACCAAAATGAAATATTCCTGCCTTGCTCTGCTTAACCTCTTTAGTAGGAATAGCTTCAACTGCAGTACCACGAAGCACAGATTTAAGTTCCTCTGCATCTTTAAGATCTTCAACATTCTGTGTTTTTGGCTTAGTCCTATCTAAAATAGTTTGAACGTCCTCCGAAGTTTCTGTTACTAGTAGACCACTTCCTAAACCAGCCTTAACACCACTTCCCACATCACCTTTTATAGAATCTCCCACTGCCACTGCACGCTTTTTATTAACTTTTAATCCCATGCCATCCAATTGCTCAATCAACTTCTCAATGGCTATTTCTTTACCCCCCCCCTGCCATTGTTTCGTCCGTGGCTAAGGCTAAGCCATATTTATACAAATCAGAAAAAGCTACTAATCCTCGGGCAAAATCAGCTTGATTGGCTGTCATATAAACATTAGCCTGCCCCAAACGTGTTTTTTCTTTAAGTAGTTGAATCATTTCTGGTTTTATAAACCCCTTTTGAAACTCTTGTGGATTTTTTTCATACTCTATTTTCATAAACTCATAGGCAATCTTGCCATATCGCTGGAGAATCTCATTTGCGCGTTCGTGATAACCTTCTGGATGCCCTGGCTCGTCAATTAACCTTCTTTTAGGATTATTCTCTCCTAAAAATTCTGCTTCATAGACCAAAGGATCTTTATATTTTAATTGGTTCTCACCATAGATTCGCCACATTCTATCCCATTCCCTAAAGGAATTGCCTAATGGAAATCCATCAAAATAAACGCTGTGTAACTCTTTACGAGCTATATCATTCTGGGCGTATCTCGAAAAAATTTGGTCAACCGCCTTGGCATGAATTGGTTCGGCAAGTAGTAATGTTTTATCTAAATCCCAAAAATTAGTTTCGCGTAGTTCACCATCCTCTTTTGAAATAGCAACATTCAACTCAACACTGTCGCCACTAGGGCCTTGGAGCAACGATAAAACTCTGCGACGTTCAAATTGAAGCGCTTCTTTATTTGAAGAAATAACATCTTCCTCTAAATTTTCTTCACCATAAGGCAATAAACGCTCTCTCATAATAAATACATAAACTAAACACTTACTATATCTTATAACTAAAAAACCTTTTGTCAATAGATATACCCTCAGTTTATGCCAACAATATGGTTAAACTCTGTTTCACCCAATTTAATAAAACGTTGCAAAAAATTATAATGGTCAACAACTGTTTGCCTTCTATGTTCATCGAGACTATACTCCTCATTCCAACGATTAAATTCCAATACAAAAGACAAAAAGCGCGCCTTGATTAAAACATATAATAAACCTAGCTCTTGTTTAGATAAAAAATTAAACTTTGTGTATTGTTCAATAAATAATCGGCCCTGCTCTGGATTCCAATTATAGCAAAAAGCAATCAAATGCAGGCTAACGGCTATATTTTGTATATAGGGGCTAAAGGCCATATCAGAAAAATCAATAATACCTTCCAGATGTCCATCAGAAACTAACCAATTATGCGGCACAATATCATTATGAATTAGCCCTTTGGGTAGACTAGAAAAATCGTCTTTGATTCTTTTAAAGTCATTAAATATCTCTACAAATATTTCCCTATCAAAACTAGGTGACAAAAAACGCATAGTTGGCTCAAGCAAAAGTGTATTTTTAAGGTCCCACTCATAATTTTGTCTAGTTTTATTGCCATCTTTAAAATTTTTCAACAAAACATCCATCCATCCGGCTTCATTGGCCGCTGTTACAACTAAAACATCTGACAATTTCTTCTCTGCCATATTTTCTCCTTCAATTAAATCCATCACTATTGAATGCTTACTATTAATAAATGTAATCAATTTGCCGTACTGATTGGTCAAAACGTGTGGCGTCTTAAGTTTATTATGAAAGCAAAAATCCATTACCTCCAACTCAAACTCGACATTGGCAGTTTGAATACCAAAACCTTCAAAAACCTTGACTACATATTTGCCATATTCAGTCTCGATATAATAATTTGAATTCTCGTAGCCTGATTTGTATAGAAAAAATTTTTTTATACAACCAAGATCAAGGTAATTATCAATAATATTTTGCAAATAGTACTGATTGTATTCCTGACGCATAATTACGATTCAATATGGTTAAGAATTTTTTCATGAATCTTTCCATTAGTCGCGAGTAAATCCACATTCAAACTAATTTCCCCTGTTTTTTTATCTACAAATCTCCATGGCTCGCCTTTAAAATCCGTTACCTTGCCACCAGCTTCGGTTACTAGCAAAACTCCAGCCGCGGCATCCCATGGTTTGGTACCGGGTATAACAATGCTTTCCGTGCGCCCGGCCGCCACCCAGGCAAGCTCTATGGCCGCACTACCCAATTGCCTCATATCCACACTTTTCATTTTAAAATACCGGTACAACTCCACTGCCCTTTTCATGTGTTTCCCCTCCTGCCCATAGCAATAAGTAAGGAATGATTTTGCTAATTCTGATGTTTTAGAAACTTTAATGCGTTTATTGTTTAACCAAGCGCCTTTGCCTTTTTCTGCCACGAATAAATCATTTAAATATGGCGCATAAATTACTCCTAATTTCGGTTCGCCTTTATAATAAAGCGCTATGGAAACAGAAAAAAGGGGATTATGAACCTTAAAATTGGTCGTACCATCAAGCGGGTCAACTACCCACAAATAATCTGATTTTATTTTATTAAAACCAGACTCCTCGCTTAAAATAGCAAAGCTGGGTGTATATTTTTTAAGCAAGGATAAAATTATTTTCTCTGCGCCAGCATCAACTTTGGTAACAATTTCATGTTGCGCTTTAAGATGCCAGGCTAAATTGGTCTTACTAAAATTTTTCAATAAAACTCTCCCGGCTTTTTGGGCGGCAGTGATAGCTAGAATACGATTATCCATATTATATTTTTTTAGCTTTATCAATTAGTTCTTTAAATTGAACATAATATTTATTCAGTTCTTCTTTACAAATATCTAAGGAAATAATCTTATACTTTTCTTCCATTTTCACCAAAAGTTGTGTAAAACAATCGTCTATATTTTGACCTCTAGTACCCAATAAAACCAAATATCCTAAAATACCTCTTGGGTGTAAAAACTTATAACAATCGGCGTTGGCACATATCTCAGCCTCAATACAGTTATAGGATTTGGTACCATGATGGGCTTCGACGCAATTAATTACTTTTTTATAAACCTCTTCTGGTAAATTAAATTGATCCAAAAACTTTCCAGCCATTTCTGAACTTCTTTGTATGTGCTCAGAAACTTTATTTTCCTTTAAACATTCTCCCAATTTTAAATCCATTAATATAGTACCAAGCATTACAACGTCCTTATCGACTCCTAGCTTGACTGCCAACTCTTGCCCAATTTGATTGGCCAGATCAAAATGTTCTATTTTGGGTGTATGATACAAAGCTATTTCTTTAAGTGCATATTCTTTAGCCTGCCTAATTATATCTTGCATATAAATTACTTTCTAAGTTTTTTAAGAATTTTTAAATTTTTAATATCATCTTGTGGTGTATCTTTAGGAGTCTCCAATATAAAATTTACATGTTTTAAACGTGGTTCTTTTACTAAAGATTCAAACCCAACCAACCCAATTTTCCCTTTACCCAAATGCTCATGCCTGTCTTTGTGCTCGCCCAACCCAAATTTAGAATCGTTACAATGAAAAAGTTTAAGTTTATCCAGACCTATTATATCATTAAACTCTTTCAGTGTTTTTTTAACCGACACTTTAGTCCTTAAATCATAGCCCGAGGCAAAAGCGTGGCAAGTATCAAAACAAACACCTATTTTATTTTTAAATTTTTTAATTTTCTCCACCTGCTTAATAATTTCGGCAATTTCTTCAAATTTATCTCCCATTACCATGCCCGCGCCTGCGGAAATCTCGATTAAAAATTGCGTACTGCCAATATAACCATTCAATACCCTTTGCAAACCATCTACCACATAAACCATGCCTTGTTTCTCGCCTACCTCGCGCGAACTGCCCAAATGCGTCATGACATACTTAGCCCCCAAAACACTGCCGCGCTCCAACTCCTGGCGAATAACACTAGCCGAACCATAGCGCACACTCGGTTTGGGTGAGGCAAAATTAATATAATAAGGAGTATGGATATAGCTTTCTGCCTGCTGATACTTCTTACAATTATCCTTAAATTCTTTAATTTGGGCGAGGGATAATTTAGGTGCTGAGCCACCCTGCGGTGGACGCGAAAAAAATTGAAAAACCTCGCAACCCACCTCAGCCGCCCGTTCGGGTGCCTTTTCTACTCCTCCCGCCGCTGAAATATGTGAACCAAATAACATAAGCTATTTAATTATACTTTATCAAAACAATATTGACGATATTAAAAAATCGGGCTAACCTGGAGGCGTTAAAACAAATATGGAGCTCAAATGCCAATACTAATATATGCTATTTTAGTAATTGGGGCGTTAATACTTTTATCTATATTAAATGTAATGTCTCGGATATTGGATAAGATAAATGCGAGGGTGGATAAAACAAAAAATGTACAAAAAATAAGGAAAGTGCAAAAAACCAAAGAAAATGAAGTTTACAAAACCACTCCACCAAAACAGGCGCAAGGGCTAAAAGTTGTACCCAAACCGATATTTAACGAGGATAAAGAAATTAACTCTCAATTAACTCAAAATAAAGTCACTATATACTCTCAATATTCAACAATAAGTAATCAAAGTATCGCCAATATCAATCCATCTATCATAATACTGCCAGAACAACCCAAAATAACAAATCAAATTATCCAAGATGAACTAGAATACTCATGTTCAAAGTGCGGCGAGTCAACAACAGAAGATGGGTTGTGCGAAAGGTGTAAAGAGGAGGAAGAATACCAAAACTATTTAAATGATGCTTATTATTTTTTATGGGACGAATAAGAGGTGCTCTTAAACATAAGGCACCTCTATTTTATTTTCATAAAAATAAATCGTCTCCCGTGTATAAACAAGGGAGACGAAAGAAAATCTGTGTTATTTAAATTTTATTGTTTTGATTATGTTCATCACTTTTTCTTGCAACTCTGGTGTCAAATTCCAGCTAAATATCCACAAAATTCTACCTTCACAAACATTATCCACCTCTACGCCAGTAATGGTTCCGCCTTTATTTGGTCTGGGTTTCCAAAATTTAGCCTCGTGGCCATTAAGAATGCTTCTGTTCACCCAATAAAGCAACTTATTGCTTGGCGGCATTTGAGGAATTTTTGATGTATCTAAATCAATTATTAGAATAATATCGTCACCCCAAACTTCCCAGCTTAAACCTTTATACGGATATTTTTCTTTAATTACCCAATCAGGTGGTAAAGATAGTGTGAAGCAATTCCTAAAATCTTTTGTGACATACTTAACCGCCAAATTTTTTTGCTGTTTAATATCACCAGCAATTAGGTTACTAAGTGACAAAAAAACAATAACCGTAAAGAACAATTTTTTCATTGATTTTTCCTATATTTTTTAATTTATGAATAGTTTATTTTATTTTTATTGTAGCCATACTTTAATATTGATAACCAAATCAGTCAAGTGTTTTAACTAAAATGCCAAAAAGTGTCCGGCCGGACACTTTTTGGCACAACTGAAATATGTCAAATATTTCTAATAAGTTTTACTCTACCAGCTTTTCTTTAAGCCAATTGATCACGCGCTTATTTATTAAAACGCTTCTCAAATAATCTTTATACTCATCACTATTAAATTGTGTTATTGCGCGCTCATCACCTCCATAATGTTCTAGAGTATGTGCTATTTCTTTTTCGATAGTTGAATCGTCAACTTCTAATTTATTATCTTTAGCAAAAGCACGAGTGAGTAAAGCAAACTTAACACGTCTTTCCGCCTGGGGTTTAAATTCTTGACGCAGATCATCTTCTTTTTTGCGGATGGTCTGCAAATACTGTGCCCATTCTAAGCCACGCTCTTCTATGGAATGTGAGAATTCATGAAGCATTTTATCAAGCTCGCTAGTTATTAAAACTTCTGGTATGTCACTAAAGCTAGCCACTTTTAGCAAAGCATCAAACATTTCCTGCTCCACTCGCTGCTCTTCACGTTCAGTATGGTCGTCAAGTAAATTTTGGTTAAGTTTGGTACGCAAGTCTTCCAGCGAAGTAAACCGGCCTAAGGACACAGCAAATTCATCATTTAATTCCGGCAAGGTTCGCTCAAACACTTGCAATAATTTAGCGCTCACTTGTGCCTTTTTACCTGCCAGATCTTTACGGTAATCTTGCGGAAAAGTAAGCTCAAATTGCTTTTCCTCGCCTGCTTTTAAACCAACTAAATTATCCTCGAAACCCGGAATCAATTGGCCCTTGCCCAAAACAACCGGATATTTTTTGCCCTTACCACCATCAATAACTATTCTATCCACTGCCACCTCAAAATCTATTTCGGCTAAATCTCCTTTCGCAGCTACGCGAGTTACGGCCGCCTCTTTAGCCCGACTTTCTAATAAATCATTAACAACTTTTTCTGCCTCCTTTGGCTCAACTGTAACTTTGTTCCTTTTTACTTTAACTTTTTCCCACTTGCCCACATTCACTTCTGGCAAATGCGCCACAATAATTTTAAAACTTAAAGGCATACTAGAAACTAATGAGATTTCCGGCTGTCCAATTACATCCAACTTGTTATCTTTAACGACCTGCGTATAAAATTCACGTGAAGCTTGATATAAAATTTCTGATTGCAAAGTTTCGGCACCCACTCGCGCTTTAACCAAATCTGCCGGCGCCTTACCAGGCCTAAACCCCGTAATAGTCGTGGTGTTACCCAATTCTTTAATTGCGCGTGCCTCAAACTTGGCCGCCTCCTGCGGAGTAAGCACAAAAATTATTTGCAATTTTCCTCCTGCCACCTTCTCAATTTGACGCTCCATAATAATAAAAACAAATATGTAAAGACTAAAAACCAAAATGCTATACCTGTTTTACATTTTGATTTCGCATTCTATTGTTCTAAACAAATATCTAGATAAATAAAGCTACCAAAGCCAAGGACAATGTACCCAACAGTTTCACTAAGACGTGAAGTGATGGGCCAGCTGTATCTTTAAAAGGATCACCCACTGTGTCACCAGTTACTGCTGCTTTGTGTGCGTCGCCACCCTTACCACCGAGGTTACCCATTTCAATAAACTTTTTAGCATTATCCCAAGCACCACCACTGTTATTGAAAACCGTGGCTAATAAAACACCCACAATAGTAGCTACCATAATAAAACCAGCCAAAGCTTCTGCTCTAAGCCAAATTCCCACAATTATTGGGAGTAATACGGCTAAAAGTCCAGGCAATATCATTTGCTGCAAGGCGGATTTAGTAGTGATATCAACACACTTGGCATAATCTGGCATACTAGTACCCTCCATTAAACCCGGATCAGCCTTAAACTGCCGCCTTACCTCTTCTACAATTTTGGCCGCTGCTTTACCTACTGCTCGAATAGCCAAAGAACTGAAAAAGAAAATTAACATAGCGCCAATTAATCCAGCCACAAATACTTCCACTCGGGCTAAATTAATAACAGTCAATTTAGCTTCCTCAAAATAAGCTGAAAAGAGTAAGAAAGCCGCCAAGGCCGCGCTACCCATAGCATACCCCTTGGTAAGAGCCTTGGTGGTATTGCCAGCTGAATCAAGTTTGTCAGTAATTCGACGCGCTGATTCAGAAGAACCAGACATTTCCACAATACCCCCAGCGTTATCAGTAATGGGACCAAAAGTGTCCATGGCTAATACATAAGCGGCTGTAGCTAACATGCCCATAGTAGCCACAGCAGTGGCATAAATACCACCTGATGGTAATCCACTCATGGAACCTAATTTAAAAGATGCTAACAAAGCAACGGAAATGGTAATTACGGTAGCGGCAGTACACTCTAAACCAACCGCAAAACCAGCAATAATATTAGTGGCGTGTCCTGTGGTAGAGGCATTAACAATTTCTTTTACTGGGCGGTATTTATATTCTGTATAGTATTGAGTTACAAAAACAAATATAATACTCGCACCCAATCCAACCAAACCAGCATAAAAGAATAATACATTGTGCAACATTCCCATTGTCACAAAATAAAAAGCAATAGCCGCCAAAGCACACGTCACAAAATATCCCTTATTTAAGGCTTGGAGTGGCTCATCAGTTTCTTTGGCTTTGGCTACCAAAATACCAACAATAGAAGCTAACAAACCAAAACCTCTAATTACCAAAGGGAAAAGAATGCCATTAATTCCAAAGTAAGGAAATAAAACTACTCCTATAATCATAGCTCCAATATTTTCAGCGGCTGTTGATTCAAAAAGGTCGGCGCCACGACCAGCACAGTCACCCACATTGTCTCCCACCAAATCAGCAATAACGGCCGGATTACGAGGATCGTCTTCTGGAATATTTTTTTCAATTTTACCAACCAAATCCGCACCAACATCAGCGGCTTTGGTATAAATTCCACCGCCTAATTGCGCAAAAAGAGCCACCAAGCTAGCACCAAAACCAAAACCAACCAAGAGGGCGGGAATTTGGGTAGGAGTATACCCTAAGGCATCATAGATAAAATATAAGCCACTAATACCGAGCAAGCTCATGGCCACAATAGTAATTCCAGAAACCGCCCCACCACGCAAAGCAATGGTCAAGGCTTTACTAAAACTGCTCTGAGCAGCCGAAGCTGTTCTGATATTTGAACGTACTGATATCCACATACCTATTAATCCAGATAAACCAGAACAGATAGCGCCAAACAAAAAAGATAGGGATATTTGTAATCCCAATGCTGCGCGTCCACTGATCGCATAAGCTCCAAATAAAATAAGTGCTAAAATAATTGCCATTATACTAATAGTTTTGTATTGTCTTTTTAAAAATGCATCAGCGCCTTTTTTAATGGCTATAAAAATTTCTTGCATCTTTGGCGTACCCATATCACATTTTTTTATCCAAATAACTAAGTACCAAACAAAAAATAACGAGAGTATGGAAATAATAACTGGAATAAACAACATATGTTTGTAAAAATTAACTAATAAAAAATTAATAAATTTAAGGCCCCAACAAGGGCTTTTTACTTAAATAACTTTACCAAGTCTATATAAAAAAGCAAATACAACTATCCAACTCAATAAAATTAATTATTTTTCATCATCAATCACAGCCACCTGCTCACTAACTGTTGCTTCATCTGGTATTGGTGCTTCAGCTACTTCCTCGCCTTCAATTATTTCTTCTGTTTTAGGCTCTATACTACCCTCTTCAGTACTACCCTCTTCAGTTGTTAAGGCGACTTCTCCAGATAAACTTCCGGCAATGTCGATTTTCCAACTGGTTAATTTAACCGCCAAGCGCACGTTCTGCCCACCACGACCAATTGCTAAACTAAGTTGATCCTCTGCTACCTCAACTTTGGCAGTATGATTAGCTTCGTCTAAAGTTACAGATTGAACTTTGGCCGGAGACAAGGCAGCTGAAATAAATTTAACCGTGTCTTCTGACCACTCAATAATATCTATTTTTTCGCCACCAAGCTCGTTGATTACAGTTTGCACCCTCATGCCACGCTGACCAACACAAGAGCCTACTGGATCAACGTTAGGTTCAGTAGAAACTACGGCAATTTTAGTGCGACTACCAGCCTCACGAGCAATAGCGCGAATTTCCACCGTCCCTGAAGCAATTTCTGGAACTTCTTGAGAAAAGAGCTGACGTACAATTTCTGGATGCGTGCGCGAAATAATCACTTCTGGTCCGCGAGCGGCGGCATTTACTGTCAATAAATAAACCTTAAGACGCGCACCTGTTATGTAGTGCTCACGTGCAATTTGTTCAGAATAAGGCATTACCGCCACTGTATGTCCCAAATCAACAAAGACTGTTCTGCCTTCTACGCGCTGAACTGTACCAAGTAAAACCTGGCCCTCTTTATCTTTATATTCGGAAAAAACAACATCACGTTCGGCTTCACGCAAACGTTGAATAATAACTTGTTTAGCAGTTTGGGCGGCCATACGGCCATATTCCGAAGGCACTTTAAGTTCTGTACGAATCTCATCTCCCACCACTACGCCTTTTTTAATTTTCTTAGCATCGGCCAATAAAATTTCTTTTTTTTCATTAATGGTTTCTTCCCCTTCGGCCGGACCTTCCACTACTACTTTAACGTCAAAAACTTTTGAATCACCTGTTTCGGGATCAAACTCAACTTTAATATTTTCATTTTTTTGTCCAAAATCTTTACGATAAGCCGCGGCTAAAGCCTGTTCAATTGTCTCAATTACGGCTGAGACTGGAATATTTTTTTCCTCACAAATTTGTTGAATAGCAAGGAGAATCGGTGAAGTGGTCATGTGTGTAAATAAAAGGGTAAAAAAGAACTAGGTTACTTTTTATAAAAGCACCTAGTATATTTTTAAGACTAGGGCAAAGATAAACACTTGTCAAGTTAATTTAAAATTTAAATTAAAAAGTGGATAAAGTAGTGGATAACTTGTTAATCAATAGTGTAAAAAGTGTAAAACACTAATTATTAACATAAATTAACCCTTTATAGTGTTTTAAATCTGCCACCTCACCACTATTAGATAAAATAACAGCTACTACATCAAACCGGATTTTAGGCGACAAATGAGGATGTGACAATATATAAGCCTGCGCCGCCATTTGTAATTTTTCCTGTTTAGCGCGAGTAACCGCCTCCTCTGGCCAACCAAAACCAGTGCTCTGACGCGCTTTTACCTCTACTAAAACAAGTTCATCTCCCTGCTGGCAAACCAAATCAATTTCAGCATAACGTCCGGCGTGCCAATTTTTCTCTAAAACTACATAACCTTTATTCTCCAAATAAAAAGCGGTCGCTTCTTCGCCCGCCTTTCCCAGCTTTTGTCTCTGATGCATTTTATCTACCGCGATCGCGGCAAATATTTAGAATAAATTTGGTTGCGTTCACGCGCCTCTCGTTCACGCGGCACTACTTTAAAAGCATAGCGCAGAATAAATATAAACCACACAATACCGGTAATTAACCAAAGTAAAAACCAAAACCTACTACCCAAAAGAGGTGTGTTTGTTTGTGTAAAAAAGAAACTAACTAATCCTAAAATCCCCGAAACAATGGATAATTTACCCAAACGCTTTACTATGCGCCTAGAACTTAAATCTTTAAATAATGAAGAGGTGGCAAACAAAATAATGCCAATTACCACTCCAGCGGCCGATAAACCGAGTACTAACCAAAAAATAAATCCACTAAAGGCTCCGGGATAATAGGAAAACCAATAAGATAAAGAAAGTAGGGCTTTAAAAACTTCCAATGACATATAATCTATCTTACAAAAATAAAACCATAATGATAAGCCCCGGCTTCAAATTGTTTTTCCATGTGAAAACCAACTTGCTGGGCAATGGTACTTACTAACTCCGGTGGCAAACGATGGTCAAGTGGCGGACCAAACGGTGTAGTAGATATTTTCCAGTCTATTACCAAAAGCTTCCCACCATCTTTTAACAAACGGTATGATTCTTGTAAAATATTCTCATTCTGCCGTGCCTGAAACATTATATTCACCAGCAAGGCGCAATCCAAAGTTTCCTCAGGAATTTTTGCCGCGCCCACCTTCTCTAAATCGGACCAAACAGTTTCTATGTTATTTAAATTTTCCAATTTAGCTTTACTAAGCACTCCATCGAGCGCTGATTTTAAAATATCAATACCATAAACCTTCCCTCGCGGACCGACTATGCGAGCTGAGGGTAGGGTAAAATAACCGGCACCGCCGCACCCTAAATCGCCAACTTGCTGCCCTATACCCAAACCAAGCTGGCTGGTTAAAATAGCTGTTGGGTCAAGAAGACGAACTTCACCGGCTGATATTTTCATAAGTAATTATATTATACCAAACAAGCACTTACTGGTCGATATGAACGCCTGTGTAAAGGCGATGGGCCTAATTTTTTTAAAACAACCAAATGTTGAGCTGTGCCATAACCTTTGTTCTGCGCAAAACCATAGCCAGGATACTTGGCATGATATTTAATCATTAATCTATCGCGGTATACTTTAGCCATAATAGAAGCCAAAGCTATAGAAAACACTTTAGCGTCGCCATCCACCAAAACCTTGGTTGGTATACCAGCAACTTCATTAGCCAATTTGGCTACATAATCTGTCAAAATATAATTCGGTTTACGGGGCAAATTATTAACAGCCAAATGAATAACCCGGCGATTAGCTGATCCGATGCCAATTTTATCAATCTCTTTGTTGTTTACTACCCCTACGGACCATATGACTTTTTTCTCACAGGCTTTAAAAATAGTCTCTCTTTTTTGTGGTGTTAAAAGTTTTGAATCAGCCACTTGCTTAAACCAAGATTGTTTTTTAAGTTGGGATAATTTTTTGTGCTCTATGGCAACAGCCCCAGCTACAATCGGTCCAGCCCAAGAACCACGACCAACTTCATCTACGCCAGCGACTAATTTATATCCTTTTTGCCACAGACTATGCTCGTGTTTCAATGATGTTTCCATAACATCATTTCCTCTTAATTAAACCGCGGGTGACAAACCATAATACAACTTCCGTCAACCACCCCACTCAAACCAAGGTTTTTAATTTTTTCTCTAACTTCATCACTTTCCGCGCCGGGTTGAAACCAAACTTTATTAATACCAAGTTGTTTAATTTGATCTAGCATACCCAAACCAACTGCTGGTGGCACGACAAATACAACCACTTCCGGCTTAGGAGATATTAATTCGAGTGCTGGGTAGCACGGAATATTATCTATCTCTTTATATTTAGGGTTTACACCAACCACTTTAAAACCGGCTTCGGCTAAATTTTTTAAAACAATATAACCATACTTGGTTTTATCAATAGTGGCCCCAACTAAAGCATAGGTAAATTGCTTATTAAAAAACTGACCAAATTCCATAAAAATTTTTAGTCTTATTATTTCGTTTTAATATTTCCCCCTTACCTCTATCGCCTCAGCGATTCTTTCCAAAGCTAAAACAAAAGCCGCGATGCGTAAATCAACTTTTAATGCTTCAGCTTTTTGCCAAACCTGTTTAAAAGCCTGCCCCATAATAGGTTTTAATTTTTGCATTACTTCTGCCTCGGTCCAATAATATTGTTGTAAATTTTGCACCATCTCAAAATAAGAGGTTGTTACTCCGCCAGCATTAGCCAAAACGTCAGGCACTACTATAACGCCACGTTTAGCTAATTTAATATCCGCCTCCGGCGTAGTCGGCCCATTGGCCATTTCAATTATTGCCTTGGCTTTAATACGACCAGCATTCTCACGCGTTATCTGATTTTCCATGGCTGCCAAAACTAAAATATCAGTCGGCGCTTCCAAAATTTGCTTATTGGTCATAGACCGATAATTTTCACAATCACACACCGAGCCTACACAATAACATCCAGCAATAATCCCACGCGCTTTTTTATCTTGCATTATATGATCTGGATCCATGCCAGCGCCGCCATTAGAATAAATTCCTCCTTTAGAATCCGAAAGACCAATAATTTTATAACCAGCCTTGTGCGCTAATTTGGCAAAATAATAACCAACGTTGCCAAAGCCTTGTACTATTATTCTAGTTTTTTTAGGATCAAGTTTTAATTTACCAACTAGCTCATTTAAGATAAAAAGCCCACCTTGGCCTGTGGCCGCGGTGCGGCCTTGCGAACCACCGAGCGCCAAAGGTTTGCCTGTGGCCACTGCCGGCACAAAACGCCCCGTGACTTTACTATACTCATCTACCAACCAACCCATAACTTCGGGGTTGGTATTTACATCTGGCGCCAGCACATCCTGCTCCGGTCCAATAAAAGGCACAAGCCGACGAGTAAAAGCGCGAGTTAATCTTTCCAATTCACCTTGCGATAAGACTTTGGGATCAACCGCAATACCACCCTTGCCCCCACCCAAAGGAATCCCCACCACGGCACATTTAATCGCCATCCAAAAAGCTAAAGCTTTTACTTCGTCTAAATTAACTTTGGGATGATATCGCAAGCCGCCTTTATATGGCCCTCGCGCAGAAGAATATTGCACTCTGTATCCGTCAAACACGCGCGTACTGCCGTTGTCCATAGTAATTGGTATGGAAAATTGTAAAACACGCTCTGGTTTTTTTAAAATCTCCTGCACGCGGCTGGGGAGATTAATATAAGTTGAGGCTTTTTTAAGCTGACTCAAAGCATTAGTAAAAACTGACATAAAATAATGTAATTAATTATTTTTTTATCCATTCTCTTGTTACCCATTTTTTAATCAACGCTTCTTCTAAATTAATTTTTGAGGTTTGGGCAATAACTAAAACTAAACCTAACACATCGGCTAATTCTTTGGATAGCTCTCTTTTGGATTGTTGTAATGATATATACTTTATCGGCCTACACCTTTTTTTATGCACTAAATATGACTGGACAAATTCACCAAATTCCTCTGTCAATTTTAAAATAAGATAATCTTCACTAGCTTTAATGCTATCTCTTTTTAGATTATTCAAAAATACTTTTGATGCCTTATCTTGTAGTTGTTTTAGTTCCATAAAGATAATTAATTATTTCGTATAATTAGTTGTTACACAAATTACTTTCGCGATTTCAATTTATTATTGTATATAAATTAAAATTTATTTCATTTCAGATAATTTATTTGCCACCAACCGGCATAATGGTCGATTTTTTAGAAACTCCCCAATCAATTGAAACGCCGCGGAACCCTTTTACTTTTTGTAAATATTCGTAAGCCTTAAGTGCGGCAGTTGCTCCCCAACCAGCCGAAATTACCACCTGTTTAAAAGAAATGTTAGTGATGTCTCCAGCGGCAAAAATCCCTGGCTGGGATGTTTCCGCATCGGTTGATATTTTAATTTGCTTGCGCGGATCAAGCTCTACCAACCCTTCAATTAATTTGGAATCCACTACAAAACCTATTTCAACAAAAACACCTTCCGTGTCTATAGCGCGTGTTTTATTTTCATCGTTTACGTCTTGAACTATTATTTTTTGTACCCGAGCATCACCTTGTATTTCTTTAATTTTACTATTAAGCACCAATTCAACTGATGATTGCTTTAACTGCTCTACTAATACGGCCTCGGCATTAAACTCAGCGCGTTGGTGTACTAAATAAACCTTGGGGCACATTTTAGCCAAAAGCAGGGCGGCATCCACGCCCGAATTACCACCACCAACCACTGCCACAGTTCGTCCTTTAAACAAAGGTGCATCGCAAGTGGCACAATAACTAACTCCTTTGCCACCAAATTCTTTTTCTCCTGGCACACCCAAATGTCGGTGTGTTAACCCAAAAGCCAAAATTACAGCATTGCCAACATATTTATCAGTATTGGTAGACAAGGTAAATACTGGCGTATTTTTTTCATCCATGTTTTTAGAAATACCAACTACTTCCGCATAAGCGAATTCGGCGCCAAATTTTTCCGCCTGCGCTTTAAATTTATTCATTAACTCTGGCCCGGGGATAAAATCTACACCTGGATAATTTTCAATTTCATTCGTCATGGCAGCTTGCCCACCAATGTCCTGACTGATTACCAAAGTTTTCATAGCGCGCCGTGAAGCATAAAGAGCCGCTGTTAATCCTGCCGCCCCCGCACCAACTATAATTGTATCGTAAATTTTTTGCTCTGACATACGCTGTATAAATTAAACTTTTTCTAAGGCTGATTTTAATTTATCTTTTTGTTGCACGCCAACAAATTGTTCTACTGGTTTACCGTTTTTAAAAATTATTAAGGTAGGAATACTCATAACATTAAACTGCTTTGCAGTAACGACGCTTTCGTCAACATTAAATGTGGCCACTTTAAATTTAGATGAATCCAATTCTTTGGCCAACTCTTCTACAATAGGACCCTGCATACGGCATGGCCCACACCAAGGCGCCCAAAAATCTACCAACACTGGTACCGCGCTTTGTAAAACTTCGGCTTCAAAATTTTGATCAGTAAGAATAATTTCTGACATAAATTTTATAATAATAAAATATTTTAAATTATGTAATTTTAAATAATTGAGAAATCACTTGTTCCAAATCCTTCAATTTGGCAGGTGAACTATCTTTCCCTAAACAGCCTTGGGCCTCGGCTTCGAGTATTATAATACCAAGTTTTTGCAAACTTGCGCGAGCCGCCACAATTTGCTGTAGCACCTCAGCACAACTCCGACTATCATCAACCATTCGGCCAATCCCCAAAACCTGACCTTCGGTTCTTTTAACCTGGTCTTTAATTGCTTGTGGATTACAACTCGTTTGTGTACTCATAATTTATTATATATACATGATACTGGTAGGTAGTATATATTAAATATATAAACCTGTCAATAAGACTTATTTATTCACAAAAATAATCTGATGACTATGGTCAAATAAGTTGTGCTTAATTATGGACCGATAGCGGACAATTATTTCCTATATAGTCATATTTTTGGCTAATGTTAGCCAAAATTATTAGATAATATATTTAGCGACACTTGTTTTTATTTAAAATTAGCCAATTTTTATAAAATCGTCTCAAATATTAACAAAATTGTTCCACGTGGAACAATTTAATCACCCTAATGCACTTACTTACATAAAAAATAAAATATCCAAACTATTATATGTCTGGATATTTAAGAAGATTATTATTTGTAATTCAGCTATTATTTGGTCTTATTTTGTGTGATATTTACTGAATAAACCATAAATGTTCTTTTTGACTTCTCAAGGGCCTGTTTTATATCTGAAATTACCTGACTATATTTACTATTTTGGGCGACCATATTGCCATTAAGACCAATTTCACCACAAGGCAAAACAATGGCGATATTCTTGTGTGTCGGAATACTCGCTGTATCAAGCCACTTTTCTAGGTTTTGCAGGAGAATATCAACCTCTGCTACGGAGAAATCATATTTATTCTCGCTGTGATTTGTATGATGGCCATATATAAGGGTGTAAACCGTCCTACCTGGATTATCTAATTTCAATTTAATGCTACCAATCGGCTCTTTTGAACCAGCATCTCCTTTTTTAAAAACCAAAACCAAAGTCTCGGTATAATCAATATCAGTTGTATTGTAAATTATTACTTTCGAAGTTTTATCTGCTGCATGTATCATTGTTTTTAAACTCCTTTTTTTGTTTTAATTTTTGATTGTTTTAGCAACCACCTTGATTCAAATCGGCGTTAAAGCTAACCTTTAATATATTTGTTTTGCTGATTTATTTATCCTAAATACCATAGAGCATAATAACAGATTGGTCAAAGTGTGGGTCATTATTATCAAAAAAGAGGCTTATTAAGCCTCTTTTTAAACTAATTATCTATTGATTCTTATTTTATAAATATTGTAACTACTATCTATGTCCTGCCACACACTTGAACTATGGCTCGCCATAAACTCGAGCGGAGCGAGTAGTTTATGGTGGACCCAAGGAGGCTCGAACTCCTGACCTCTTCCATGCCATGGAAGCGCTCTACCAGCTGAGCTATGGGCCCGTATTATTAGTTAGTAAATGAATTATATCTGCCTTAATTACTATGTCAAGAAAAAAGGTAAATACTATAATAATATAAGTGGCTTATCATAACAATTTTAGTATGTAGCCCTACTTCCCGCACGCCGTAGTCTTAATTTTTGTTAAAACAAAGGCGTGTCAATCCTTAAATTGTTCCACGTGGAACAATTTTTTAATTAAATCTCCCAAAACTAATACTGGAAAGATAACAACTGCGATAAATATGCGCTTGGCTCGTTTTGGCTCCATTATTAGTCTCCACAACCATTCCAAACCAATTGATCTAACAATTTTCGGCGGAACAATGGCTTTGCCAGCAAAATAATCTAAAGCTCCTCCAATCCCAATGCCAACTTTAACTGGTAGTTCTGACATATAATACTTTAACCATAATTCTTGTTTAGGGTGACCAAAGGCTACTAAAATAATGTCCGGTTTTTTATTTTTAATTTCCTCCAACAATTCATCGTTTTCCTTGTTTTGAAGGGGAAACTTATCATCTACTGAAAAAATAGAACCAGAATTATATCCAACTATGTTAATTTTTGTGTATTTTGAGCTAAAATTAAGTGTCGCTTTTTCTAATATATCTTTTGTCGCCCCAACTAAAAATATAGAATATCCACCCTTAGTAGAATTTTTAATAAGATTTTCTGCTAATTCCACCCCTGTTACCCTGCCTTTGGCTAATGGGCTAAGACCTAAGTATGAAGCTAGCACCAACCCAAAACCATCTGGCACTACTAAATCAGCTCCCTGTAATATCTTTTTATACTCGAGGTGGTTGTGGGCATAAACCATAATCTCTGGATTAGCTGTAACCACCAAATGTTTTCTGCCGTCTTGCAAAAAATCCTGGATTTTCGCCAAGGTTTTATCTAGGTCAATATCTGCAATTTTAATCCCAAACAAAGTAAACATAAAAACTCCCGAGCACTAACTTAAATTAACTCCTATTATAAATACTCAAGTACTCCTGAACCCCTCTTAACCAACCGCCCTTAAAATACTTCTGAGGCTCAAAATGTTTTGGGTCAACCCACAATATTTCTGGGTGTCTTTCAGAGGGTTTAATGCTTCCACCTTGTAAAGTGCCTTCATAGCCAATGGCAAATATTCTTACAGTTGGGTTGCCCTTAGTCTGCTCAACCCTTTCATGCCTCATAAAAATAATCGGTTTACCTATAGTATATTGAATATTATTACCCAATTCCTCGGACATTTTTCGCTTGATAATTAGGTCAAGCGGAGTATTAAATTCATTTTTCTTTATTCTTCCACCTGGTAAATC
>JAGVEX010000006.1 GCA_020057885.1 bacterium
GATAAACTCGTTGCGAGTTTGCGCCTCGTTGTAGGATTTTATCTTTCCTGTTTCCGCTACTCGCTGATATTTTTCAACGAGCTTTTGAATTTGTTGTTTAGCTTCTTCTTTAGTCATAAAGCTACTTGATTAGATCGTCAACCAAAACATCTAACGCTTTTGCAATTTTTTTGTAAGGTTTCAATTGTTGGTGGGTGTACGTGGACTTCCACCAAAGGCAGACAGGCGAACCCGGAGTATTAAATATAAATGGTGGGCGCGCCCAGATTCGAACTGGGAACCTGGCGTTTACCCGCCTGCTGGTTAATTTAACGTTTGGTGCGCGCACCAGGGATTGAACCTGGGACCTTTTGCGTGTCATGCAAACGCTCTACCACTGAGCTATGCGCGCTTAGATATTTAAATGTTTGTTACGCTCCCTGTCCCGCGTAGCGGAATAACCAACTGCCTGTCCACCGAAGCCTTGGCGAAGGTGGAAGCTATACACCCTAATATTTATCTTGGTGCGCGCGCTAGGACTCGAACCTAGAACCGGTCGTGTATAAGACGACTGCTCTACCATTGAGCTACGCGCGCATGTACGGTGGGCAAGTGCCTTTGGTGAAAAATTTTATATTATTGTTTAGCAAATCACCAATAGCTTATAGCAAAATTTATTAAATTTACTATTAGCTATTTGCTATTAGCCGTAAGCTAAATGGCTTTGCTATTTTATCATTTGAACCCAGCTTACTCAAGTTGTGGTATATTTTGGCGTAAATGCTCAATAACTAATTTTTCACTTTCTATCACATTTTTTCCAGAAATAATAGCTTGCGCACGGCGTCCATCGCCCGATGGATTAAAAGGTTTTAAGAGGTCAAGCGCGTGTCTGCCCGCCCCCGCATAAAGAAAAACCGAAGTAGTGCCGGGCGTAAGTTCATACAAAAGAACTATCGTGCCGGCCTCGGGAGCGTTGGTGATAAGTTCATCAATTACACTGGGCAGTTCTATTTCACCGGCGCCTGATTTTGTAAAATCATCAGGCGGTAAAAGCGACCATACCAGTTTGCGCGCTGAATCGCTTTTAAGCCTAGCCAAAGCCCGCCCCCATAATTTGAGAGTGGACAATTGTTTGGTGCGGTAAAGGTGTTTTACCACTTCTTCGCGTCTGGCACCCAGGCCAACCAGTTTGGCGGCACGCGATAAAGTTTCAGGTGTAACTTGGGTGGTAGTAAAACTTTTAGTGGAGGCAGTGAGTCCGGCAAATAAACAAGTGGCAATATCTTCATCTACTAATTCAGGTTTTATAGATTCTATTAAATCAAAAATTAGATCAGCGGTGGAGGGTACATTAAAGTTTACTAAATTAATCTGGCCAAAATGTTCATTGGTTGGCGAATGATCAATGTTCAAAATTGTAGTTTGATAAAAAAATTCAGTGTTGTTGTGATAAATCTCGCCTAGTGATTCTAAATCCGGTGTATCGATAGTTATAATTAAATCATAACTAAAATCCGAGGCTTGAGTTGTTAAATCCGAGGCCGTAAAACTGCCTTGTTTAGGCGTGAGATAAATATGTAAGCGCTTACCTTCCACACTATAACTTAAATCTTGCAAAGAAGTGCGCTCTAAATCAAGCGAAATAATAAATTTTCTAAGCCCGGCCACGCCGCTCGTAATGCGTTTAGAGTTTGGCAAAAAACGGAAAGAACCAGGTAGTTCAAAACCAGAGGCAATAATATCCACTTGTTTGCCCATTTTCTCTAAGAAAAGAGCCAAAGCCAAAGACGAGGCAATAGCGTCGCCGCCATGACCCGGGGGAAAGGTAATTAAAACACGCCGTGCCCCTTCTATTAATTGTTTTGTTTGTTGTTGATCTGTTAGTGCCATAAATTAAGGTAATCGCGTCACCTTAACCCATATCAAATACCTTGTCAATAGGTCTTTAATGGTAGTATGGGTTAGTCCTTTATTACACCAGTGGTTGACGAAAACGTCAAGAGAGCGTAGACTAAACGAAGTCTTATGAATATTACAGAGCTAGCCCGCCGTCTTAAAATTCCTACGCAACAACTTAAGGAAGAACTTCCTAAGTTGGGTTTTGATATTGGCCATCGAGCTATTAAAGTTGACGATACAGTAGCTGAAAAAGTAATAAAATTATGGGCCGAGCGGCAACGTAAATTAAGAGATAGCAATTACGTAGTAGTGGAGAAGCGTTTAGATGACAACAAGTTAACCAAACAGAGCGAGCGTGAAGTTGAATTGCCGCAAACTTTAACACCGCGGGAATTTGCCGCTCTTTTAGGTATGTCAGTAACAACAGTGGTGGGTGAATTGTTTAAGAACGGCATTATGGCTTCTATTAATGAGTGCATTGATTTTGAAACAGCTTCTATTATCGCGCAGGATTTAGGTTTTAAAACCAAAGTGGCCGCCGCAGTTACAAATGAAGTTGATGAGCATAAAACAGCCATCGATTTGGCTGACTTGTTGCAGGAGGAAGATAAATCCAAATTAAAACCTCGACCGCCGGTAGTGGTGGTAATGGGGCACGTTGATCATGGTAAAACAACTTTGCTTGATGCTATACGCTCAACCAACGTGGCGGCTCAGGAGAGCGGAGCCATTACTCAGCACATTGGCGCTTATCAAGTTGAGGAGAAGGGGCGCAAAATTACTTTTCTTGATACGCCTGGTCACGAGGCTTTTTCTGCTATGCGTTCACGCGGCGGGCGACTGGCTGACATTGCTATTATTGTAGTGGCGGCCGATGATGGTTTGCAACCGCAAACCATGGAAGCCATAGAAATTGCTCAGCGCGAAAAACTTCCTTTTTTAATTGCTATTAACAAGGTTGATAAAGAAACAGCCGATATTGAGCGTTGTAAAAAAACTTTAGCTGAGATAAATCTTCTGCCAGAGGATTGGGGCGGTAAAACTATTTGCGTGCCAATTTCAGCTAAAAAAAAGCAAGGTATTCCAGAACTTTTAGATATGGTTTTATTGTTGGCTGATTTGGAGAAAGTGCAGGCCAATCCAGATCGTTTGGCTGTGGGTACAATTGTGGAAGCCCACTTAGATAAGGGCGAAGGGCCAGTGGCAACTGTTTTAGTGCAAACTGGTACTTTGCGCGTGTGTGATTATCTTTTAGTTGGTGAGAGGGGTGGTAAAGTAAAGGCCATGAGAAATTTTAAAGGTGAAAATGTCACGAGCGCCGGGCCTTCTACGCCAGTTAGAATTTTAGGACTTAAACAAGCGCCGCACGCCGGAGATATTTTTAAAGTAGTTAAAGATGAATCATTAGTGCGTGATGTTTTGCGCAAAGCTACTAAATTTCAGCGCAACGTGGCCTTGCCGACAATTATTGCCAAAGATGAAACTACCGAGTCAGCTGTTCCACAAACTACATTAAATGTAATTTTAAAAACAGATGTGCTTGGTTCGCGCGAAGCTTTGGTGGCCTCTTTAAATCAATTGTCGCGTGGCGATGTGGCGGTTAAAATAGTGCGCACTGGCTTGGGCAGTATTAATGAAAATGACGTAATACAAGCCGAAGCCAGTAAAGCAGTTTTGTTTGGATTTAATGTGCCTCTTTTGCCGCAGGCGGAAATGTTAGCCAAAACCAAAGGTGTTTATACCCACACGTATAAAGTTATTTATGATTTATTAGATGAAGCTAAAAAGCAATTAACCACTATGCTTAAACCAGAGTTGGTGCGCAGTCAGGTTGGTGAAGCTAGAATTTTAGAAATATTCCGTCGTGGTAAGCGGGATATGATAGTGGGCTGTAGAGTAATACGAGGTTTTGCCCGGCCTGGTACCAAAGTGCGTACCTTGCGTTCGGGGGGTGTGCAATTAGAATTTAAATTATTAGAAGTGCGTTTGGGTAAAGAAGTAGTAGGCGAGGTATCCGAGGGTGGCGAATGTGGACTTAAGTTGCAGGGCGAGCCAGCATTAGAAGCAGGGGAAAACTTAGAAATATATCATGAAGAAATTAGAAATCGCGTCATCAATTAACGAATCAGCGCATTCTCGTCGTTTGGAAAAACTTGCCAGCGTGATGCGGTTTGAGCTGGGCAAACTTTTAACACGCGAAGTGGAATTTCCACTTGGCGTGCTAGTGACTATTACCAGCGTAGTTATTCCAGCTGATTTAAGTGTGGCTCGGGTTATGATTAGCGTTTTACCTTTTGCTAAAGGTAAAGAAATTTTAACCATTTTGTTCGGCGCCGTATTTAATTTACAACATTTAATAAGACGTAAGCTTAAAATTTATCATGTGCCTAAGTTGGAATTTTATATTGATGAAGCACCAGAAAAAGCCGGGCATATAGAGCACATCCTTGACAGTATTAAGCAGGAGGAGTAAGCTGACGAGTTCCTAATTTGGAACTCGTTTATTTTAATATCCAAACAGTGTTAGAATTTTGGATTGTAAAGTTTATGTTAAACCCCTCTTCATTATTACAACTTACTCGTTTAGTGGCTCGCTCTGAGCGTATTTTGGTGGCTAGTCACCAAAATTGCGGCGATGCCACTGGCTCAGTTACGGCCTGTCGTTTAGTTTTGCAAAATATGGGCAAAAAAGTAACAGTTTTTTTACCCGCGTCAGTTCCCAAAGGCTTTCGTTTTTTGCCAGGTACGGAATTTATCATCACTAATCCGGCTTTAATAAACTGGCGAGATTTTGATTTGTTTCTTTGTGTAGATGCGGCCGAACCAGCGCTTACTGGTTTAGCTGATAAGTTTACTGAGCGTCCAGCCAGTTTAACCACAGTTAATTTTGACCATCATCTTACCAATCCAGAATATGGCGATCTTAATTTAGTGGATCGTATGGCACCGGCTACTTGCGCTATGCTTTATGAATGGTTTCAGGCGGCTGAATATCATATTGATCGCCGTATTGCCACCTGTCTTTTAACAGGCATTTTAACCGACACCGGTTCTTTTTCTAATCCTGCTACCAATGAAATCGCTTTGGAGACTTCAGCTCAGCTTTTACTGCGCGGCGCGAGCGTGGGAGTAATACTAAATAAAGTGGTTAAGAATAAAAGTTTGCCCGAGTTAAAATTATGGGGGCGGGCTTTTGAACGATTACACGAAAATGAAACTTTGGGTTTGGTAACTACTGTTATTACTAAACAGGATATTGAAGAACTAGGAGTAACCAATGAAGCTCTAGAAGGAGTGGCTAATTTTTTAAATGATCTGCAGGGCTATAGAGGTGTATTAGTGCTTAAAGAACAGACCGATGGCACTATTAAAGGCAGTTTACGTACCACGCGTGATGATGTGGATGTATCTGAATTAGCCAAACTCTTTGGCGGTGGCGGCCACCGCAAAGCCGCCGGGTTTACTACTAAGGGTTTCTTAGTAGAAGGACCAAATGGTTGGGAGATTAAAGAGAGCTAGACTATACATTTTATAAAGATTATAATTATTATAGATATTAAAAAATTTAATTATGACTACACAAGGTATGAATTTAATTCCGATGGTGGTGGAAAAATCACAAATGGGTGAGCGAGCTTATGATATTTACTCGCGGCTTTTAAAAGAGCGCATTATATTTTTAGGCGATCCCATTGACGACAATTTGGCGAACACAGTAATAGCCCAGCTTTTGTTTTTGGATAGCCAAGATCAAAAAAAAGATATCAAACTATATGTTAATACTCCGGGCGGTTTAGTAACGAGCGGTATGGCTATTTACGATACCATGCAATATGTAAAAAGTGATGTGGCTACTATTTGCGTTGGCATCGCCGCTTCTATGGGCGCGGTTTTGCTCGCCGCTGGAAGCCCTGGCAAGCGTTTTATTTTGCCTAATGCCGAAGTAATGATTCACCAAATTATGGGCGGTGCCGAAGGACAGGCGACAGATATTAAAATTCGCGCTGAGCATATTTTAAAATTGCGTGACCGGATAAATAAAATTTTAGCCAAGCACACGGGGCAGGATTTAGGAAAAATTGAAAAGGATACCGATAGGGATTATTTTATGACAGCTGAGGAGGCAGTAAAATATGGCATTGCGGATAAAATTATCAAGCCCAGTAAATAAGGCACGTAAATTTCAGATTAAAATAACTCCGCTTATAGCGGAGTTATTGTTTTTAGCACCCTACTTGCATTTTTATTTATTTAAGGTATAATATAAAAGCTAACATTTAATTCAGGCTTCGGTTAACGAGAGGTTAAATTTGTCACTTTGAGGTTAGTCTTCCATTAGCAATTAATTTTGTGGAAATTAAACCAATTTTATTGAGCATAGGGCACAAGTTATAATCATCCCGCGGTCTTGCCAAAGACCGGTCGGGTAAAGTTGGTTGACCTCAGTACAATTTATAACTCACTTGTTATTCCCGAAGTTTAGATAGGGAAATTTTTTATATGCCAGCGATTGTATTTATAATTATATCCATAGCAGTCAGCCTTATTGTGGGCGTAATAGTTGGTTACGCTATTCGTAAATTTGTAGCTGTAAAATCGAAAGATGTGGCTGAATCTCAGGCGACAGCTATTTTAAGCGAGGCACGCAACCAAGAGCGCGACATTATAATAAAAGCCAAGGATAAAAGCATAGCGATTATTGAGGAGGCTAAACAGGAGGAGTCCACTAGGCGTAAAGAGCTCACTCATTTGCAGGAGCGATTGGAAAAGAGAGAAACGGTTTTTGACCAAAAATTGCTTGAGCTCGAAGGGCAAAAACAAAAAGCCGAAGAAGAGAAAACTAAATTTGAGGCCGCGCGCGAGGAAATTAAAAAAATCCGCGAAGAGCAGTTTCAAAAGCTGGAGAAAATTGCCGGCTTAACCCAAGAAGAGGCTAAAAATGTGCTTTTTTCCAACGTGGAGGAGCGTATTAAGGAAGATTTAACAGTACGCATTCGCAAGTTGGAGGAATCTTCTACCGAAGAAATTGAGCGCAAGGCCAAAACCATGATAGCGGCTTCGATGGAGCGTGTGGCCTCGTCTCACGCCGTGGAAACAACTACTTCTGTAGTTACTCTACCAAATGATGAAATGAAGGGGCGTATTATTGGCAAAGAAGGCCGTAATATTAAAGCGATTGAACAACTTACGGGCGTAGAAATTATAGTGGACGAAACTCCGGGCGCGATTGTGATTTCTGGTTTTAGTCCCATTCGCCGTTATGTAGCCAAAAAAGCACTTGAGGCTTTAATTTCTGATGGACGTATTCACCCCGGACGTATTGAAGAAGCTATTGATAAAGCCAAGCGTGAAATAGCAGAGGATATGAAACGAGCTGGCGAAGAGGCGGCTTATGAAGTGGGTGTGGCCGGGCTCGATCCCAAAATTATTCAACTTTTGGGCAGACTTAAGTTTCGTACTAGTTATGGGCAGAATGTTTTACAGCATTCCAAAGAAGTGGCTCTTTTATCTAAACTTTTGGCAGAGGAGTTGGGCGCCAATGTAATAGTCGCTACTAAAGGCGGGCTACTGCATGATATTGGTAAGGCAGTGGACCATGAAATTCAAGGCACACACTCTGAAATTGGTTACGATATTATGAAAAAATACGGTTTGCCGGAAGAAGTAGCTTATTTGGCTATTGCCCACCATGAAGATAACCCACAAAGCCTGGAAGGTATTATTAATAAAGTGGCAGATGCTATTTCGGGAGCTCGTCCTGGTGCACGCAAGGACACTTATGAAAATTATTTGCAGCGTTTGCAAGAGCTTGAAAATGTGGCCACAGGGTTTGAAGGGGTAGAAAAGGTATATGCTATTCAAGCTGGTCGTGAGGTGCGCGTATTTGTTAAGCCGGATCAAATTGATGATTATTCCGCTACTAAATTGGCGCGCTCTATTGCCGACAAAATTGAACAAGAGCTTAAGTATCCAGGTGAAATTAAAGTTAATGTGATTCGCGAGACAAGAGTGATTGAATACGCAAGGTAAAAATTATAAATCCTAAATCCTAATATCTAAACAATGTTAAATTTCAAAACCCAAATATCAAAAGGTTTTTAGATTTTGTCATTGAGATTTATTTAGGATTTAGAAATTAGTAATTAGGATTTAATATGAAAGTTTTATTTTTTGGTGACATAGTTGCGAAAGCGGGCAGGCAAGCCTTAGCTAAGGTGTTGCCAGCTTGGCGCGAAAAATATTCACCCGATGTTATTATTGGCAACGTAGAAAATATTGCTCACGGTAAAGGGGTAACAGCATCCACCTTAGATGAACTTTTGAGTCTAGGTTTTACCGCTTTTACTTCGGGTGATCATATTTTCGCGCGGCCAGAGGCAGAAACTTTGTTGCAGGATAAAAAATATAATTTACTGCGTCCGGCTAATTATCCCAGTCAGGTGGCGGGCAAGGGGTTTATGCGCTTGTCGGTTGGTAGCCGAGATCTTTTATTAATTAATTTAATGGGGCAGGTATTTTTACCAGATAATTATGAGTCACCCTTTCATACGGTTGATGCTATTTTGCAAGCCGAACAGGCTGCAGGTAATCTTGGTGGTATTATAGTTGATATTCACGCTGAGGCGACTAGTGAAAAAGTGGCCTTGGGTTGGTATTTGGATGGTCGGGTTTCAGTTGTAGTGGGTACGCATACTCATATTCCTACAGCAGATGAGTGGATTTTGCCACAAGGTACGGCTTATGTTAGTGATATTGGCATGACTGGGATTAGGGAGAGTGTTATAGGCGTAAAAACAGAAATTATTTTACAGCGTTTTTTAACGCAATTGCCAGCACGTCACGAACCAGCCAATCAAGGCACCGCTATGGTTACAGCTATGCTTATTAATATTGATCCTGCTACCACTAAAGCCACTAGTATTGAAAGACTGACTGAGATAGTGACCATAAGCTAGTTTTGTGGTATCTTTAAACTATAAATAGCCCCATTATTTGGCATATAATTTGAAGGGAGGTGACATCATGAACAAAGCTGAACTTATTGAGAAAATAGCAGAAAAAGTCCAGGTTACTAAAAAACAGGCCGAGGATATGGTTGATTGTTTAACTGAGACAGTTGTAACTACGCTTAAAAGTAGTGGCGAGGTTACCATTACTGGTTTTGGCACTTTCTCAGCCAGACAGCGCGCTGCTCGCATGGGTGTCAACCCTCAACATCCGGAGCAAAAAATGCAAATCCCGGCGGTAACAGTGCCAAAATTTAAAGCTGGCAAAGCACTGAAAGATGCTTTAAAGTAATTACAGTGAAAATTGTTAAACTATCCGCGCTCCTTTTTAGGAGCGCGGATTTAGTTTGTCCGCCTTCGCAACCCCTATAGCTATCGGAGTGGAGTAGTCAATGCGAATGACGGACCCGCCGTAGCTCGTGAGCGAAGATGGATGCTTCAGCGGATTCCGCAAAAAAAAGATACCTGTCTGTCGTCAGGTAAACTAGCGGATGATCTATAATTGACATAATATTTTTTTAATTCTATACTTGTTTTTGTAAGTTAATAAAAAGCATTTTAGTGCGGAGGTAATGTCGCCGCACGAAGCTAGGAAGCAGAACACACTGAGTTCAGTCGAATAACCTTCTGACTACACTTGGGGCAAGTAGAGCTTTCCGGGGTTCGCCCGTTATAGTGAACAAATGAAGCTATCTTGAGTAATCCCTTCGGCTTAACTCAGGGTAAATAAGGTGGTACCGTCCTGATTAAATATTGGGGCCCTTATCTCAACTCCTTTTGAGGACTTGGGATTTTTTATTTATAAGCGCATAATGAAATTATATGAAGGAGTTAGCCAAGGCTTATGAAGCCTCTAAATACGAAAAAGAAATTTATCAAACTTGGGAAAAATCCGGTTATTTTAATCCTGATAATTTAAAGTCAAAGGGCAAACCATTTACTATTAGTTTACCGCCGCCAAACGCGACTGGTATTTTGCATTTAGGGCATGCTACCATGCTTGCCGTTCAAGATTTAATAGTGCGGTTTCAGCGCTTAGGTGGCCGTAAGGTTTTATGGTTGCCGGGCACCGATCACGCCTCTATTGCTACACAGAATGTAGTAGAGAAAAAAATATGGGAAGAACAGAAAAAAACTCGATTTGATATACCACGAGATGAGTTTGTACGACAGGTAGCCGAATTTGCAGAAAATTCTCGAGGCACTATTAAAAATCAAATGAGGTGTATGGGTGTATCGTGTGATTGGTCGCGAGATCGTTACACACTTGATGCTGGCTTATCACAAGCCGTGCGAGAAGCTTTTGTGAAACTTTATAAAGATGATTTAATCTATCGGGGTAAACGTATTGTAAATTGGTGTACGCGTTGTGGTACAACTCTAGCCGACGATGAAGTGGAATATAAGGAATCGGTTGGCAAATTGTATTATATAAAATATGGTCCTGTTACAGTGGCTACTACTAGGCCAGAGACAAAATTGGGAGATACAGCCTTGGCGGTAAATCCCGATGACGAGAGATATCGACATTTGGTTGGCAAGGAATTTGACGTTACCTTAGGTAAGGTTAAAGTACATGTTAAAGTTATTGCTGATAAAATTATTGATAAAGATTTTGGCACTGGCGTGGTAGGTGTAACTCCAGCACATAGCGTACTTGATTATGAGTTGGCCCAGAAATATCATTTACCTCTCAAAATAGTAATTTCTAAAGAGGGAACTATGACTGAGGAGGCTGGAATTTACACTGGCTTAAAAGTTAAAGAAGCACGTGGAAAATTTGTAGCCGATTTGGGCGAACAAATAGAGAAAATTGAAGAGTATAAACATAATTTATCTATTTGTTATCGTTGTTCAATGCCGATTGAACCCATGCCGCTAGAACAATGGTTTGTGGCAGTGGATAAACCCTTTAGATTAAATTGGTTTAAAAAAACAACTCTCAAGCAATTATCACTTGAGGCAGTGCGTAGTGGTCAGATAAAAATAGTACCAGATAGATTTGAAAAAGTTTATTATCAGTGGATGGAAAATTTACATGATTGGTGTATCTCACGGCAGATTTGGTTTGGACACAGAGTGCCAGTGTGGTATAGAAAAAATATTCAGAATGAATCTGAAATTTATGTTGGCGTAGAATCGCCTCTAGGTGATGGTTGGCAACAAGATCCCGATACTTTAGATACCTGGTTTTCTTCGTCTCTTTGGACATTTTCTACACTTGGTTGGCCCGAGCAAACCAAAGATTTGCAAACCTTTCATCCTACTAGCGTGATGGAGACCGGTTATGATATTTTATTTTTTTGGGTAGCCAGAATGATTTTGATGACCAAATATATTTTGCGGCAAGTTCCTTTTCGCACAGTTTATTTACACGGGTTGGTGCGCGATAAACAAGGAAAAAAAATGTCGAAGTCTTTAGGTAATGGCATTGATCCAGTAGAGATGATAGAAAAATATGGCGCAGATGCCCTGCGTCTTTCCATGGTTATTGGCAATACACCAGGTAATGATTTTAGGTTATATGAAGAAAAAATTGCAGGTTACCGGAATTTTGTAAATAAATTATGGAATATCTGTCGTTATATTTTGTTAAGCGTTAATGATGTTAGAGTTGTAGAAAATGTGCCGGAAAGTAAAACTTTAGCTGATAAATGGATATTATCCCGTTTTCGCCAGATTGCCGATTTGGTTACTAATAAAATTGAAGATTTTCAGTTTTCGGAAGCTGGCGAAGCTTTGTACGATTTTACTTGGCACGAGTTGGCAGATTGGTATTTGGAAGTGGCTAAGCTGGAAGGCGAAAAAGATAAGATTCTAAGTTATTTATTAACACAATTGTTGAAATTGTGGCACCCTTACACGCCATTTATTACTGAGGTTTTATGGCGAGAGGCTTTTGGTGAAAAGACAGGATTGTTAATGGTACAACCATGGCCACAAAATTTGCCGCCACAAAATAATGAGGCTGAGAAAAAATTTGATGTTATCAAGAATATTGTAATTGGTATTCGTAATTACCGCTCGGAGAATAAAATTTTATCTACCCAAGTGTTGTCGGTCGCTATTATTAAGGCTGATAATTTATCCAGCGAAGCCAGCAAGATTATTGAAGGTTTGCGCACAAAAGTAATTTTGGTGGCCCAACCCGAATCTTCATGGAAGAAGTTAGAAATTGGCAAGGTGATCTTAGCAATTAGCTCTTAAGGTTTTTTATTTTAGTAGCTTGAAAATAGAATAAGGTTTTTTATTACAAAAAATCCTTTCACTTAAATAGGGTGGAAGGATTTTTAAAATAGTCGCCTACCTAGTAATTATTCCGCTACTTTGAATACCTCTTCTACTGTGGTAACCCCATTTAGGGCTTTGAGGAGTCCATCTTGTACCATCAATATTATGCCATGTTTTATGGCTAAATCTTGTACAGTATATTCAGTAGCCTCGCCTGCTAATAGTAATTTTTCAATATCCTGATTAGTAGTCATAATTTCATAAATACCAATACGTCCCTTATAACCCAAACCATTACAAACCTCACAGCCCTTACCGTGATAGAAATGCATATTTGTTAAATCAACTTTGTAGCCACTTTGAGGGGGGATAGCTTGTAAGCTAGTTTTAACGCGTTCTAATACCTCTGGTTCAAGCACTATTTCCTCTTTGCACTTCTCGCAAATTTTCCTGACCAGTCTTTGCCCAATAATACAGTTGAGAGCCGGTGCTAGTAAGAAAGGTTTGGTTCCCATAGCTAGGAAGCGCGGAATAGCACCAGCTGCGCTGTTAGTATGGATGGTGGAAATTACTAAATGGCCAGTAAGTGCGGCATTAATTGCAATATCGGCTGTTTCAAAGTCGCGAATTTCGCCAACCATTACTACGTCTGGATCTTGACGCAAGATTGCCCTTAGACCCTTAGCAAAATCATAGCCCTTTTCGTGTTCAACCTGACTTTGATTCACACCTTTTAATTTGTATTCAATTGGATCTTCCAGTGTTATAATTTTAGTTTCGCTATTGTTTAGTTTATTTAAAATAGCATAAAGTGTAGTAGTTTTACCGCTACCAGTAGGACCAGTGGCCATAATCATACCATTTGGTCGTTCTATTTCTCGTTTTAGATCATCATAAGCTTTTCCTTGTAAACCAAGCTCATCAAATTCTAGCCCCGCCGCGGAAGAGCGCAATAAACGCATTACCACCGATTCGCCGTAAGCAGTCGGAATAGTTGAAACACGAACGTCTATTTTGTCGTTTTGGAGATAAATAGTAAAACGCCCGTCTTGTGGTTCAGTTTCAATATTTAATTTAAGATGGCTTAAAAGTTTTAAACGAGAAATAATTTTAGGCCAAAGTTTATTTTCCACCTCGGCTACTATATGAAGCACACCGTCTATACGGTAGCGGACCTTAACAGTTGTTTCTTCGGTTTCTATATGAATATCGGAGGCGCGCATTTCTAAGGCGCCACTAATAATAATGGCTACAAATTCAGTTAAGTTAGCTGTATTCAGTAATTCATTAACTTTGGCAAAATCTTTCATTGTTCCTTCGTAGTGTTTTATATCATCTTCAGTCAAATTCACCCCACTGGGCATTGCTCGCACCTTAGGCATTCTATCGTATAATTCTAGGGCTAATTTTAAACTATGCTCTGACATTAAATAAATAGCATAGTTTCCGCTATGGCGTTTTTTTAAATCATTTAAATATTTATCTAAACCTGGTGCAGAAGGATCGCACACCCCTAGGCGTATTTCTTGTCCGCTTACTAAAATCGGAATTAGGCCAAAAGAACGAGCTTTGTCTTCGGGAATTAATTCTAAAGCTTCTTGGCCAACAGGAAAGCTTTGCAAATTAATATAAGGTAGACCAAGTTCTTGCGCTTTGCGTTCTACTTCATGCTCTTTTTCTTTAACAGCTATACTCTGAATTTTGGCTGAAAATTTTTCTTCTACCTCTGGCGCGGATAGTGTAATTTTTGCTTTATTTGTACCCATATATTTTAACTTTAGCAGTTGCTGAGCTACAAAACAAGCCAACCACTCAGGGGCTAGCCTTAAGTGGTTGGGCAAACTAATCAAATTATATAATTAATTCGTAATTTATTTTTTGGGCGTAGTAGTTGGTTTAACATTCCCTAGCCACTTACCCATATAATCTGGCATATCGTTAGTTACTCGAATCAGCTTTGCCACTACCGTGCCTTGGCGCAGGCGATGGAAGAGCATTACCCAAGCAGTGTTTTCAAAAGTGGCATACCAAGTGCCCACAGCCACATAGAGTAATACAGTTAACAATAACCTAATCAGAATAACGAAATTAATTTTTTGAGTAATTATAACAGCAATTAATTCATTCTTGATAGTCAAAGTATCCGGCAGTAGCAAGAAGAGAATTACCAAACTAACAACAATGTTAATTATAAATAATATAGCTGCCATTTCTAATGAAACTAGCCAATTACGGAAAAATAGGTTAACAGATCTCTCTAATGCTTTCCACCAATTTTCTTTCTCTAGCACTACAAAGATAGCGGCATAGCGTAAAATAAAAGAAATAATAACAGCCAGTGGTACAAAAACTAAGAAAGATATAAGTATTAATATATTAAAACTAACACTAGCATTTGGTGTAGCCAAGAAAGAAATTAGGAAAGGCAAAAAAGCGATAATTAGAATTAAGTAGGTAAAAAATTTAGTAATAATATTGAGCAACAAAATTGGCCAAAAACGTTTGGATCCCAATACCGCAGCTTGCGTAAAGTTAGTTGGCTCACCTGAGGCGATACTGCCAGCCGCCTGTATCAAACTGGCTCGTGCCACAATTAATACCCAAACGATTAATAGTGTGACAGCCCCAGCCAAAAATAATCCCCAAATGAATAATACCGGTGCTTGGCTAAACGCATTTAGGAAATTAGTCCAAGTTTGTATTATTGTGTCAGAGGCGGCGGCTTCTTTTAGCGCTGCCCAAAAAGCACCTTGGTTAGAAACGCGGTATACAGCGTTGATCATTAAATCGTATTCACTACCATTGCCAACTAAGGCAGCAAATAAACCAAAAGCCCATAACCAAGGATAATGCCATAGTACGCGCCAAGCTTGTTTTATTATATCTCTATATATACGCATATATTTTACCTCCTTAATAGTTATATGTTTTATTATAATCCAATTTTGTAAGGTATTCCACTTTAGGTTGCCATTAATGTTTCGAATTCTTGTCGTTCCAGAACTTCTTTTTTGATGAGCTCGTTGGCTAATTGATCTAATTTAGCATGCTTTTTCTTAAGTAGGCTTACAGCAGTTTGATAGGCCGTTTTAAGAAAATGCGTTACTTCATCATCTATCATTTGAGCGACTTTTTCGCTATAATCGCGTTGTTCTGAAATTTCGCGTCCCAAGAAGATTAATTCTTCCTTTAGTCCGAAAGTTCGTGGCCCCATTTTTTCAGACATACCGAATTCAGTCACTAGTTGTCGCGCTAGTTTGGTGGCTTGCTTGAGATCGTTTTGCGCACCAGTGGTAACTTCACCAAAAATTTCAGCTTCCGCCGCATGGCCAGCAAGCATAACTGATAAATCAGCTATAAATTCCGACTTAGGATGCATATATTTATCCTCCGCGGGAAGTTTAAGTGTGTAACCAGCTACACGGCCGCGAGAAATAATTGATACTTTGTGTACAGGATCAGCTTGTGGTAAATAATGAGACACTAAGGCGTGGCCAGCTTCATGGTAAGCTGTGATTTTTTTCTCTTGCTCTGACAAAATATGGCTTTTGCGTTCGGGACCGAGCATAACTTTTTCAATTGATTCCAAACAATCCGCCATGGAAATTTGTTTTTGATTATGACGAGCAGTTAAAATAGCCGCTTCATTTAATATATTAGCCAGATCAGCGCCTGAGAATCCTGGAGTACGCTCGGCAATTACGCGTAATTTTACATCTGGTGCCAAAGGTTTGGTAACAGAGTGAGTATTAAGTATAGCTTCGCGGTCGTTAATATCTGGTAGATCTAATACTACACGGCGGTCAAAACGCCCTGGTCTTAAGAGTGCTGGATCAAGCACATCTGGTCGGTTAGTAGCGGCTACCACAATTACATTAGTATTGCTTTCAAAACCGTCCATTTCCACTAAAATTTGATTTAGGGTTTGTTCGCGTTCGTCATGACTTCCACCTAACCCAGTGCCACGTTGGCGACCGACCGCATCAATTTCATCCACAAATACAATACAAGGTGCGGCTTTTTTAGCGCGGGCGAATAAATCGCGTACCCGGGAGGCGCCTACGCCTACAAACATTTCTACAAATTCAGAACCGGAAATATGAAAGAATGGCACATTAGCCTCACCTGCCACTGCGCGTGCTAGTAAAGTTTTACCAGTACCAGGCGAACCCACCAATAGTACGCCTTTTGGGATACGTGCCCCTAAATTAAGAAATTTTTGTGGGCTTTTAAGAAAGTCTACAATTTCCAAAAGTTCTTGCTTAGCTTCTTTAACGCCAGCCACATCTTTGAAAGTGATGCGGTTTTTTTTGTCGCGCCAGTCAGTTTCGCGAGCCTTGGATTGACCAAAAGACAAAGCTTTGGTGTTGGCGCCCTGAATTTGGCGTGACATAAAATAGATAAATCCGGCTAACAGCAAAAATGGCAGCAAGAAGGGTAATAAGGTGGCGAGCCAATAATTAAAACCCGAAGGTTGTTTTACTTCTTGTTGTATTTTTAATAATTTAATTGGATCTACCCCGTAATTTTTTGCTAAATTAGAAAGCGTTTCGCCGGTTTCTTTCTTCGCCACTAACACCTTGCCATCTTTTAAAGTTAATTGAAGCTCATCAGATGAGATGCTGATTTTTTGAGCAGTTTCATTATTAAGCGCGGTAATTATTTGATCTAAACTAACTTTTTCTGATTTGTTAGTAGAGGAATCGTAAAATGAAAATAAGCTTGCTAAGAGCAAGAATACTAAAAAGAAAATGAGAAAGTTTTTTATCACTGTGCGCATAGAGTAAAATTAATGTTTATTGCCAATATAGTATACAAAGTGAAAGGTGCTTTGGCAAGGGTTGGCGTTTTTGATGTTAAAAATTATAATACTAAAAACACCCCCACTATACAGCGGGGGTGTTTTAAACAATAGTTATTTATTCCTTTTTATTCTCGTCAGATATTTCTTCCACTTTTTTCTCAGTCTCCTTTTTGTTTTCTTCTTCCCCTTTTTCTGCTTTATCCTTCTCATTTTCCTTTTTAGCTGACAGAGGTTTAAGAGATAAACCTAAACGATGCTCACGTGGTTCCATAGAAATAATGCGCCACTCGCACGTTTCACCAATTTTTACTATTTCAGTAGGGTCTTGTATTGGCTTTTCACTCAATTCAGAAATATGGCAAAGAGCGTGAATTTCAGAATCAAGTTCCACAAATGCGCCGAAAGGATTAATTTTTATAACTTTGCCCGTAACCATATCATCCACTTTGTATTTATCAATCACTTTTTTCCAAGGATCGTCCATTAGTCGGCGGAAAGAAAGTGAAATTTTGGAACCATCAATATTAATAATTTTGGCTTTTACCTTTTGATCAACTTGCACTACTTCATGAGGGTCATCAATACGTTGCCAAGCAAGTTCGGAAATGTGAACCAACCCTTCTAACCCTTCGCCAAATTCCACAAAACAACCAAAGTCCACTACCCCCGAGACCCTACCCTCCACCTCATCACCCACTTTATATTTATCAAGCTTGTCCTTTTGTTTTTCTTCCCAAGCGGCGCGTTCTGAGACAATTAATTTACCATCTTCATCATCAACTGTTATTACTTTTACTTCAAAATTTTGTCCAATGAATTTTTTTAATAATTCTAAAATCCGTCCCTTATCACCACCATCTACGCGTGGATAGTGTTCTACTGTTAATTGTGATACGGGTAAAAATCCAGGCACATTGCCGAGTTTCACCATTAAGCCACCCTTATTGGCATCTACCACTTTAACAATAACAATATCGCGACTTTGGCGCAGATCCTCTAAATAGCCCCAGGCTTTTTGGTGGCCAGCGTGACGGAAAGAAAGTTCCATTTCGCCGTTTTCATTTTCTACCTCCATTACTGTGGCAGTGACTTTGTCACCAATTTTTAGACTGGAATATTCACCAGATTCATCAACTAGCTCGCGTCCACGCACTACTCCGATAGTGAAACCTGGAATATCCAGCCGCACTTCGTGTTTTCCTATAGATACCACTATTCCCTCTACTAAATCAGCCACATGTGGCACAGCCGCGCCCTCACTTAAGGCTAACAACTCTCCCATTTTAGAGTCGGTATTTGTATCTAGTTTTTTCTTAGGCATAAAAAAATTACCTTAACCCGTACACCGTTTATAATTAATCGGTTCGGGCTCTAAGAAGGGTTAACTTTGCTTTTAACAGCAAAATGTCTTCTTAGAACAAATAAAATTGATAGTTATTTATGGTAGATAGAGTTTAGCGCAAGATAATAATTTTGGCAAGGCTTGGGCTTGGCGAAAGCTTAAAACTATGCTAAGATTAGCCTATAGATTATGGTTATTCAGTGGTTTGGACAATCGTGTATAAAGGTGCAAACAAAGCCCGGGCCAAACGGTGAGGTCACGGTGCTTTTTGACCCTTTTGATCCTGCCAAATTGGGGCTTAAGCTTCCTAAATTGTCAGCTGACATTGTAGCGGTTACGCACGATCATCATGATCATAATTATTTAGCGGGCGTGAGTGGTGAGTATTTTTTAATAGATGGCCCTGGTGAATATGAAGTTAAGCAGACTTTTGTTTATGGCATTCCCGGTTTTCACGATAACACTCAAGGCGCAGATCGTGGCCGAGTTACTATGTATTTATTAGAAAGTGAAGGAATGTCGCTGGCCCATTTAAGTGATTTAGGCCAAACCGAATTAACCCAAGAACAATTGGAACATTTAGAAGGAGTGGATATTTTGTTATTACCCGTGGGCGGTGTTTACACTATTAATGCTAAACAGGCGGCTGCGATAGTTTCACAAATAGATCCGCGCATTATTATACCAATTCATTATCGTTTGCCGGGCTTAAAAGAAAATCTTGATTCCGTTGATAAGTTTATACAGGAGATTGGTTTAAAAAGTACGCCCGAAGAAAAGTTTAAGATTGCAAAAAAAGATTTACCGCAAGATGAAACAAAACTAGTCTTGCTTAAAGCTTAAAACAGTTTGGACATAGACAGTTAATTTTATGACACGTTTGTCATCTAATCCAATTACTCGCCGCCCTTCCCGTCCGCAACTCTCTGGGATTTTACTTTTTATAGCAGCTTTTATAGCTATTTTGGCAGTAACTATTTTTACCATTCGTTATAATCTAAAAAAAACTAGTGGTGACCCAAGCCAAGATTTAATTGGAATGATGGCTAACAAATTTACCACTAATACTAATTTACCTCAATAATAATTAATTTTTTGTGGCTAATACCGAACCTATTCTAAAACCAACGCACAATCTTACTTCGCGTCCCATTGTGGATGAAATGCAGGAGTCGTATTTGGATTACGCTATGAGCGTAATTGTGGCGCGTGCCTTGCCGGATGTGCGTGATGGTTTAAAGCCAGTACATCGTCGTATTCTTTATGCCATGTGGGATATAGGTTTGAAATCAACTGCCAAATTCCGCAAGTCAGCCACCGTGGTAGGTGAAGTGCTTGGCAAATATCATCCGCATGGTGATGCGGCAGTTTATGATTCAATGGTGCGTTTGGCGCAAAATTTTTCTATGCGTGCGCCGCTTGTTTGGGGGCAGGGCAACTTTGGTTCAGTGGATGGCGACTCAGCCGCTGCCATGCGTTATACCGAAGCCAAACTTGCTTCAATCGCCGACGAACTTTTGCTTGATATTGAAAAAGATACAGTTAATTTTATTCCTAATTACGATGCTTCCACCAAAGAGCCGGCAGTGTTGCCAGCTAAATTGCCCAACTTGTTGTTAAATGGCACTATGGGCATTGCGGTTGGTATGGCGACTTCTATTCCACCGCACAATTTAGGTGAAGTAATTGATGCTACAGTACATTTAATTGAAAATCCCGAGGCCGATATAGATGATTTAATGCAATTTGTAAAAGGTCCTGATTTTCCAACCGGGGGCGCTATTTTTAGTAAAGATGATATTAAACAGGCTTATGCTACTGGCAAAGGTTCTATTGTTATGCGTGCCCAAGCAGAAATTGTAGAGAATAAAAATGGTTTTGCGATTGTTGCCACTGAACTGCCTTATCAGGTAAATAAAGCTGATCTTGTAATTCACATTGCGGAATTAGTAAAAGATAAAAAAATTGAGGGCATTCGTGATTTGCGCGACGAATCAGATAAGGATGGTATTCGTGTGGTAGTGGAACTTAAAAAAGATGCTTACCCCCGTAAAATTTTAAATCAACTTTTTAAACTTACCGCTCTGCAAACAAGTTTTCATGTTAATTGTTTGGCCTTAGTAGATGGTATTCAGCCGCGCGTGTTAACATTAAAAGCCGTGCTGGAGGCTTATTTAAAGCATCGCCAAGAAGTGGTGCGCCGCCGCACCAGTTACGATTTGGAGCGCGCTAAAGACAGAGCACACATTTTAGAAGGTTTGGTAATGGCGCTCGAAGATATTGATAGAATTATTGCTACTATTAAAAAATCCAAAGATAAGGATGATGCCAAAATTAATTTAATTAAAAAATTTAAACTTTCCGAACGTCAGGCCGTGGCGATTTTGGAAATGAGGTTGCAGCAATTAGCTAATTTGGAACGACTTAAGGTGGAAGAGGAATTAAAGGAAAAGAAAAAACTTATTAAAGAGTTGGAAGATTTGTTAGCACACCCTAAGAAAATTTTGGCAGTTATTAAAGATGAACTTATTGCTATTAAAGCAAAATATGCTAATGAGCGCAGAACCAAAGTATTTGTCGGTGCAGTTGATAAGTTTACGCAGGAAGATTTAATTCCCAACGAAGCCACGGTGGTAATTATTACACACGATGGCTATCTTAAACGTTTACCACCTGATACTTTTAAAGCGCAGGGTCGCGGTGGTAAGGGTGTTATTGGTTTAACTGCCAAAGAGGAGGACGCGGTGGAACATTTGTTTTCTACCACGACTCACGCTGATCTTTTGTTTTTTACTTCGCGCGGCCGCGTGTTCCAACTCAAAGCTTACGATGTGCCAGTAGGTTCACGTACAGCCAAAGGCCAGGCGGTAGTCAATTTCTTACAGCTCGCGCCTGAGGAAAAAGTTTCCGAGGTTATTTCACTAACCGACTGGGAGGGCTACAAATATTTAATAATGGTTACTAAACAAGGCGTTATTAAAAAGGTAGATATTAACGCGTTTGAAAATGTGCGTCGTAACGGACTTATTGCCATTACTTTAAAAGCCGGTGATTCATTGCATTGGGTAAAGCCGTCAACAGGCGAGGATGATATTATGCTTGTTACAATTAAAGGCCAATCCATCCGCTTCCGTGAAAAAGGCGTGCGCGCTATGGGTCGTACTGCCGCTGGTGTAAGAGGCATTAAAGTTAAAAGCGGTGATGCGGTTGCCGGGATGGATTTAATTAACGAAGGCAAACCCTCGGCCGATGAACAGTTGTTAGTAATAATGTCTAATGGTTTTGGTAAGCGCACTAAGCTTCGTGAATATAAAATCCAAGGCCGGGGAGGCAGCGGTATAAAAACTGCCAATGTTACGCCCAAAACTGGCGCCATAGTGAATGCTTTTGTGGTTAATGCCAAACGCGAGCAAGAGGATTTAGTGGTTATGTCCGAAAAAGGCCAGGCAATTCGTTTGGCACTAAAGAGTGTTTCTGTCCTTGGCCGCGCCACGCAAGGAGTACATATTATGCGGTTTAAAGAAGAAAAAGATCAAGTGGCGAGCGTGACATTTGTTTAGGTATAAATAAAAAAACTACCCGACGTACTTATGTATTACGGGTAGTTTTGATTTAACTGTTGTTTTAAGCACAGCCGTTCCACTGAAATCCACTGCGCCTTTTGTTTTGAATGTGCAGTAGTGCCCGCTCCAATGACATACGGAGACCGAACACAAAACTTATTCGAATAATAGTACCGTAGGCAAGGTAGGTAAGCCATGTTCGCCAACCGCCGGTTCCAGGTACAGTGATCACACCTAGTGTTATGTTGTGCGTTTTTGCACGCAACCGCCAAAAGGGAAGCGCCGCCCATAGATACCAGTCGGAACTCACAACTATAATTTTATCCGCCTGCACTTGTTGTGCAATTTCGTGCACAACATTTTTGCTGTCATCCGCTATACCCAAGCCATTTCCCAGGAGTATATTATCAGCTATTACACCCCGCTCTACCAAGTATGAGCGCATAAGATGGTTTAAAGGTGTGCCCCCTTGATAGTATGGCACATCGCCACTCACTACATAAATTACATCTTTACTAGTAGCAGCTTGTGCAAAACGAATGGCTGCAACTAAGCGCGCTTTGGTGGTAGCGCATATTTGATAAGCCGACTCGAAATGACAAGCCGGAATCGCTATTATTGTTTTCAAGACCTATCCCTTCTTTGTGTTTGTTAGACAATAGTTATTTATTTTATTTAGTTATCCCTATTAACCTGAAGGAGAATGTGACATACCTTATACCCGAAGGTTAGTATGTCGAGAATTTAATATCTGGCAGGGCTTAGTTCACACCAGGCCACAACCATAGAATTAAACTCTTTCTCCCCTCCCAGGTTGGTAGGGATAACTTTTTAATATCTATATTTATGTTGTAAAAGTGCAATCAAACCTCAATAAACAAAGCACGAAAATAACATATTATCATAGCGCGTCTAGCTCGAAATGTCAAGGCTTGTGGAACAATAGATAATATGTTTTGGCTAAGTTAAGGCATTATTTATTAACTTAAGCTTAATGTTCCACAGGATTTCACTTTTTAAAAATTATGATTAATTAGTTGACAATATAACCAAAATCGTTATACTCAACCCAGTACCAGTCTGCTGTAGCGGACGATACTGGGCAAGCTAAAATTTATTAATATTTAAATAATTAACTCTTACTTTAATCTCTTACTCTTACTAAATATATGGGTTTACCAGGCCATAGACGTACATCGTCACACAAGCGCCGTCGCGCTTCTCATTTTGCGCTTAAAGTTACCAATCTTTCTCATTGTTCGCACTGTAAAAAGCCAGTGGTGCCGCATCATGCTTGCGTGAACTGCGGTTATTATCGCGGCCGACAGGTTGTAAAGGTAAAGTCTAAACTTTCCCATAAAGCGAAAGCTAAAGCCGCCTCTACTAAAGAAAAGGAATAATAATTAATGTAAAATGTAAATATCAAAAATCAAAATTATTTTTCATTTTGACTTTTGCATTTTGAATTTATCCTATGTCTTCTAATCGTCATCTTGCCCGCACCGTGGTGTTACAAACCCTGTTTCAGTGGGATTTTTTGGGTAAGCCAGATGATTTGTGGAAATTAGTACAGCATAATTTAACAGATTTAGCGCCGGGTGCGGTTGATGATGGTTTTGCTGAACGCTTGAGCCATGGCATAACAAAACATTTGTCAGAGATAGATGATTTAATTCATCGTCTTGCCCCAGAATGGCCGCTTGATCAGGTGCCGGGGATTGATCGCAATATTTTACGTTTGGAAGTTTTTGAGCTTAAGTACGGCAAAGAAATTCCTCCCAAGGTGGCTATTAACGAGGCCATTGAGCTTGCCAAAACTTTCGGTTCGGATTCGTCCAGTAAGTTTGTGAATGGAGTGCTAGGCAGTTTGTATAAAGAAATGCAAACAGCTGGTGATGTACCAATAGAAGATTTTAAACAAATTTTTGAACAGGCGAATGAGGCTAAGAATACAGAATAGCAAATCACAAATACATCATAATTTGTAAAAAACATGAAAGATTTTGCACAACTTGAAAATATTTTGGACGTTAAATTTAAAGACCAAGATTTATTGCGGCAGTCTTTGGTGCATCGTTCTTATTTAAATGAGAATCCTGGTTTTCCCTTACCCCATAATGAAAGATTGGAATTTTTAGGTGACGCTGTACTGGAATTAGTAGTTACAGAATATTTATATCAACATTATCCTAATCCCGAAGGCGAGCTTACCAACTGGCGTGCGGCTTTGGTAAACGCCATTATGCTTTCCGGCATCGCCGCTGGTTTGGGGCTGGAGGATTATCTTTATTTATCCCGCGGTGAGGCTAAAGATAGCGGTAGTAAAGCGCGACAGTACATTTTAGCTAATGCCATAGAAGCTGTGATAGGCGCTATCTATTTAGATCAGGGCATGGCGGCAACTGCCAAGTTTATTCATCAGTGCGTAATTTCCAAATTTCCCGAGGTGTTAAAACAAAAATCTTATCTTGATCCTAAAAGCCGTTTTCAGGAATTGGCGCAGGAGATTTATGGCATTACCCCGAGCTATTTGGTGCTAGATGAGCACGGGCCGGATCACGCTAAAGAATTTAAAGTCGGGCTTTATTTGGGTGAGGAATTAGTGACTGAGGGAGTGGGATCTTCTAAGCAAGAGGCCCAAGTAGCCGCCGCCGCCGAAGGCTTGAAAGTGAAAAAGTGGAATAATTAGAGAAATATAGTTTTTAAAAAATATTAGCGTCTTGGACCATCTAATAAGGGTGGTTTTTGGGTAAATAAAAAAGCCCATCTTTTTAATGAAAATGGGCCGGATGAATCGCTACTTTATTATTTTTTTATGGCTCAAATAAAGTACCATCTTTTAATCCTTGCGCAACACCGACGATTGAATAAATGATTACCCACCATACCAGGCTCAATACCACAGTCACAAATCCTTGATATAATATTGCTTTCCAGAAAAACCCTAATTCCATATTGGTCCACGTAAGGGCAATTATTATTACCCCAATAATATATGAAAGAAGTGAATAGAGAGCAGCAGAAGTATATTTTTTTAGGTAGGTAAGTAGTATAACAAGCATTGTTGGCCAGATTATTAATGCTAGGATATGGTATTTTATTTTTGTTTTTTTGTGAATTAGTCCACCATCTTTGACTGTGTTTGAGATGTAAAAATGGCCAATGATTTGAGAGATAATTACAGTGATAAATATAGTAATTATGGTTTTCATGATTTTAACCCTCTTTTTTGTTTAACATTAGTTCACTATTTATTTGCTCAAACCTTACAGTAAATGATTATATTTGTCAATCGTTTGTGTTGGCAGAAAATTGGCTTTTGTTTATTTTTTCGTGTAAACTTAAGTAGTATCTGATTATATCTTTTTTATAGTTTCATGTATCTTCAGAAATTAGAAATCCAAGGTTTTAAATCGTTTGCCAGTAAAACCACTTTAGAATTCAATCGCCAACTAACGGCGGTGGTTGGCCCCAATGGCTCAGGCAAGTCCAACATTGCCGATGCTATACGCTGGGTACTGGGTGAGCAATCTTTAAAACTTTTGCGTGGTAAGCGAGCGGAGGATGTAATTTTTGCCGGGAGCGATTTAAAGAGCCGTTTGGGCATGGCGGAAGTTTCGCTTTATTTAAATAATGAAGATGGCCAAGCGCCCATTGATTTTTCTGAAATTGTGGTGACTAGGCGGATATTCCGCGATGGTCAAAGTGAATATTTATTAAACCAATCGCCTATTAGATTGCAGGATATTCAATTGCTTTTGGCGCGGGCGCATTTTGGTCAAAAAACTTATAGCGTTATTGGGCAGGGAATGATAGATTCCATTCTTTTGGCCAGCCCAGCCGAACGCAAAGAATTTTTTGAAGAGGCCACTGGGGTTAAACAGTATCAAATCAAGCGCGACCAAGCTATTCAAAAACTTACTACCACTTACGAAAATTTAGAGCAAGCCGAAGCAGTAGTGCAAGAAATTGAACCACGTTTGCGTGCCTTAACCAGGCAGGTAAAACGTTTGGAGCGTCGCGAAGAATTAGAGCGAGAGCTTAGGGAGATGCAAAAGCTTTATTTTAGAGCGCGTTTTTTTGAGCTCGAAGGCAGGCGGCAAGAAGTTAAAATTAAGACAGATGAACACAGCGAACAATTAGTTAAACAAAAAAAAGTTACTCGTGAGCTTGAATCTAAATTAAAAGAATTAGAGGGCGCTGAGCTTGTCTCAAAACATTGGCATGAGCTGCAAGCCAAACAGACCGAATTGAGAAACAAATTATCACGTTTAGTTAAAGAGCAGGCCGTGGCGCAGGCTGAGGAAGAGGTTGGTCATATAAAACGAGGTGAGGGCGAAGTAGCTTGGATTAAACAGCGTTTGGCCGAAATTGAGGTTGAGCAAAAAAATTTGGAGGCACGCGCTAAAGCTATTGCTGGCGAGTTAACTAACAAGCAAGATTCTTTGCAAAATAAATTGGCTGAGCAAGCTAAGGTAGTGGAAGGTTTTGACCGCTTAACAGGCGAAAGCGGCGATAAATGGTTAATAAAGGAAATTAATAGTTTGGCGCAGGAGCAAAGTGAATTTCGTCGCCATTTGGTTCAAATAAAAAATTTAACAGAAGTGCAAAGTATGGCTGAACGCGCTTCGACTATTGAAGATAGGCTACGCAGCCTGCTTAAACGTTTGGAGCAAGGGGGAAGGCTTTCCACTGAAGAACTTAATCGGGCTTTGTTAGAGCGTGATACTTTGGTTAATGAAGTAGCTAGCTTGCAGGCCGGCCTTAAATCATTACAACACGAGCAAATTAATTTAATTGAATCACAAAATCGCCTTAAAGAAACCAGGGTAAAAATAGAGCATTCACTTAGTGGTACAGCCAAGTCAAACAGTTCGCACTTGCCAGAAATTTCAAAAAATATTATTGAGGCTGAGAAAGAGCTTAATCAAACAGAGCACGAGCTAAATTCTTTTCAAGCGCAAGCCGAAACTCGCAAAGCGGAATTTTTTAGTATTCAGCGCGAACTTACCGCCACCACTGGTGCCGAACGCCGATTGGAGCAGGAGACGCACGAAATAACAGTCGAACTTGCTCGCTTAGAAACAAAATTAGAAGATTTAGAGCGCGAAATGGCACAGGAAGTGCCCTCTGAATTGGTGCACGAAATTAAGACCCCAGGAACCGTTACCGCCATTGATGAAGGTGGTGTGGCGCTGGAGCTCCAAAAACTTAAACACCAATTAGAGTTAACTGGTGGTATTGAACCTGAGGTGGTAACAGAGTATCAGCAAACCAAAACACGCTATGATTTTATTAATAACCAGCTGACAGATTTAAAAACAGCCATCGGCTCGTTGGAAAGTGTTATTCGAGATTTAGATGAAACTATTCAGAAGAAATTTTTATTGAGTTTTAAAGCAATTAATGAAAAGTTTAGTAAATATTTCCAGCTTTTATTTAGCGGTGGCAAGGCGCAGTTGGTACTGCAAAAAGAGGAGCCTAAAAAAGAACCGGAAGAAGTTGAGGAGGGGGCGGAGTTGGCTGAAGACGAAGAAGTGCCTAAACTTGGTATAAAAGATAAGTTTTTGCAACAAGAGCGGCTGAGAGCCTCGCTTTTTTCCGGAGTGGAAATGAGCGCTACGCCGCCAGGCAAAAAACTTTCTTCTATTAACGCTCTTTCGGGCGGCGAAAAAGCCCTTACTTCTATTGCGCTTATTTGTTCAATTATTTCTAATAACCCTTCACCTTTTGTTGCGCTGGATGAAGTTGATGCCGCTTTAGACGAAGCTAACTCCGAACGTTTTGCCGCTATTTTAGATTCATTAATGAGTGAAACGCAATTTATTACTATTACCCATAACCGAGCTACTATGAAAAAAGCCGCTATTCTTTATGGTGTAACTATGGGCGAAGATGGCGTTTCTAAACTTTTGTCAGTTAAATTGGACGAAGCCAAAGAAATGGTGGGTACTTCAAAAAAACGCGTTTAGTTTTTAATAAGGAATAACCGCATATGGATATAAATAAACTTGAGATTGTTGTACGCCGTTCGCGAAAATTGTTTGTAATCAGTCTAGTATTGATGTTTTTAACCCTTCTTATCGCAGTAGTAGCGAATTCTATTTCATTGCCACCACCAGGCAATGAGCCGGCTTCATCTCAGTTCTATCAGATGGTTAGTGGTATTAGTTCCAGTGTAACGATTATACTTTATGTGAGCATTGTTTGTACGGCAGTATTTTTCGTTGTTCTTGTTTCTAGTAGTATGATTTTAGGTTCTAGACGTAAGAAGCAACACCCAATGCAACCACCTACACCACCTTCCTCGTCCAATATTTAGTTTTAACAATCCCTTGACATAAATTTATTTTCGAGTTAATATCATTTTACGTTTTAATTAGTATTTATTCTATCCAATATTGTTATGTTAGTTATCCGTTTAGCACGTATCGGTAAAAAGAAACAGGCTTATTTCCGCTTGATTGTATCGGAAAAAACCAAAGATACTCAAGGTGATTATTTGGAATTATTAGGCCAAGTAAATCCACACACCAATCCCCGCCAAATTACTTTAAAGGCGGATCGGATAAAGTATTGGTTAGAGCACGGAGCCACAGTTTCGCCCTCAGTGCATAATATTTTAATTGAGCAAGGTGTATTAAAGGGCGATAAATTACGCGTGTGGAAGGCAAAAAAAGTTGAGAAAACAGAAGTCGCGGCGCAACCTGCCGCACCAGCTACGCCAGCCGCTTAATGAATTTTTAGGGGCGCGGTTAGTGTATTAACATTTAACGTTTAACTAACAGGAACAGTTGTAAGTAATTAATTACTTTTGCGGACAAAAGGTCGAGCACATTAACATTCTTCGCAAAATCATAAAACTTAAAACTATTTTCCTATTAGAAACGAAATTATCACAGTTAATTATTTATTACCACACACATGAGCGAATCTATACCGAAGGACCAAGAGTTCATTGACTACGTCGTGAAAGCTTTGGTCGATCATTCAGATGATGTAAAAACCGAACGCACGGTTGACGAAATGGGAGTACTTATTACTCTACACGTCAATCCGGAAGACATGGGTCAGGTAATTGGCCGCTCTGGTCAAACCGCCCGCAGTTTAAGAACATTACTACGCGTCGTTGGTGCGAAGAACAATGCTCGCGTGAACTTGAAGATTTACGAACCAGAAGGAAGCCAAGGCCCTCGTCGCCCACGCTTTGAGCGTGAGTCTATGCATGGCACTGGTCCTGTCGGTACTGCCGACACCTCCATGGTAGATGATCTCAAGATATAATATCTAAAATTAAAACCACCCCGCCATTCGGCGGGGTGATTTTGTATTCGTTTATTTTTGTAAATGGAAGAATTTGTGGCAGAATTTTTTATATGCTTCTGCTCTAGTTTGATTATGTGAGATGGTAATTCTTACTCGATGGTTCTGTTTGAGAATGACTGTAAGGCGCGCATTAGCTTCACTATTCCATAGGGCGATCCGTTGATAAAAATTATCAATTGCATTCGACATTTTTTTATCGAGCCAGACTTCAATCAACACATTGCCGAATACATTCAGATAATAGTTATTATTTTTAAAGCGTGGCTGTGAAAGTGGGTGATACTGACTGCATTCGCCGTCAAAGTATTGGCGTACATGTCGGTCGAGTGGAGTATTATGACCAGCGAGTAGTAAAAATTGTTTTCCTCGGGATGTTATTGTTCGAATGACTTCTGTTTCATTCTCATGTCGTGCCAGCAGAAACCATTCATGAGGATTGTAAAGGTACACCGGTTCTGAAGCAGGAGCGTGTTCAGCGAGCAAATAGAATGCATGGGTCCAAAATACATCGGCCTTTAACGGGTTTGCAAAATGGTATGTAATGCGGTCGCCAGGGGAAAGGTTAGTAACATCGTCTCCAGCAACTTCACCACCCGCATAGTTGCGCTTGGCGTTAACAATAAACCGTGTGAGTCGATTAAGCCAGGTGGCGTTTAGGGCCGCGGTACCTTTGTACATCACAACTTCCTCACGAGATTTTTGCTGCCTGAGTGCAGAATACACCGCCTGTTTTGTAGTATGGCGCCGTAAATGCTGAATTTCCTCTACTAGCTTAATGGCTAGTAGGGGGCCTTTTGCTAGTCGCTCAACTATTAAATCCTCAATTTTTCTTGGTTTGAGTAGTGACATAGTATAGTATTCCAGTAAAATATTTTTTTACTAATAAACCAATTATAGCGTATTTATTGCCATTTGTCCAGCCCCAAAGTAGCCTGCATGGTTAAAACAAAAATAACTATCTTTAAAAAATTAATAAAGGAGAATACAGTGAAAAGACTCATAATTATTAATGGCGTCACAGGCGCCTTGGGCAGCGCCTGCCTTGCTCTCTGCAGTCGCAATCCAGAAAATACAATTTATGGATGGAGTCGTAAAGGATTGCCCTATATGGATTTCCTAGTGTCAGGAATTATGCCCGATGTAACTTTAATTTGTTCCGTAGGCAAAGAAGATTTGAAAGGTTATCACATGCTCTTGGATAGAATTAATTTCTCGTTGTATGAGAAAGTAATCTATATCCATGCCCTAGGAGTATATCCCTTTGAAATTAGTCCAGAAGGAACAATTACGGTTACTGACGACCACGATAAGGATGGTATCAATGACCTTGTCACTAAACTGTCCCACGACTTTTTCTTGAGCGTGCTGAATAAGCTTATTAAGAAAAGTGCCAGGGTGCAGGCTTTGATTTTCGGTGGACTGGTTGATAAGCATGAGCCGTTAGTTCATCAATCATGGTGGAAAACCATGAAGAAAATTAAGGCGCGATGTATTGAGGTTGTGTCTAAAAACAAAAAAGTTAGCGTTATGGTGCTTAATATCAGTAGTGTTATTTGTCCTAATGAGCTGATCACTCGGCCATTCGTCTTTAGGGATACCGACGCTAAGTCTTGTTTTTGGCTAATGCCGCACGAGGTCGCGGAAGAGGTAGATCGTCTGACCACTGGTGACTCTCAAGGTTTTTACGAGTGCGAGTTATTTCATCCATCAGGGTACTATCGACCAGGGTACTATGCGGATGAAAATTTCACTGTGCGAAAAAAACGGGAGCTGGGTATTCTATAGGAAAAATCCAAACAAAGTGTGCTGAAAAATAGTAGCGCCTCTGGTTAGGTGGGTTGCTTCCCGCCTGAAACTGAAAACTGTCGTGAGATAGTCAATAAGCAAAAAATAAAAGTCAGTCGCTATAATCGTAACTGACTTTTTTATTATTGAAAAAATTACTACTATGTGTTAACGTATTAATGTTTATGAAACATTTTGATATTATTTCCATTTTTCCAAATTCGCTTGATTCGTACTTTAGTACGAGTATTTTAAAGCGCGCGCAAGAAAAGAAACTTATTAAAATTCAAACACATGATTTGCGGAAATATTCCACTGATAAGCACCACAAAGTTGACGACCGTGTGTATGGCGGTGGGGCGGGAATGGTGATGAAAGTTGAACCTATCGTTCGTGCGTTGCACGAAATCAAATTTAAAAATCCCTGCCTTGCCGGCAGGCAGGAAAAATCAAAAATTAAAATTAAAGAACGAATTATTTTACTTGCGGCGAATGGGAAGCAATTTACCCAAAAAGACGCCAAGCGGCTAGCCAAGTATGAACGTTTAATTTTTATCTGCGGTCGGTACGAAGGCGTGGATGCACGCGTGGAAAAATTTATTGATGAAAAAATTTCAATAGGTAATTATGTCGTAACCGGCGGTGAACTTCCAGCGGCAATTATTATTGATGCCGTGTCACGCATGATCCCTGGCGTGGTAGGCAAAGAAGAGTCGGTGCAGAACGAATCTTTTTCTGAAGGAGTTAATTTGGAGCATCCGCAGTATACTCGCCCTGAGGTTTTTGTGGCAGGTAAAAAAAAGCTAATAGTCCCCAAAGTTTTACTAGGTGGAAATCACAGGAATATAGCCGTCTGGCGAGCAAAGAAATCAAAAGGTAAATAATAAAGGCGTATCGTAATTGATGCGCCTTTTTCTGTAATGTAAGTTTGGATTAATTTTTATGAAATCCGATGTGTTCCAAAAGTTGATATAATCTTTCGAGCCGATCATCTTTCTCACCCCTAAAAACCCTTTGTAACGTCAATTGACCTCGTGCTAACACTTCAAAATTTATGGGTTTGATATTATTTTTTTGATTTTGACTTACTTTTGATAGATAAAGAGTAGCTTCTTCTACATACCAGCGAGTTACACCAGAGACATTTTCTTTGTATAGTTTGGCTTTTATTAATAATGAGGGGGAAAGAGCCTTGCCATAACCAAACCTGGTGGTTTTTATTATAACCGTGCGGTATGTGTAGTCTAATGTAGAATTATCATCCTCCTCTATATTGGGTAGAGTATAAAAATCAATTTCTCCTTCGTGATTTGGCCAACATAAATTTGGAAGTTTATTTTCATTGAATTTATGTATAGCTAAATCTATTGAAGTTACAGTTTGAATAACAGCAACTGTAAAACTGTGTATTTCTACTTTTTTATTTTTAGGCATAAACTTATCCCTGTTCCGCAAGCATCGCGCTTGCAATGTTGGTTTGACATCGCCGCCCTCACGGTGGCTATTTAGTTTTTTAGGTACTACTTTTGATTTTATATTAACTTAGTCCAAACTATAGTTTTTGTCAACAGAATGAGTGGTTGTTTGGAGGCAAAAAACCTCTAAAAAAGCGAAGATTTAAGCATGTTGTTAAGTTGTGGGTTAACCTCTTGACAAACCTAAACCCGGGGGTTATACTACAGGAGCTTACTTTATAAGTAACTTTCAAAACTGGCACATAAAATACTTCTCTATCAATTCGTTCGGAGGAGAAAAAACAGTGGTACTTGAGCTCAAAGCTCTCTAGTATCTCTGTTTTTTCTACGCCATAAATAGTGTAGAGAAAATTTGTTCTTTAATAAGTGATAGGAAGAACCAAGTACGTCAGTTTCTATCTATGCGAATTTATTTTTGCATAAGATGATTGGTTTTAGGTTCTAGCAACACTTGCTGTGTTGCCTGTAACCTGGCTGTCCAATTTAAAAAACAGCCGAATTTATAGAGCCTTCAATACTCTAAAATTTTTTTGAGAGTTTGATCCTGGCTCAGGATGAACGCTGGCGGCGTGTTTTAGGCATGCAAGTCGAACGGTCATTTTATCGCAAGATTAAATGATAGTGGCAAACGGGTGCGTAACACCCTGGTAACCTGCCCCAAAGATCGGGATAACCCACCGAAAGGTGGACTAATACCGGATGTGGTTCTCGTACACATGTATGAGAAAGAAAGTCGCAAGACACTTTGGGAGGGACCTAGGTTCCATCAGCTTGTTGGTGAGGTAACGGCTCACCAAGGCTACGACGGATAGGGGGCGTGAGAGCGCGACCCCCCTCACTGGGACTGAGACACTGCCCAGACTCCTACGGGAGGCTGCAGTCGAGAATATTCCCCAATGGACGAAAGTCTGAGGGAGCGACGCCGCGTGTAGGAAGAAGCCCTTCGGGGTGTAAACTACTTTTCTATGGGAAGAACAATGACGGTACCATAGGAATAAGGGGCTGCTAACTCTGTGCCAGCAGCAGCGGTAATACAGAGACCCCGAGCGTTATCCGGATTTATTGGGCGTAAAGCGTCTGTAGGTGTCCTGCACAAGTCTTCGGTTAAAGCCCACCGCTCAACGGTGGAACAGCCGGAGAAACTAGCAGGATTGAGGTTGGGAGAGGTAAGCGGAATTGCCGGTGTAGTAGTAAAATGCGTTAATATCGGCAAGAACACCAAAGGCGAAGGCAGCTTACTGGAACACACCTGACACTGAGAGACGAAAGCGTGGGGAGCGAATGGGATTAGATACCCCAGTAGTCCACGCCGTAAACGATGGATGCTAGGCATTGGCAGTATCGACCCTGTCAGTGTCGTTCAACCAAGTTAACACCTTAAGCATCCCGCCTGGGAAGTACGGCCGCAAGGCTAAAACTCAAAGGAATTGACGGGAACCCGCACAAGCGGTGGAGCATGTGGTTTAATTCGACGCTAAGCGAAGAACCTTACCAAGGTTTGACATGTTAGAAGTATCCTGAAGGAAACTTTAGGGGACCGTTAAATCGGATTCTAATACAGGTGCTGCATGGCTGTCGTCAGCTCGTGTCGTGAGATGTTGGGTTAAGTCCTCCAACGAGCGCAACCCTCATGTTGTGTTAAATTATTCACAACAAACCGCCCCGGTTAACGGGGAGGAAGGTGGGGATGACGTCAAGTCAGCATGGCCCTTATGCCTTGGGCTACACACGTGCTACAATGGGGTGCAACAAAGGGACGCTAAGCCGCGAGGCGGAGCAAATCCCATCAAACCACCCCCCAGTTCGGATTGTAGGCTGCAACTTGCCTGCATGAAGCCGGAATCGCTAGTAAACGCGCGTCAGCCATAGTGCGTTGAATACGTTCTCGGGTTTTGTACACACCGCCCGTCAAGTCAAGAGAGTCGGTAATACCCGAATCCATTTGTAATGAGAGAAGGTAGGACCGATGATAGGGACTAAGTCGTAACAAGGCAGCCGTAGCGGAAGCTGTGGCTGGATCACCTCCTTTCTAGGGAGTTTTCTCTAGGGTGGTTATACACTACCTTTAATTTTATTAAAGATGTCGTATGATCACTATAGGTCGTTTTATTCCATTTTTTGGGATAACTCCGGAATTGACACCTCATTACCCGTAAGGGTTTATGTAGGTAGTATGAATTTCTTCCTCTCACTTATTAGAGAACAAAATAAAATCCAGCTTATTAAAAAGCTGGATTTTGTATAATAGACTTGATTTACAAAATCTATTTTGCTACTATACGGGAGCGATTTTGGCTCGTATATAAATGGTAGTATTATTAAGCAGTTAGACTGCTTGCCATAAACTATTAGCCATTTGCTAAATTAGGGGGTGTGTAGCTCAGCTGGTTAGAGCACTTCACTGATAATGAAGAGGCCGATGGTTCGAGTCCATCCACACCCACCAGAGCTCTGCTCGCGTAATCTGCGGGAAGAGCTCTGGTTTTGTTTAGGGGACGAGAAGGGCGCGAGAGAAAGCGAGCGAGCATAGCTTTCGGTGCGCAGCGCCCAGGTGCCCGAGTCGGAGCGAGGGAGAGTCCCTGCCTACCGGATTTCGGCGAGCTCAATCGAGTCGCAGGCAGGCATCCACACCCACCACTCGACTCGCTTCACGTTTCGCGCTGAGCTCAACATTGAAGCCTCGCTCGTGGTAAACCAAAAAGCGAGGCGAGTGCCCTGAGTTAATCGAAGGGCAACAAAATGATTTAATATGACCCACAGGGTCGTTTTTTATTGTTTTGAAAAAAGTGTTAGAATTAAGGTAGTTAATTATTAAATAAACATTTATGATAACCGATCAATTGCGGGATTATGTTAAACAGCAACTTGCTTTGGGTGTTACCAAGGATGATGTTAAAGCCAGACTTGTGGCTCGCGGCTGGGTTCAAAATGATATTGAAGCTGTTTTAGCTCCCTCTGTTCAAGGTACGGCCCCATCTCAACCTAGTGTACAATCACAACCATTATCACCGTTTCAAGCTTTAGCACAACAACCAAATCCCGAAGCTAATACACAGCCAACTGTGTCTACTCAGCAGGTTTCACCGCTTAAGCCAGTTTCGACTCCTACTGTTATGCCACAAGTTTCTTTGCAGGCGGCTATGAGCGCTTCGCCTACTTTTGCACAAAATTCTAAGTCTAGTAAAAAAATATGGCTAGCAGCTGGTTTGGCAGTGGTGGTTTTATTATTAGCCGGTGGAGCGTGGGCTTATTATACTTATTATTTGCAGGCACCAGAAAGAGTTTTAGTAAAAATGCTCGATAAATTAGCCGAGGTGAAGTCGAGCGAATATTCAGGTGAAATAAAAATTGAAACAGATTTTAGTAAATATAATTCTTATTCGCTTTTACCTTCCAATAATAAAGATAATCAGGCTCAAACTGGAAAATTAACAATTAAGTTTAATGGTATTTCAGAAACGCAAGTACAGGATTTAAATGATTTAAAAATGGCTGCCTCAATTACAGCTGTTCCAGAAAATATGGCCGAGCTTAATAGTAATTTAGGTATTGAACTTAGGATGTTGGGTAAAATTATGTTTATTAAATTAACCGAAGTTCCTAACTTAGGGTTAGTTGATTTGAGTACCATTAAAGATCAGTGGATAAGATTTGATTTTGATGCTATGGCCAAACAATTTGGTGCGGCAGAAAAAGTTCAAGAGTTTGAAACACAACAGAAAGCAGTTTTAGATAAATTTTCCCAGTTGCGCCAAGCCGTTATAACTTCTGGTTTATTTAAGGTAGCCGAAAAACTATCAGGGGAGACAATCGATGGCGTTTCTACCTATCATTATAAAATTATTTTAGATAAAGATGGTTTGCAAAATTTCTTCACCCAAGTTAATAAAATTATTAATGAATCCGAACTTACCACAGATCAACAAACTGAGCTTGAGACTAATTTAAGCAAGTTAGCGAGCTTACCGGCAGGAGAAATTTGGATTGGTAAAAAGGATTATTTACCCCGTAAAATTTATTTTGAAAATACTACGCCAGCCGATGAATCAACTTCTTCCACCAAAATCACCGTTACTTATTTTATGTCCAAATTTAATGAGCCAGTGCAGGTTGATATTCCAGAACAATCAAAATCAATTGAGGAGCTTGTTGCTGGTATAATGGGTGATTTAAATACGGAGTCCAATATTCCTACACCAGATTTAAACAAAGATTCAGATAATGACGGTTTGTCAGATTATCTGGAAAGTTATTATGGCACTAATCCTAACAATCCAGATACAGATGGTGATGGCTACAAAGATGGCGATGAAGTTAAAAATGGATATAATCCTAATGGTTCGGGTAAGGAAATTTTACCGCCACCCCAGCCCGCTACTCTTCCTGAATGAAATAATTAAGTAGATTTCACTAAAAATAAACATTAAAATCCGCCTCTTGGGGGCGGATTTTAGTTTATATTCCAACTGATTATTCTTTCGTTTTCATGTTTACCATGCTGGAATTGTATATTTATTATTTTTTTACCTTTTATTTTTAATTTATCTGCCCATTCAATAGCGACTATAGTAGAGGGTTCGTTTAAATGATCATTTAAGCCTATTTTTGAAAATTCAATTCTTGGTAGGCGGTAACAATCCACATGTACCAATTGTTTAATGCGGCCATGTTTAACAGTATATACTTTCATTAGCACAAAAGTCGGACTGGTGATTGTTTGTTTAACACCGAGCCTTTTAGCTAACCCTTTAAGAAAAGTGGTTTTGCCCCCACCTAAATTGCCATTAAGTGTTAGTATTTCCCCACCTCTTAATTGTTGGGCAATTTTTTGTCCCAACCTTTCAGTTTCTTGCGTACTGTGGGAGATGATTTTATTCTTGATTCTTGATTCTTGATTCATAATTCTTGTTTTAATTCCACAGTTCCCAATTAGCATTGGCTTGTAGTTTTTGCCAACTTTTAATAAGTTTATTCGGCTTGAAATTTTTAATCTTTATGGCCGCCGCTAGGGCAATCATGGCAGCATTGTCACCAGTAAAACTTAATTCCGGAAAGAATAATTTTACATTTGGCATATCTATTTTAACTTGTTTAGTGAGTTCTTGGCGCAAAGCTTGGTTGGCAGAAACCCCGCCGCTTACTATTATACTGCGCGCTTTATATTGTTTAGCCGCCCGTAAAGTTTTATTTATTAAAACATCTAAACTAGCCTGTTGAAACGAAGCGCAAATATCAGCCTTTAGTTTAGTTGTAATTTGCGCGGTTTGGTATTTTTGCAAAGTGTAAAGTACGGCTGTTTTAAGTCCAGAAAAACTAAAATTATAATCATTATTTTTTAACAGTGGTCGGGGAAAAGTAAAGGCCTGTTTATTGCCTTGTAAAGCTAGTTTGGCAACTTGTGGCCCGCCGGGATATGGCAGTTTTAACATTTTAGCTACCTTGTCAAAAGCTTCACCGGCGGCGTCATCTAAAGTTTTGCCTAAAAATTTGCGTTGCCCCAATGAACGCATTAAATAAAGTTCAGTATGTCCGCCTGAAATTACCAAAGCTACTGCTGGCCAAGTAGATGCTTTGGAGACTAGTGGCCAATTGGTTGGCGAGAGAAACGGACTAACCAAGTGTCCCTCGATATGATTTATGCCAAGCAGAGGCTTGTGCCACGCCGCCGCCAGGGTTTTAGCAGTTTCTACACCTACTTGTAGTGCCGTAATAAGCCCCGGGCCAGAGGTTACAGCCATAAGATCAATCTGTGACGGTTTAACTTTTGCCTGGTTAAGCGCGTCGTGGAGTAGGGGAACAATAGTTTCATTGTGACGTCTGGCTGCTAACTCCGGTACCACTCCGCCCAAACGAGCGTGCAATTTGGTTTGTGAAGAAATAATAATTGATTCAATTTTAAGCTTGCCCCTGTTCAGGTTTAATAAAGCAAGTGAGGTTTCGTCGCAAGAGGTTTCAATACCAAGTATTCGCATATAGTTTATCAATAATGAAAATTTGAGCTTTAGCTTATTTAGCTTATCAAGTTAACTGATTTTTTGCTATACTAGGGTCGTTTTATAAAATTTATTTTATAAGTACAATTTTTTCTTTTTTATCCCAACCCTTGACAGAATTATACTATAGTGCTATACTGATTTGTTCTTAAATGAACGTTATTTATGAAACTATATTTAACTAAGAAATTATGTTTAATAGGTGTTTTTACCATCCTAATGTTGGGTTGGCCTAGTTTTGTTTGGGCGGATGAATTAATAATAAACAGAATGACTGTTGAGGAAGTTAAGCCTGAAATAGGAATTAAAGTATCTGGAATTATAATGAAAATTAGTTGGTTTACAAACAAGGAGGCGGATGGAAGAGTTAATTATGGTCCTAATAGTGGTTATGGCTACAACGTTGGTTCTTCCATAGTAGGTTTGTATCATGAGGTTACATTGGCTGGCCTCAAAGGCGAAACTGTTTATCATTTTAAAATTACTTCTAAAGCCACTACTGGCCAACTAATGCAATCTTTTGATCAAACCTTTAAAACACCTAAATTTACAGATATAGGGGATCCTCCAATTATTTCTGATGTTAGAGTTTCTTATGTCCGCGGAACATATTTTTTAGTAACCTGGTATACAGATAAACCCACTGATGCTGCGGTGGAATATGCCACTGAGCCAACCTTAGCACGTACAAGCCGGTCTGGTGGTTCTCGCAATGTTACAACTCATGAAGTACTGGTTCGTAGTTTAAAATTAAATACTACTTATTATTTCCGCGTGCGCTCAATTGATAATAATGGTAATAAACAAGTGCGTGGCGGTTTTAAAGTTACTACCGCTTCCAGTAATTCAGCGGAAAAAGAACCGTTGGCCATTAGTCAGATTTCTCCGATTTCGTGGCCCGATCCTCTTATTACTGATACAGCTATAACTTTCCGTTGGCACACTAATCATCCCACTCGTGGTCGTGTGGAGATTGCTCGACAAAAAGTGGCTGAAACTGGATTTTTGGAAACTGAACATGAACTTACTGTAAAAAATCTTAAGCCAAATACAACTTATGTGGCTAAAATTTATGCTGATACAGTGTGGCGTTTAAGCGCCCAGACTGGCGAAATAACTCTAATGACTTCTACGACTTATGTGCCAACAGCACCATTGCCTGATTATTCTGGTCGGGTAGCAGGTGATGCAACTTGTGTAAATTATAGTGCTTATGGTATTACTTGCCGTGATTTGGCAGCTGAGCGTAAAGCCGCTACAGAAATAAAGGATGCACTTTATAAGAAATATCGTGGGCGTACACCCAGTGGTGCGGCTCGCAATTGGTTTACTCTAGTACGCGCTCGTGCTTATGGCGGTTATCCAATTAATGCCATTGTGCAAACCGTAAGGTTTGGAGGCAAAACCGTTCACCCCTCTATTCCTTGGAGTAGCTGGAAAAATTCTAAGGATTACAAGACTTATATAAATAAAAATTAATTTTTAAAATTAGAATGTATATTTAAAAATCACCCCCGCCATGGCGAGGGTGATTTTAGTTTTTAGCACAAGTATTAATTAAGAGAACGTTCGCCTAAAATAGCGTTTAAATATATTTCCGTACCATTACGTAGGATTTTTAATTTTATCTCTTGGTTTGCTTGGTAACGGGAAATAATATTAGATAATGAATTTTGTATAGTTGGTTTTTCGCCATTAATATCTAGAATAATATCTCCCAGTTTTATACCAGATTTATCAGCTGGACCATCGGGCAATACCCCAGGTTCTCCCTCGCTAGTTTTGATTAATACGTAAGCGCCTTGGTTGTAAGGTAGATTGTAAGCTCGCGCTACAGTGCGATTAAGCATTACATAGCGCACGCCCAAAAAGGCTCGCGTTAATTTTCCAGTTTTACGGAAAATTTGTAAAGCTTGTTTGGCGCGATTAATTGGAATAGCAAAACCTAAGGCTTCACCCGAACGATTAATAGCCGTATTAATACCAACTACTTCACCGCGCAAGTTAATTAATGGCCCGCCTGAATTACCTGGATTAATAGAGGCATCGGTTTGAATAGTGCCCTCGAGAGTCTCCGTTATGCCACCACCCGAGGCAGTAATGGTGCGGCCAATACCAGATATAATACCGCGCGTTAAAGTATTGCGAAATTCGGCGAGCACATTGCCAATCGCTAAAGCGGTTTGGCCAATGCGTATTTTATCAGAATCACCAAGCTTAGCAGGTTTGAAGCCACTGCCTTCAACTTTTACAATAGCAACATCAAATAAAGGGTCGCGTGCCAACACCGAGGCCGTATATTCTTTGCCATCGCTTGTCATGACAGTGTAGTCAACATTATCGTTAGCAACTACATGTTTATTGGTAATAATATAACCATCAGTGGAAACAAAGAATCCAGTACCGCCGCCAGTATCCTGCTTAGAAACTCCACCGACCAAGTTGGCCACCTCTTCGCTGATAATTATACTAACTACCGAAGGTAGGGTATTTTCATAAGCGCGAATTACGGCCTCTTCTTCGGGCACGGTAATATTTTGTTGAACAGCAGTTGGTTTTGTTATAGTTTTAGTAGTACCTACACTAGCCGCTAAAGCCAATTGAGGTATTAAAGTAACTATTAATAAGAGAGAAAAGTATTTTTTCATAAATTAAAAATTAATTATTACATTATAAGTAATACGTAAATGTAGTTATATTTCTTACACAATTAACGGTAGTTGCTCCACTTCTAATTTTTTACCAGTAATAAGGCTTTCAATACGATAAGCCCCATGTGTGGGGGCTTCAATAAAACCACTCCAAGCTACGCGCGCTAAGCCACCAGAATTTGCCCAATCAAACAGCCATTCATTAACATAACGCGGATCGTTTTGAGTAATACCGCCGCCTACCGTATGGAGCCACAAACGGTTGAATTGTTCCTGTGAGCCTATGGGAGGGGCTATTATAATAGGTAGGCCTAAACCGGTATAAAAAGATAATTCTGAAGGTTTGGTCCAAAGCACATCCGTAGTGTGCAGTACTTCACTGAATTTTTTAAAATAACTATCTCTGTTTTCGTTGTGAATAATATTAATTCCGTTTCCTAAATATTTTTTAAGCCCCAAGTCTTTTACACCCTGTTGATAATAAGACAAAGCGTCATGATGTGTTCCAGTAAGCAGATTCAAACGTATTTTCCCCTGGCTTATTTTAGTGTTTAAACTTTCGGCTATCTGCAAACCAATATTTTTTTGCGCGCCAGCTCCGCCCAAAGAAAAAGTAAGAGTAAAAGGATGTTTGTGATTAAGTTTTCGCCAATTGCGGCCCAAGTATCTTGTTAGGGCATGGTCGTATTTATCAGCAAAGATTCCTTGTGGATCTAAGTTTTGCAAACGACGCGAAAGATCTCGTTTAAGTATTGGCATACGCGCTCCACCAATAAGCTCTTTGGGTAGCGGAAAGCCGGTAAGAAAAATATTTTCGTGCCTAACTCCATAAAGCTTTAGGCGTTCTACCACACGGCCGTTGGGCGCTAAATATTTAATGCGACTAGCGCGCGGGTCTAGGGGCGCCCAGGTGCGGCTACAATCAGCATCACAAATAACACAATAGATATCTCCCGGGTAATTGTACTCTTCAGCTGCAAAAGCAGCTTGGAAAAAAGTGGCTATTATGGGCAAGGGCTTTTTTTTCATTAAATCAACCAAATGCTTCCCCAAACCCTTATGCAACAAACTATAAGTTTCCTTAAGTTGCATATTAGGTTCAGATAGATCGCGTCGCGGATAAAAAGGTTCAATCTGCTGAAACTGATCCATCGCATCAAAAAGCAGGTTGCCGATTAGGGGAAAGGTTTTTAAACGTGAGACGGTTTCATAAAGCTTTCTAAGTTGTACCCAATGCTTGCGCTCGTTTTGGGGAATACCCGGGTATTTGTTAGCTATTAGTACCTGGCCGCCATAGGCAAGCTCACGCAGGCCATAGGCCGCGCGTTCGTGACCGTAACCCATATCTACGGCTATTACCCAAGCTTTGGGAGAATGTGATATTTTCATACATTTTTATTATATCAAAAAATACCAATTTGTGGTGGTGTATGATATTTGGACTATTGACTGATTAATTATTTGGATGTAAGGTGTGGCAAAAGGATAAGTAAATAAAAATATAAATAAAAAGGAATTAACATGCGTAAATTAATAATTAGCACTAGCATAGCGTTAGTTTTTTTGTTTGCCCGAGCGCAACCTGTTGATTCATCCCGATATCACTTTAGTTTAATGAGTAGCTACAAATTAAAGGCTACCGCGGCTTTTTTATCTCTAACTGGGCAATGGATTTTTTGGGGCGGAGCGCCTGACAGCTTTATTTTGCACGAAGAGATAGATTTAGTTAATAAAACAGAAAATTTTTCTATTTTATTAATAGATGACGAAGGGGTTAACTGGGTTAAGCTTTACAGCGATACAACTAAACATTCAATAGTAAAATTACCGACGCAGTCTGTTAAAATTATGGGGACAGACGGTATTAAATTTATTGGATCCTTATTTCGATTATTTGTCGATACAGCATTACACTATGTTTCTGGTAAAGTTACTTTGGGTGATAGCTTGTTTGTTGCTGAAGCAACTGAATCGGGATGTCTAACCAATAACACTAGGCGCTTTACGGTTAGTACCAAGGACAAAAATAGCACTTATATCGAAGGTGAAGTGCTAATTGAATACAAAGATGATGTTTTGATTTATCGTGAGATAGATGTTTCCCTAAAGCGCAGTAAATTACAAATGAAGCTCACGCTTCTAAACACCCAAATTAAATAATATTAATATCTTTACACGAAAGGCTTTACTACTTAAAGGTAAAGCCTTTTTAATTTGGTGGGGGTGCTTTAAACGAGTGGGGGTTAGAGCATTGTTATAGTCAACAGAATCAAAGTATTAATGAGTAAATGTAACCAAGTAAAATAATAGCCACTGTTACTACACCATAGAATATAGTAATGAGTTTGCCTGTCATTACCTTTTTCAGCATCACTGCCGAAGGAATAGATAGACCAACCGCCGCCATCATAAAAGCTAATACGGCGCCTAATGGTATACCCTTATCCACGAGTACCTGCGCTATTGGTAATATACCAGCAGCATTGGCGTATAATGGCACCGCTACAATCACAGCAATCGGCACAGCTATCAGGCTATTAATATTCAGATAAGTCTCAAAAAAACTAACAGGAACAAACCCATGAATAAAGGCACCAATGCCAACTCCTAAGACTACATATAAACCGACGGTTTTTATAATATCCAGAGACTCACCAAAGGCAATTTTTATTTTTTCAGTAAAATTTTTATTCGTTTGAGGCGTAATATTATTATCAGTTTGTGCTGTGGATTTTAACACCCATGGCGATAGATATTTCTCAAGGGACATTTTTCCCAGTATGTAACCAGCGATTAAGGATACAATTATTCCACTTATTACATATATGATGGTTGTTTTGATGCCAAACACACCCATAAGCATGGCAATAACCACCGAATCAACCAAGGGTGAGCTAATAAGAAAAGTTAGCGTAACGCCTAAGGGAATACCTCCGCGCACAAATCCTATAAAAAGCGGTACTGAAGAACATGAGCAGAATGGTGTAATAGTGCCAAAGAGTGCAGCTAGTAAATAATCTGCTCCATATAATTTTTTGGTGGTAAGGTATGTTCGAACTTTTTCTACAGGAAAGTATGCATTTACTAACCCCATAACCGAGGCAATGACAAAAAGAAGAATAAATATCTTTAGTGTGTCATAAATAAAAAAGCTACTACTTTCGCCCAATTGGCTTGTCTTATCTATTAAAAAAATACTATAAGTGACCCAGTTGGCGAATAGTTGCAGTGGGTAGAAGATATCCATACTAAATAGCTTGTTTGAGTAGTGTTGTTATTTCATCAGTACTATGCAATTGGCCAACCATAATAGCTTTGCCGTTTACCATTAAAATAGGACTTTGGATAAAACCCATAGCGATTATTTTTTCTACATCGGTTATGTAATCAACTGTAACCTCAAGGCCAAGAGTTTTTACAGCCTCCTGAGTACGGTCAAATAATTTTTTACACTTAGGGCAACCACTACCCATAACTTCAATTTTCATAATTTAATTATATCACCAAACTAAAAAACCACCCTCACCAGGTGGCTCTAGAATTTTTAGCCAAGCATGCCCCGTACCGTCCGCCCGTGGCGGATTGGTACGTGAGTGGGAGTGAGGTGACTGTCCGCCGTAGTTTTAGCGAAGGAGGAGAACCCCTAGTTCTAGAACTTAGGGAGTGGTGGAAGCTGGGGAAGATGGTTAAAGAGGGGCAACTTAGCCCTATAGATGTTATATAGACCCTAGGTTGAGGTACTGCCAAGAGGGAGTAGAATATATCTATTAAAAAACATTAAATATATTTGTATACTATTATTAGTTAATTATTTATGGCTGTTCAGGCGCTTTGTACATTTCACTATTATAAGCATTTTCACATAATGCACGTTCCTCTGCTTCGTTTATTTTTGGGCAGATCGTGTCATTCACTTTAGCACAAGCTATCCATTTAGCTTGAGCGTCAGCAGAATTATCTGAATTATATTTTTCAGTACATGGTTTATCTAATTCACCATCTCTAAAATTTCTATAACAGCTAGCTTTTTCTAGAATATTATCTTGTTTACTACATAAACCCAATAAAGAATAATTTTTATTCTGTGCCGCATAGGTATATACATTTCTGATACACTCCTTAGTACTTCTTTCTACCCATTTTTGTTTATCTAATTCGGGTAAATTATTGTCGAATCCTTCCCCCCTTGTTGTTTGTAATTTACAAATATTTATATCGCCTTTAATAATGGCTACCTGACTCACGCAATAATTATAAAATCGCACTGCTGTACTGTTAAGTAACTCATCACATTGTTCTAATCCTCTTCCTTTGTCATAAGCAAAGCCAGCAAGGTTACTTACTGATAATATTTTATCTTTATCTACAGGTATCTCAATTTTATCTTTAGACTCCACATATTGCGATGAAGTATTATTTTTGGATAAAGAACAACTCGCTCCCAACAGAATTAAGAATCCAGATAAAATTAAAAAGGTATAATATTTTCTCATATATTTAAGTTAATAATGATGATTTAATTATATCACTAAAACAAAAAACCACCCTCATCAGGTGGTTGAAAGTGTTGGTAGCCCCACCGGGAATCGAACCCGAATTCCCACATTGAAAGCGTGGTGTCCTAACCATTAGACGATGGGGCCAAATTTTGGTGGGCCGGTTAAAAAGCGTGGTGCTTGCCCTGTACTTCTGCCTCAGCGGATAGTGTTGTACCCTAACCATTACCCGTCTCCGCTTGAAGCTACGACGGGCAGGGACGATTGGGCCACAGTGTTGCTTATTGTAGTGTGATATAAATTTTACGTCAAGGTGTACACTTGGTATACTAATTATATCATTTATGTCCTCTATTTCACTTTTGAAACCAGACGGTGATTCGCCTCAGGAAATTTATTTATCAAACAACCCTAGTAATGTACCAGGGGTAGAGTGGTATTCGGGCGAGTACGAGGGGCAACTATCGGTTGACGTTTATCAAACCAAAGAAGCTTTGGTTATAAAATCAACTATTGCTGGCGTAAAGCTGGAGGATTTAGAAATAACGCTTAATAATGACGTGGTAACTATTCGTGGGAAACGTTACCAAGAAACAGCAGTGGCACCGGAGGATTATTTTTACCAAGAGTGTTACTGGGGCGGTTTTTCGCGTTCCATTGTTTTGCCAGTGGAGGTAAAATCAGAAAAGGCGCAGGCGGCTCTTAAAAATGGCGTGCTCACTATAATTTTACCTAAAGCGGCTAAAGCCAAAATCGTATCAGTAAAAGTGCGAAATGAAGAGGAGGTTTAGGTTTTATGTCAGCCAGCGTTTTAATAGTTACTATAGATAGGTTTGAGGGCGACAAAGCGGTTTTACATTTTGATGACGGGCAAGAGTTAGTAGTAGAGCGTAATTTATTACCTCCACAAACACACGAAGGTGCTAAGTTATTTTTAGAGTTAAAAAATAATAATCTTGAATCTGATAAACGAGTAGAGGCTAGAAATTTATTAATGGAGATTCTTCAAGGTAAATAATTTATGCTGTCTAAATCTAAGCACCAGAAAAAAAGATGGCTCTGGTGGCCTATTATAGTTATAGCGGCTTTGATTGTATTAAGCGGCAGTGCTTTTATTTATCGCACTATTTATAATGGTAAAATTTTTCCTGGGGTTAAGGTTGGCGATGTATCTTTGGCTGGACTAACACCTTTAAAAGCGGAAGAAAATTTGCAATCTGCTTGGGATAAATTTGCTGAGGCAGGAATATTACTATCTGCTGACAAACAAAATATTATTTTAAAACCTATTATAGCCCCTGCTACCAATCCCGATTTAAGTTATGAGTTAGCTAGTTTTAAAGCAACTGATTCTGCCCAAGAGGCTTATGGGGTTGGCCGTCAGGGAAATTGGCTAAGACAATTAGTGGAACCGATTGCTGTGGCAGTTTATGGCAAAGAACTAAACCCTAAATTAGATATAGAGTTTGAACGCATTTGGCAATATTTGCGAGAAAGTTTATCTAGTTTTGGCAAGCAGGCCCAATCTGCGCGTTTGGTAATAGATGAAGCAGATAATATTAATGTTGAACCGGAAACTAATGGCTTGAGTATTAATCGTGAAAAATTAAAAACTGAACTCGTACAAAGTTTTAATTCTTTGAGTGTGGCCAAACAGCCTATTGTGTTGGAGCTTAAAACAGCCAAACCGAGTCTCACAGAAAAAGAAGTTTTAAAAGTTTTGCCCCAAGCACGTGAACTACTTAAGGACCAAACCTTAGTTTTTAAATTTGAAGATTATAGCTGGAAAGCTGGTCCGGCCATATGGCATAAATGGTTAGAGGCGCGCGCAATGAATGGTGGTGTGGAAGTTGGTTTATCAATTGCTTTGTCGGAGGAATTTTTTGTTCCCATATTAACTGCTATTAATCAGTCGGCACAGGATGCACGCTTTGAGTTAAAAGACGGGGTAGCAACTACTTTTGAACCAAGTCAGCCCGGTCGCGATGTAGACGAATTAGCAACACTGAAAGCGGCTGAAGCCATAATACGAAGCGGTGGCAATGATTCTATTCCAATTACAGTTGCTATTACCGAACCTAAAATTAAAACTTCCGATGTTAATGATCTCGGGATTAAAGAAATTATCGGCGTGGGAAAGTCTAATTTTGCTGGTAGCCCTAAAAATCGTCGCCATAATATAAAAACGGGTGCCGACAGACTTAATGGTGTGCTTATTCAACCAGATGAAGAATTTTCCCTTATTACAACTTTGGGCGAGATAGATGCCGAATCTGGTTATTTGCAAGAATTGGTTATTAAAGACAATAAAACTATTCCGGAGTTTGGCGGAGGTTTGTGCCAGATTGGTACCACTACTTTCCGAGTTGCTTTGGCTTCAGGTTTGCCTATTTTAGAACGTCGAAATCATTCTTACCGCGTGGTTTATTATGAGCCAGCCGGGACCGACGCTACTATTTATGATCCCAAGCCAGATTTGCGTTTTAAAAACGACACTGGTAACGCTATTTTAATTAAGACTAAAATAAAGGGAGATGATTTGATTTTTGAATTTTGGGGCACTAAAGACGGTCGTGTAGTTGAACAAACTAAGCCACAAATTTCTAATATTAAATCACCACCGCCAGGCAAAATAGTGGAAACAGAAAATCTAAAACCGGGTGAGAAAAAGTGTACCGAGAAAGCTCACAATGGTGCAGACGCGGAATTTACTTATACTGTAACTTATGTAGACGGTCGTCGCGTAGAGGAAGTATTTAAAAGTCATTATGTACCTTGGCAGGAAGTGTGTTTGGTAGGGGTGCCAAAGGGCACACTTCAACCTAGTAATGTTACAGGAGATGGTTCAGTAATTTTGCCTTTGCCTAATACATCCGTTCCAGTAGGAAATTAATTACATTTATTATCAGGAAAGATAATTATTAAAATTAGGGAAAAATAAGCAACCCCGCATAATCCGCCTTTGACGGATATCACGGGGCAAGTCGCTTATTTTTCCCCTAATGTAGTATTTGGATAGAAAATAAAAAATAAAAAAGCCAACCATTTATACAGTTGGCTTTTATTGCGATGGAGATTTTTATATATGTGATCTTGCTCTTGGCCGCCTGGAGTTTGTTCGTGGCTTGTTGATTATTTTATAACTAATACTACTGCCATCTTGCCATATTCGTCGAAGTTTCATTTTTTCTTTAGGAAACAGGTTTAACAATATTTCTTCGAGTTCTATTTCTGGTGGTGGCCACTTTTCTATACTATGAAGAATAGTTTCTTGAGGATTTGCAAGATCATCTACAAATAAAAATTTTGTAGGTATATCATGGCTCATAATGGCCATGGTTAAAAGTGTGGTTTTAGGAGAATCGGTTTCTCCTATAATTAACACACCGCCGTTGGGTGGTTTTTTTATATCTTGCTCGCCGTACCGGATAATTAATTCCTCTGGTTTTATTGATATTTTTTTATTGTTTGAATTAATAAAGAACCCATTTTTTGTTGGCATTTTGTACTCCGTTTTGTTTAATTATGTTTACTTAGTTTTTAAGAGCTTAGCAAATAGTAGTTAATTGTCAAATTAAACTAAAATTAATTACCAAAGAATCAACCACCTCTTAGTAAGAGGTGGTTGAGTAATAAATTTTAATTAATTATACTTGTTGTGTAGTTACACCAAGAGGGGGTGGCAAGAAAATCTATTCAGGATTATCCGAGCCTAAGCCAAGATATCCTATATTAGATTCCCATGCTTGTCGTGCCACCTCCTCTTGGGGTACCTAAACTCTTTATAAATAGCTTTTTAAATAGTAGTTATTTTTAGCTTGTTTCGCAGGGTTTAAGCAACCCTTAGTACGAAACATATAACATTAGCACAGGTTAAAAAACTTGTCAAGAGGTTGCTTAGAATGGTAGGCTAAGTGTGTATTTATGCCTGAAATTACTAATAAATCAGCCCGTCTAATAACAAGTGAGGAGCAAGTTGAAGATAAGCAACTTGATACCCAATTACGCCCCAAAACACTGTTGGAGTATGTTGGTCAAGAGCAGGTAAAGTCTAACTTACATATTTTTTTAGAAGCGGCACGACAACGTAAAGAGTCAATTGAGCATGTTCTTTTGTATGGTCCGCCTGGTTTAGGTAAAACAACTTTAGCGCACATTATTGCTCACGAAATGCACGCGCCAATTAAAGTAACTTCTGGTCCGGCTATTGAACGGGCGGGAGACTTGGCAGCTATTCTTACCAATCTCGAACCAGGGTGTATTTTATTTATTGATGAAATTCATCGCCTTAATAAAGTGATAGAAGAAGTGCTTTATCCGGCGATGGAGGAATATGCACTTGATTTGGTAATTGGCAAAGGTCCATCGGCGCGCACACTTCGTTTGGAGCTGCCGCGTTTTACTTTAATTGGTGCTACTACACGTTATCATTTGCTGTCGGGGCCACTTAGGAATCGTTTTGGTGCAACTTACAGATTAAATTTTTATAATCCAGCAGAAATGGCTCAAATTGTGGCCCGCTCAGCCAAACTTTTAAATTTGCCGCTGGATGAAGGCGCTACCAAGGAAATAGCTATTCGTTCGCGCGCTACACCTAGAGTTGCCAATCGGCTACTAAAGCGCGTGCGTGATTATGTGCAGGTAAAAGGCGGAGGTAAAGTTACAGCTGAGCTTGCCAAAGCCGCACTTGATCAATTGGCAGTTGATCCAGTTGGTTTGGATGATTTGGATAGGCAAATTTTGCGTGTAATAATTGAGAAATTTAAAGGCGGTCCAGTAGGATTAAATTCCGTGGCGGCGGCTTTGCAGGAGGAAATGGGTACAATTGAAGAAATTTATGAGCCATTTTTAATGCAATTAGGCTTTTTGGCCCGCACACCGCGCGGTCGCGTAGTTACCGAAGCGGCTTATGAGCATTTAGGTATGAAGCCGCCGATTCAAAAACAAACCAGTTTGGTGTAATGTATTATTTTTCATTTGGTTGCTTTAGCAACCACCCCGCTTATAAGCGGGGTCAAAGTCAAACTTTGATTTTTGCATTTTACATTTGAAACATGCCCATTCCATTTATTGCTTTTTTAGGACTTTATTTAATAGCAGTTTTTATAGTGTTACTTTTTGGTATTTCTAGTTTGTATCATTTGTTGCGTTTTGGTTTTTTTTCGCCCACCTCTATTACCATGACTTTTATTATGCTCGCCGGTACCGCCTTGCTAATGTTTATTTCCTATCGTTTACTAATAGTGTTTGATTGGAGCCAATCATTTGACGTGTGGGTATTTATTATTAGCCTTAAACCTTTTTAATTTATGTGGCTTGGTCGTGTTTTGCCTTCACCATTACCTAATGAGCGCATAGTATTTATTTTGCGCCGCCATTGGTTTGTGTTTGCCCAAAAAGTAATTTGGTATGTTATTTTGTTTGCTTGGCCAATTTTAGCGCGCTACGTTATTTTAAATTTTTTCCCGCAAATTTTAGAAAAGATTTTTAGCGGCGGCGTACTTGAAGCCTTAATGCGGCTCGGGGTTAGTTTGTATTATTTGGCGATTTGGTTGTTTTTTTGGAGTGCCTGGACAGATTATTACTTAGACGTCTGGGTAGTTACCACCGAGCGTATTGTTTCTTTGGAACAGCGCGGATTGTTTAATCGCGAGGTAGCTGAGCTTAGGCTCTCGCGCGTACAAAACGTTTCTGCCAAAGTTCGCGGTTTGGTTAACACAATGTTAGATTTTGGCGAAGTGGAAATAGAAACAGCCGGCGAACAATCAGAAACGCTTTTTGGTTTTCATCAAATACCACATCCTTACCAAATTTCCGAAAAGATTATGCATTTAACTGATGATTGGCGGCACACACACCAACAAGTTTAGAGTTAAATTTTGCACCGCCACCCCTTGACACAAAACCTCGTTAGTGCTAACATATTCAAGTTAAAAACCCTCAAATTTGAGGGTTTTTTGTTAAAGAAATTACTATGTTTTATAAGCTCAAATTCAATTATCTTAAGCATTTAAAGAATTTATTATTTGTTGCCTCGCTTTGTTTGGTGGTGGAAGCCATGTTCCCTCAAATAGTTTTGGCACAAACAATAATGTCCTATGTTAACAGTGATGCCGTAAATATGGTTGACCGTTTTCCAGTTGCGGAAAAGCGTTCAGCGCGTTATTTTACGCACGTACCAACAACCGCTTACTCTTCTACTCCCGACCAGACAGATGATACACCTTTCATTACTGCCAGCGGAACCACTGTACGGGCTGGCGTAGTGGCGGCTAATTTTTTGCCGATTGGCACCCGCTTGCGGATTCCCGATTATTATGGTGATACAATTTTTGTGGTGGAGGATCGTATGAACGAACGCTATGACAAAAGACTTGATATTTGGATGGAGACACGTGAACAGGCCATAATCTGGGGTCTGAGATATGTAGCAATTGAAGTATTGTAACGTTATGTTTTCCCCTCCGTCGTATTAGTACAGGAGGGGAAAATTTATGCCAATACTTCTCTACAATTCATCAACGTTACTGTCAAGCTTACTAATGCTGGTGGTTTTATTAAAGATGGCAACCACAGAAGTTTCCAATATATTAAAATATCAAGATGTAACATTTGATTTGTCACCTGAGCGTGTTATTACAAATTTAATACAGATAACCAAGGCTGAGAAGGTAGAGCACGAAAGAGAAAAACGTGAATATGATACGCACACTGAAGAAGTTAAATTGATAGCTGAGTGGCGTACTTATAAAATTACCCCGACAATTATCTTTCGTGGCCAGCGGGGGGAGAATAGAAACTTTAACTTAGCTCATTCTTGGTCTCACCGTATGTATAATTATCAACCGTTAAATATTATTTAGTGATTAATATAACCCCGCGGCCGTGGGGTGGCTGGAATCGGGAAGGTAAACACAGAACACAAACTGGGCAAGAGCCCAGTTTGTGTTATTTGCCCTGAGGGCTATTTTTTGGTAGAGTATTGTTTGCTATAATCTACTATAATAAATATAAGTGGCCTGGTAGCTCATCACTCCGCGAGACCTAGCGTAGCTACGGCAAGCAGTAAGGCAGAGGTCTGTCCCGCTACGCGGGATCTGGCGTAGCCATGACAAAACTATTGTTTATGAAGTATTACGTCTACATTTTAGTTAGTCTGGCAAATGATGATATTTATGTAGGTAGTACAGCCGATGTTCAAGTTCGCCTTCACTTACATAATCAAGGTAAGGTAAAATCTACTAAAGGATATCGCCCTTGGCGTTTATTGGAGTATTATGAGTATATAACACGTGCTGAAGCAGTTAAAGCTGAACGGTTTTATAAATCTCATCACCAAAAAGAAATATTAAAAAATAAATATGGCCATGTGGTGAAGTAGTCTAACACGGCGGTCTGCAAAACCGCTATTCGCGGGTGCGAATCCCGCCATGGCCTCCAAGTAGTTAAAAATAATAGATGGTCTGTCCCGCTACGTGGGATCTCCCGTAGGGACGACAAAACCTCTATACATGGGTGTCTCACTCCGCGAGATCTGGCGTAGCCACGACAATTTTCTTGTCTGACGAGGCCAGATGCCCAGGCCTCCATTACGTTACAATTGCCATCCGCCACTGGTGGGTGGTTTTATGATAAACTAATATTATGCCCAGTATTCCCAAATTGGTTATTTTTGACGGCAATGCGTTATTACATCGCGCTTTTCATGCCCTTCCGCCATTCACTACCCGTGACGGCATGTTAGTAAATGCGGTGTATGGATTTACTACGATTTTTTTACGCGTGTTAAAAGAACTAAAGCCGGAATATGTGGCAGTAACTTTTGATAGAAAAGAAGCAACCTTTCGCCACGAGGCTTTTAAGGAGTATAAAGCTCAGCGCGTTAAACAACCACAGGAACTTTATGACCAAATTCCCTGGATAAAAAAAATCATATCGGCTTTTCGTTTGCCAGTTTTTGAGATGGCAGGGTTTGAAGCAGATGATGTTATAGGTACTATTGCTGAAAAAGTTGGACATACTACCGCGCCCATAGAAACTATTATTGTTACAGGTGATTTAGATACCCTACAATTAATTGATGATCATACTAAAGTTTATACTTTGAAACGGGGTATGAACGATACCATAATTTATGATGAGGCGGCGGTTAAAGAACGCTATGGTTTGCAGCCCGCACAATTAATTGATTTTAAAGCTTTACGAGGCGATCCCTCGGATAATATTCCAGGCGTTAAAGGCATTGGAGAAAAAACCGCTTTAGAGCTTATAAAAGAGTTTAACAGTATAAAAGGAATTTATACCGCTTTGCATAAAAGTGATAGCGCATTTGAAAATTTTTCCGTCAAAGTAGTGGAACTACTAAAGAATTTTGAACCAGAGGCCGAGCTTTCCCAAAAACTTGTCACTATTGTAAGAAATGTTGAGTTTGATTTTAATTTGGATAGCTGTAAATTACAGGCTTTTGATAACGCTAAATTAGTGGAACTTTTTCAGCGTTTAGAATTTAAATCTCTACTGTCTAAAATTCCTGAGTTACAACAAAAATTAGAACTTAAATCTCCCAATGAATCCGGTGTCACAGCAGTTGGTCGGCCGAATCATGGAAAATATCATTTGATTGAATCAGAAACTGAACTGGGGGAGTTAGTAAATAAAATTAAGCACGCGGGTGAATTTACTTTTGATACCGAAACCACTGCGCTTGATCCTTGGCAGAGTGAATTAGTGGGTATTAGCATAGCTGTTAAAGCTGGTGAAGCTTATTTTATTAAAAAATCATTAGTTATTTTAAAGAGTAAGGCTTGGGCAGAATTAGCAGCTTTATTTAATGATAAAAAAATATCCAAAATCGCTCATAATGCCAAATTTGATCTAGAGGTATTAAGAGCCGCCGGGCAAGAAGTGAGTGGTGTTTACTTTGATACTTTAATAGCGGCTTATTTAATAAAATCCGGTGAGCGCGTGCTTGATTTAAAATCACTTGTTTTTCAGGAACTGGGCGTGGAAATGCAAACTATTGAGGAATTGATTGGTAAAAAAGGCAAAGGGCAAAAAAATATGTCCGAAGTGCCTATAGCAGAAGTTACTCAATATGCTTGCGCGGACGCTGATTTTACCTTGCGTTTGAAAGATAAACTAGAACCAGAACTTAAGTCTGCTAAATTATTGGAATTGTTTAATGAGGTAGAAATGCCTTTAGTGCCGGTACTGGCGCAAATAGAAGAAGCTGGTATAAAGATAAATACATCTTACTTAGCGGTGATGGAGAAAGAATTAAAAAACGAATTAGCTTCTTTAGAAAAACAAATACATAAACACGCTGGCCGAGAATTTAATATCAATTCTCCCAAACAACTTAAAGAGATTCTTTTTGACGAGCTTAAAATTTCTCCAGAAGGTTTGCGGCATACCAAAACAGGTGTTTCTACCGCGGCGGCGGAGTTAGAAAAAATGCGAGGACTTCATCCAGTAATTGAGTTGTTGTTTGGTTGGCGCGAACTTTCCAAATTACTTTCCACCTACGTGGAAGCTTTGCCCGAGTTGGTAAATAAAAAAACCGGCCGGGTGCACACAAGTTTTAATCAGACAGTCACTGCTACCGGCAGGCTTTCATCTTCTGATCCTAATTTACAAAATATTCCTATTCGAGGCGATTGGGGCAAACGTTTGCGGCAGGCTTTTATAGCGGAAGCAGGATTTAAATTACTCTCAGCTGATTATTCGCAAATTGAACTGAGAATAGCCGCCCATTTAGCGCAGGATAAAAGGATGATTCAAATATTCAAAAATGGGGAGGATATTCACACTTCCACAGCCGCTTTTATATTTGGCATAGAGCCATCTCAAATTACACCAGACCAACGCCGTAGTGCCAAAGAAGTTAATTTTGGCGTGCTTTATGGCATGGGTGTATGGGGACTTTCGGAGCGCACCGGTATTTCACGCAGTGAGGCTAGCAGTTTTATTGATAGATATTTTAAAGCTTTTTCCGGAGTAGCCAAGTGGATTGAAGAAATTAAAATAAGCACGCGGGAGCAAGGATTTGTTACCACACTTTTGGGCAGAAAACGCAATTTACCGGAAATTAATTCAGGTATGCAGCAAGTGAGGTCGGCAGCTGAACGTATGGCTGTAAATTTGCCTATTCAAGGCACGGCCGCTGATCTTTTGAAAGTCGCTATGGTTAAGGTGGCTAAAAAATTGCCAGAAATATCCAAAAAAACTAGAATGATACTTCAAGTGCACGATGAATTAGTTTTTGAGGTGCCACAAAAGGATGTGGCCAAAGTTGCCAAGTTGGTTAAACGCGAAATGGAGCAGGCCATAAAACTCTCCGTGCCAATTGTGGTGGATGTTAAGGCGGGAGATAATTGGGGTGAGATGGAAGGCATAGCCTTGTAATTTGTATGACAAAAATTTTAAAAGTGTTTATATTACAAATAAAAAAGGTAAACCCTGTGGTTTACCCCTACTAAAGTTTTATTCATTTGTTTAGGTTGATTTGTGGGTTGCTATTAGGCTAAATAATATAGCTATGTTAACTGAAAACAGCATCAGCATTATTAAGCCGGTATAAATTAGTGTAACAATATCTGGTTCCAAGGAACTCAGTATAATTTGTTCTTTGGAAAATAGTGATATTATTAAAGGTGCGTGAGTGGACAACAACAATGTGGTTGTAAGTATGATACCGACAAAAGAAAATGCATAAGCCTCTGCTCTACTTTTACGCCAGAGACAAAAACCTCCACAAATTACAAAAATAAAATCTAGCACGAGCAACCATCTTATTAAATCAGACATGTGAATACCTCTTATTTTGTGAAAGAAAATTGTTTTATTTTTTTAGATTGTTTAGGCTTTAATATATCTTACCATTATTGTCAATATTGAGAGATAATTTATGGCTAAAAAAGAGACATCATCAATTCAAAAGAAATTAGCCCCGATTCAGCTTTGGTATGGGGAAAATCAATCGCTATTAGCGCTTGAGGTGGCGCGCTGGCAGGCAGAATTTCGCAAGCGGCATCCGCAGGCCACGATTACGCGGCTGGAGTACACTTTGGGCAAGGCTAAGGAATTTGTGGCGAGTTTACATAGTGCGGTTTATGGCGGCGGTTTATTTACCGAAAAAAGATTAGTGATTATTTATGATGTTTTACAGGCCGAAGCAAAAAGCGAAACAGCTGATTTAATTAAAACTTTGTCCGCAATGCCGCCAGCAGGAGTATTTATTTTATTAATAGAAACTGAAAAAGTCAGCTGGTCAAAACCGTTTCCTTCGGCTATTCGTAAATTGGCCGAAGAAAAAATAATCACGCGCGAGTTTAGCAACTTAACGCCCCCCGAGTTAGAAAAATGGATTATAGCGCGCGCTAAGGTAGAGGGCGGCAATATGCCGCCAAGCGCCGCTCGTTTATTGGCCGCTTTGGTGGAAAATGATTTTTTTAAACTGTCGCAAGAAGTTGCTAAGTTGGTGGCTTATCGGGGAAAGGGTGAAATTAAAGCGGCTGATTTGGATTTATTAGTAACCTCAACCCTGCAGGACGACGTGTTTGTTTTTGTGGAAGCAGTAGGTAAGCGTGATTTTAAAGCGGCGAGCGCGGCACTAGCACGCCAGTTTGAGCAGGGCGTTACAGCGCAAAGTTTGGTGGGGCTTTTGGCCTGGCACTTGCGCGTATTAACTTCAGTGCGCTTAGCGCTTGATGAGGCTAAAACAAAATTATCGCCGCGAGAAATTGCGGGAGAGTTAGGTTTGCATCCCTATGTAGTTACTAAAGCCTTGCAGCAAATTCCTTATTATTCGCAAGATCGTTTGCTTTGGCTTTATAGCGAACTTTCTGAGTTAGATGTACAACTAAAAACAAGCCGCACAGCACCGGAGGTTTTGTTTGGCTTGTTTTTGAGTAAACTAGCGACTTTAAAGCTGGCTAAGTAAAATTTAAGTTAGAAAATCGTCGCCTATTTCAAACAGTGATTTAGGATTTTGAATTTTTACCACGCAACGCTTTCATTAAGCGGGATTTTTTACGTGCGGCGGTATTGGCTTTTATAATGCCCTTTTGAGCGGCTTTATCCAAAGCCTTAATAATATTTTTTACACTTGTAGCCGCCTCTTTAGTATTGGCGGTGATGGCACGACGAGCTAATCTTGTTAAAACTTCTAATTGGGAAAGCACCGCACGGTTATGGGCAGTATGCTTTTTGGTTTGGCGTAACGCCTTAACAGCGGCTTGTTTATTTGGCATAGAATTATTTAAGTAATAGTGAAGAGTAAGTGTAAGAGTAAAGTACACGGTCTTAACAAAGTTGTCAACTTGTGGCCTTAACTTTATTCACCATTAAACTACTTTTATAAAGATGCGGCTTGTAAGCCCCAAGTCGTATAACTTTGGTTTTAAGACCAAAACGCTTTAAATCAGCCTTTAAATTTCTAGTTAAATATTTTTGATCGTACCCTAAACAAATAATGTCAGGGTTTATTTTTATTATAACATCATAACGTTTTTTAAGATTGAGCGCTCCCAATTGAGCGCGGGTTACATAAGGCAAGGCACGAATACTTTTCAAACGCACTTTTTCAGTTTGTTGCGGCTGGTGCGATTTTTGTTTATCTACGTTTTTATCTCGCGCCACAATAACATAAAGTTTGGGGCCTAATTTTTTCGCCTGACTCAAAAACCAGCGGTGGCCAGGGTGAAGCATATCAAACACGCCGAAAACTAAGACTTTTTTGTGTTTTATGGGAGGGCCTTGACGCATATTGGATTATCAGTTAAGGTGTCTTAATAAAATAAACTGAAAATAAAATTGCTATTTATCATTATATCTTTTTGAAAGGTTAAAACAAAATGTCTAAAACTAAGAAGCTAGAAAAGACGATCCCCCGTGGTCGTATAGTTGTTATTAAAGGGAAGCCATATTGGTTTGTTACTGAGTCTCAAGAACGGCAGTTAATGAGTAGGGCAATAAACGATTTATTGACCAGTGGCTATGACCCGCATGCTGTTATAGCTATTACTAAAGGTGGCAACTTTGGTATGGATTTAGCTGATGATGTTCTTAATGTTCCTTATGCCTGTATCGCCTCCAAACATTATAAGAAGGGCAAAAAAGGACAGTTGGCTAAACAGGTGAATAAAAGAGTGAAACTGGCAGAGCATTTCTCAACAGTATCTAATCTTTTGAAGTTACTTGAGGTTGGCAAAAGAGTTCGTTTACTTATCGTGGACGATTTGACGGATTGGGGTGATACTTATGTAAAACTGGAGTTTAAGCTCCGCCAACAATTTGGTCATCGTTTTGAGATGAGAACCTTATGTTTATGGAAAAAGGATCGCTCTACATTTCGCGCTGATTTTGTCGGCAAAGTTATTCACCGTCATAGGGCAACTGGTAAATATCCTTGGATTATTACTACCGAAGATCAGCTTTTTGCTAATGCTGTTAAAGGTGTTGACCAAGGTTTACTCCGTCGTTACAATCGTCGGCGCAAAAAACACCAAATAATTATGTAATATATTTTCAAAAAATGAGAACACAGGGGAGAGTTACTTTTATTTTCTAGTATCTCCCCTTTTATTTTTTTCAGATAATTTTTTAATTTCTGTAATCTGATCGCGCAAAGCCACGGCGTGTTCAAACTCCAAATTTTGAGCCGCCAGTTCCATTTGGTTTTCCAAATCTTTTACCAAATGCGCTAATTCTTCGCGCGGTAGTTTATTAATAGATAAATCTTTTACCAAGGATACAATTTCTGGCACCTTAGCTCCGCCTGCTAAGCGATCACTGGAAATAGTTTTAATAATGGTGCTGGGAGTAATACCATGTTTTTTATTATAATCTTGCTGTATTTTGCGGCGTCTGTCAGTTTCTGTAATAGCTTGGCGCATTGATTTAGTAATTTTATCAGCGTACATAATAATATGCCCCTCGCTGTGCCGAGCGGCTCGGCCCATAGTTTGTATAAGAGCGGTGGCTGATCTTAAATAGCCTTCTTTATCAGCATCTAATATAGCTATTAGTGAAACTTCGGGCAGATCAAGGCCTTCACGCAATAGATTTATCCCCACTATTACGTCATATTTTCCCAAACGTAAGTCGCGTAAAATTTCCAACCTGTCAAAAGTATCAACTTCCGAATGCAGATATTGCACTTTAATACCCTCATCTTGTAAATAATCAGTCAAATCTTCAGACATGCGCTTAGTTAAAGTGGTAATTAACACGCGCTGTTTTTTAGCCACCCGTTTTTCCACCTGCGTTACCAAATCATCCACTTGATGTTTGGTTGGTTTTATTTCAATAGTTGGATCAAGTAGTCCAGTTGGCCTGATAATTTGTTCTACTATATTTTGGGATATTTGACGCTCGTAGTCCGCTGGTGTAGCAGAAACATATATTAATTGATTCATTCTTTTATTAAATTCCCCAAAGGTAAGCGGACGGTTATCAAGCGCCGCGGGCAAGCGAAAACCATAGTTAACCAATGTTTCTTTGCGCGCTCGGTCGCCTGCTGACATGCCTGTTATTTGTGGTATGGTCATATGCGATTCGTCTATAAATACCAGAGCGTCTTTGGGCAAGTAATCAATGAGAGTGTAGGGCGGTTCGCTTTTTTGGCGGCCGTCAAAGTAGCGTGAATAATTTTCAATGCCATTGCAATAGCCAACCGTACGTAGCATTTCCAAATCAAAGTTTGTGCGTTCGCTTAAACGTTGCGCCTCTAATAATTTTTTAGCCTTGGTAAATTTTTTGACTTCCGTAGCCAAATCTTTTTCAATTTGTTTTAAAGATGGTTCAAATCGTTCGGCTGAGGCTACGTAGTGGCTGGCTGGATATACATCAATTTGGGGGAGGGCAGTTATTACTTCACTGCTTAAGATTTCACATTCTTCAATTCGTTCAACTTGGTCTCCGGTATAGCGTAGGCGTAAATAACGATCTAATGAATCAGCTGGAAAAATATCCACTATTTCGCCTTTGACGCGAAAAGTGCCGCGGTGAAAATCAATATCATTTCTTTTATATTGCAGGGAGGTTAATTTGCGTAGTAATTTTTGGCGCGGCCATACTTCTCCGTTTTTTATGGTTAAGCGCACACGCGCGTATTCCTCCGGACTACCCAAGCCGTAAATACAAGAAACAGAGGCCACAATAATAGTGTCACGCCGTGAAAGTATGCTTTGGGTGGCGGCGTGACGCAGGCGATCTATTTCCTCATTTATCTGAGTTTCCTTTTCTATGTAAGTATCCGAGACGGGCAAATAAGCCTCAGGCTGGTAGTAATCATAATAAGAAACAAAATAGTGTACAGCATTTTCAGGAAAGAATTGTTTAAATTCGTTGGCAAGCTGAGCCGCCAAGGTTTTATTATGAGAAATTATTAAAGTAGGTTTTTCCAATTCGGCAATAACATTGGCCATGGTAAAAGTTTTACCAGAGCCAGTAACGCCAAGCAGGGTTTGGTGGTGTAGATTATTCTTTAGCCCTTTTATCAAATTAGCTATAGCCTGCGGCTGGTCCCCGGTGGGCTTGAAAGATGATTTTAAGATAAAGCTTGCTTTGCTCATAAGTTTTTTATAGCTCGTCCCTGCCTGCCGGTAGGCAGGTCGCCCCGTATAGTCCCGCCTGTGGCAGGACTTGTTCGGGGTCGCCAGTTGGTTTGAAGGGTGATTTTAGTTTGAAATTCATATCTTCAGTATAGACTGTATTTTAAATTAAAAAAGCCGATATCTATATTATACAGATTTCGGCTTAGACTGTTTTGATAATTGTGGCGATCTTCATGATTTTTTAAAAATAAATGAGAAAATAAATGACCAAATTCCACTACCAGATACAAATACAAGTGGATAGGACAACGATCGATCTATCCTTTCTTTTTTTGATTTAAAGGCTACAATGTAGATCGCTACACACAAAACAAGTACAATTATTGAGATTAAAGTCCAGGAGGACATATATTACCTCATAAGTGTTTAGTTTTTTAGGAACTCTGTTAGTTATATTTACAATTTAGTTCGTAGCTTCAGCTTTGTCAATAATTTAAAAACGAATTATAATTAGCTTATGATAGCTCAAATTGCAGGTAAAGTAGTGGCCAAAACTATACGTTCGGTAGTGATAGATACCGGCGGGGTTGGTTATGAGGTTTTTTGCACCAAAGATTTAATAGCCCGCTTAGTTGATGGTACGACAGTTGGTCTTTTTACTTATCTTAATGTGCGGGAAGATTTGATGGAGCTTTATGGTTTTATCAGCCAAGCTGATTTGTTATTTTTTAAATTACTTTTAACTGTTTCCGGCGTAGGCCCTAAATCAGCTCTTAATATTTTAGAGGTAGCTAAACCAGAGGATATTCGGCGGGCAGTGGCGGCGCAGGATGCCAGCATTTTGCATGCGGTGCATGGCTTGGGTAAAAAAACAGCAGAGAAACTAGTAATTGAATTAAAGGATAAATTAGAGGCCATAGAGCCACAAAGCGGATACAGCGACGATCAGGCAGTGCTAGAGGCGATTGTTACTTTGGGTTACTCTACTTCTGAAGCGAGAAATGCTTTGCAAGCTATTAAAGGTAAGGGCGATACCCTGGAAGAAAAAGTAAGAGCGGCGCTTAAGGCGCTCTCGCGCACTTAAAATTATGGAGTTAAGAAATATTACAGCCGCCGAGCTGTCCAAGTTTATATTGGAATATCCGCCATCGGGCGGTTTATTTTTGCAAACTCCCGCTTGGGCTAAATTAGAAAATAATTCCGGCGGCCAGACTGATTTTTTAGGTTTGTATGAAGGTGATTTTTTGGTGGGAATAGCCTCGATAATTTTTCGTAAGCTACCGGGTGGTTTTAAATATATTTATATTTCACGTGGTCCGGTAGTAAAAGAAAAAAAGTGTTTAAAATTATTTTTAGAATTGTTAGTAAAATATTATAAGGACAAAGGTTTTTTGTTTTTGAGAGTTGAGCCAGTTTGGCATAGTCATGAATTACACATAGAGAATAATGATTTTGGGGAAAAAGATTTTGGTTTTAAAAAAGTGTCCGATGTTCAGCCCCGCGCCACAGTAATTTTGGATTTGACACATCCCGAAGAAAGATTACTCTCAGCTATGCATGAAAAAACTCGTTACAACATTAGGTTGGCATTAAAAAAAGGTTTGGAAACTAGTTTGATTGGCAGAGAGGGGTTAGCTGATTTTTGGAACTTGCTTAAAACTACAGCTGGTCGCGATGGTTTTGCCACCCATCCTAAGAGTCATTACGAGGCCTTGCTTGTTAACTTTGGCGCTGAGCCGCTAGTGCAAGGTGAGCTAGCAGTTCGTTTAGTTGAAGTGCGTTGGCAAGGCAAACTTTTAGCTAGCAATATGTTGGCTTTTTCCAACGGCGTCGTGACTTACTTGCACGGCGCTTCGTCTAATGAACACCGTGAGCTTATGCCAACTTACTTTTTGCATTGGCGCACCATACAGCAGGCCCAAGGACTTAATTTTAAATTTTATGATTTGTGGGGTGTGGCACCAAGTGATGGCTCTAAAAGTTCTTGGCAGGGCATTACGCGTTTTAAGCTTGGTTGGGGCGGTAAGAGAGTTGAATATTCGGGCACTTTTGATTTTCCCTATAAAAATACTACCTATTATTTATATCGTCTTGTTAATAAACTGCGCAGATTATTTTAAGATTTAATTATGTCACCTTTAGAGCGGGCTATTTTAAGAACATTAACTTGGTTTGATATTTCTAGTTATCCATTAACTGCTTTTGAGTGTTGGCAGTATCTCTATACAGAAAGTGAAAAAATTGATAATTATAGTATTAGTCAGGTAATAAATACTCTAGAGAAATTAACAAAGGAGGGGATGATAAAAAATGAAAATGGTTTTTGGCAATTAGCTAGTTCGCCCTCGCATTTTTTTAACCGCCAACAACAAGCTCGTTGGGCGTTACCAAAAAGGAAGCGTGCCCAAAAGGGCGCCAGACTTCTTTCTTATTTACCTTTTGTACGTTTTGTTGGCTTAGCCAACACCATGGCTTTTGACGCGCCGCGGCAAGCAAATAGTGATATTGATTTTTTTATAGTTTTAGGTAGTAACAGGCTTTTTATTGGCCGTTTGTTTGTGACTTTAATAGTACACTTATTTGGCTGGCGTCGTTATGGAGAACGAGTGCACAATCGTTTATGTTTAAGCTTTTACATTACAGAAAATAATTTAAACTTAGAACAATTTTCTAAAAAAGATGATCCATATTTGCGCTTTTGGGTAGCCAGTCTAGTGCCTTTATTTGATAGAGGCATTTATGATCGCTTGATAAAAGCAAATGCTTGGGTGACAAAGGATTTACCCAATTGGCAAAAAATTTATTCAAGTTATATAAACAAAAATAAAAAAAGTTTACCAAGTATTATACAGCGTATTTTAGAACTATTGTTTGGCGGAGCTTGGGGAAATTGGTGTGAAAAAGTTTTTTATAAATTTCAAATGAAACATATTTTACCCTATGTGGCTGATCATTTAAATAATGGAACAACTGACGTGGTTATTTCGGAAAAAGTTGTTAAAATGCATACTAATGATCGCCGCGTAGAATTGGCAGCCGCTTTTCGCAAACGTTTGCTTGGTTAGTAGATAAATAAAGTAGTTTGGCCCCTGTAGTTTCCTCCTACGCTCTCGTTGCACTTGAGCTCCGGCGGACAAGTAATACTAAACAAAGTATTACTCGCTCATCGAAGCTCTGGTGCTAGCCAGAGCATGGTTTGGCCCCCGTCGTTTAATGGATAGGACACGAGATTCCGGATCTCGTAATAGAGGTTCGATTCCTCTCGGGGGCACCACGTAAAACTCATTTCATTCGCCACGTGGTAAAAAGATTGGACACTCGCGTCTCGTCCCGTGACGAGTATCAGCGAGTTATACGAGATTCGATTCCTCTCGGGGGCATAGATGATGGTAGACGGGTGAAGTAGCTTATAAAAGGTTGTAATAAAGTTGTAATATTGAAGGCTTGTTTGCTGGTTATGGTAAATTATACTATAATAAACAATATCTTATCACTTTCCCTCGAATTTTCGAGGTTAATAATTAACCCATATAATATTTATGGACTTTGCCCAAGCTGTGGCTGATACTTTTATGCCCTCACACACCAACCCAGTGGTTAAATACCTGGATTTGGTTTTGGATTGGGGGTTAAAAATTTTAATAGCCTTAGTCCCCTTAACATTTTTACCGTGGACATATGAGATTTTTGAATTTAATAAACAGTTTTTGTTATTAGGCTTGGGTGTAATTTTATTGGCTGTCTGGGTAACCAAGTCAGTTATTTCGCGTGAGGCCAAGCTGGTTAAATCGCCTTTAAATTGGGTAGTTTTGGCGTTTTTGGCGGCGGCAGTATTAAGTGTGGTATTTTCAGTTGATCAAATTACTTCAATTTTAGGTTTTTACGGCAGATTTAATGGTGGCTTGGTGAGCATAGTTGGTTACCTTATATTTTATTTTTTGGTTTTACAACTAAGCCAGCGTGAAAATGCTAAGCGTCAATTTTTTGGTTATTGGCTTGGTGGAGTAGGGCTTGGTGCTTTGGTTTTATTACTGCAGATTTTAGGAGTGCGTTTTTTTAGCTTTCCAGCTGCGCAAGCAATTAATTTCTCGCCCTTGGGTAGTTCACTGAATTCTGTTGTATTAATATTAACCGCCAGTTTACCATTAGCTTTGTTCTTTGCTAAAGATAGCCGCCAGGCATTAACGCGTTGGCTAAGTTTAGGCTTTGTTATTCTTACCTTAGTACTCGTTTTTTTGATTGATTATCAGTTGGGTTGGATTGGATTATTAATAAGTTCAGCAGTGTGGTTAGCTCTAATATTTTGGAAAAATGAGATAGTTGGTTTTAAATGGACAATTTTGCCTTCACTTGCCTTGCTTTTGGCGGTAGTTGGTTGGCCGTTAATTACTACTAAACTTACGCGGCTTAATGTGCCAGTAGAAGTAAACCTTTCTATGTCAGCTAGTTGGAAAATTGCTTGGGAAAATATTAAGCTGAATCCTGTTTTAGGCACTGGGCCAGAAACATTTATTTACGGTTTTTCCAAATATAAACCAACCAATTTTAATGACTCTGATTTTTGGGCTTTCCGTTTTGACAAAGCCTCTTCTGAATTTGCCCAAATGTTTGGTACTGTTGGTTTTTTGGGTTTGGCTGCTTATTTGTCCTTATTTATATTAGCTTTGTATTTGAGCTGGCGCTTACTAAAAAATCAGGGTAGTTCAGAATGGTATATATCGGGCGCTATTATTACCTCATTCTTAGTTTTGTTGGTGGGAAATATATTTTATTTTTCCAATACTACGCTAGCTATGTTTATGTGGTTTATATTGGCGCTGTTGGCCTCTTGGAGTTCAAAGGGTACGCGTAGTTGGTCGCTTAAAGGTTCACCACGAATGTCTTTCTTATTCTCTTTTGGTTTGGCAGTAGTGGTTTTGTTGGCTGTTGGCGTTTGGTTTGGTATTGGCCGTTTGTGGGCGGCTGATAATGCTTATATGCAGGCGCAAATTAAGGGTAATAATGTAAATACTTTGGAGCAGGCACAGGTTGATATGACCAAAGCGGTTAATCTTAATCCATGGCGCGATATTTATCGTATTGGTTTGGCGCAGGTTGATTTGGCCTTGGCCAACAGAGTGGCCAAACAAACAGCTGGCAAAACCGAAGCCGAACGCCAAGCACAAATTACAAAATTGCAACAGTATATTGCCGATTCAATTGCGGCTGCTAAATCGGCCACTGAATTATCCAAAGAGAGCGTGTCTAATTGGGAAGCACTTGGCTCTATTTATCGTGGTACAGTGTTATTTGCACGCGATGCCGAAAGTTGGGTAATAGATTCTTTCCAAAAAGCTATTAAACTCGAGCCTTCTAATCCAGCACTTTATACCGAGCTTGGTAAGGCTTATTTAATTGCTGGCAATCGTCAGCAACAACAAGCCTCTGGTTCCACCACCGATGAAGCTGCTAAAGCTAAATTGGCCGGCGAAGCTACTATTAATATTAATAAGGCTATAGAACAATTCGAGTTGGCTATTAAACTTAAGAGCAATTATACCCCAGCTCACTTTAACGAAGCGCTGGCTTATGAGTTGCAAGGCAAGATTGATCAGGCGATTGATAAACTAGAGCGCATTCGTTCTTATAATCAAACAGATGTAGATGTGCTTTATGAGCTTGGTAGTTTGTATTATGGCAAAGCAGTGTATGATAAAGCGGCCACAGTATTTAAATCCGTTACTAGTTTAGTGCCTAACCATGCCAATGCTCATTACGGACTTTCGTTGGTCTACCAAAAAACTGGCGTGTTAGATAAAGCAATTGAGGAAATGCAAAAAGTGTTGGATCTAAATCCTGGCAATCAGCAAATTCAACAGCAACTTGATGCTTTGAAAAAAGGCGAAACACAAAATCCGGTAACACCAACGCCGTCTACCAACACCCCAGCACCTAAAAAGTAGCGCGGGTAACGGTTAAGAAATTTAAAAGTACCCCCAAAGCGGGGGTACTTTTGATTTAATGAAGCTCGCATGGGTTTACTTGCCTGCCGATAGGGCAGGCGTTTAGTTATTTTTTTGCGGAATCCCTGCCTTGCCGGATTTCGGCGAGCCCAATCGAGTCGCAGGCAGGCACCGAAGCAATCATTTCAACTGCGAGGGCTGAACATTTATAACTTAACGGCCAAGGCTTTCCCTGCCTGCGGTAGGCAGGTGCAAAGGTGGATAAACTTGCTATACTAGCTTTATGCGACTTAAGACTTTTATTCGTTCTTTAGCGCCCCAGTGGCTTTTGAGTTTGTATCATTTTAAGCGGTCGGTTTTGGCGGCGATAATTTATGGTTTTCCGGCCAAGCGTTTGATTATTATTGGCGTAACCGGCACTAAAGGAAAAACCACTACCAGTGCTATGATATGGTATTTATTGCAAGCCGCTGGGCACAAAGCTGGGCTTATTTCTACTGCGCAAATTTCTATTGGCGCCGAGACCAAATTAAATGATTTAAAAATGACCATGCCCAGTCCGTTTGTTTTGCAGAGATTATTGCGTCGTATGGTAAAAGTTGGTTGCAAATACGCTGTGGTAGAAACTTCGTCCGAAGGCTTGGCGCAATGGCGACACCTAGGGATCAATTACGACATAGCGGTTTTTACCAATCTTGATCCGGAACACTTGGAAACACATGGCAGTTATGAAAATTATCGCGCGGCTAAGGGTAAATTGTTTAAGGTTTTAGTGAAGAGTAAAATTAAAAAAATTCCTACTCTTGCCGCAGTTATAAAAACTTCAATTATTAATATTGATGATAGGGAATCAGCTTACTTTTTACAGTTTCCAGTGGCGCGTAAAATAGGTTTTACAATAGAGGGCAAGGTGGTACCCAATTTAGCTACTGTTTATTCGGCTGATATTAAAGATGTAACACCACATCACTCAAGCTTTACAGTTAATAACAAGGAAGTATTTTTGCCCGTGGGCGGGAATTTTAATATAGCGAACGCCACAGCGGCTTTAGCAGTAGTGGCAACTTTGGGCGTGCCGCTGGCGAGAGCGGCAGATAGTCTAGCGGATTTTTCAGGCACACCAGGTAGGTTAGAATTTGTAATTGCCAAACCATTTAGTGTGGTGGTTGATTATGCGCACACCCCAGAGTCGCTCGAGGCCGTTTACAAGACTTTAAAAGGTACAGATGGGCGTTTGCTCGCTGTACTTGGTTCTTGCGGTGGCGGGCGCGATAAAGCCAAACGCGAAGTTTTGGGGCGGCTCGCTGGCAAGTATGCGGATTTGGTTTTTGTGACAAACGAAGATCCTTATGACGAAGATCCACATATAATTATTGGCGCAGTGGCGCGCGGCGCCCGTACGGCTGGTAAAAAAGACGGCGAGAATTTGTGGGTTAATCTAGACAGGCGTTCAGCAATTGCCCAAGCGTTGAAAGTGGCTAAACCAGGCGATACCGTGGTTATTACCGGCAAAGGCGCGGAACAGTGGCTTTGTGTGGCAGGAGGTAAAAAAACTCCATGGGATGATAGGAGAGTTGTGAGAGAGGAGTTTGATAAATTGAATAGTGAAACTAATTTATAGAATTTAGTTTTAATATTGCGCACAACAGAGAGTAATAATTTAAATAATTTGATTCCTAATACTTCTGAATCTAAAATCGTCCTTTTTGGATAGTTTTTGGTATACTATAGATATATGTTTTTTAGAAAAACATTCACAGAAGAATGGTCACAAAAGAATGCGCCAGTATTTTGGGTTGAGATGATCCACCGAGGTGACGTAGTTGAAATGCCAAAATTGTTTGGTTTTTCTTTTGGCGAGCATTGTTTTATTAGTCGTAATCAAACCACAACATTCTATGCCAATAATCGTACCCAACAACGCGCGTTAAAGTGGGGTAAGTTGTGGTACAACAAAACACGCAATCTGTCGCGGCTTTTGCATTTAACTGTAATTGCAGACAGACATTTATGTAGTGTACTGAAAAATTTACGTAAGTTAGATTTAAAAAATGCTAGTACACATCAACTTTACAGTAGATTAGAAAAAATATTTATAGCTTACGCGCGATTTATAGCGGTATATCGTTTTACTCGTCCTAGTTTTTATAACGACCTTGTTTTAAGTCTTCAGTTGCTTATTCCAAAGCCTACAGAACAGAATTTAAGTAAGTTACTCTCCAGTAGACCACGTTCACTTCAATCTCGTGTACCAACTAAGATGTGGAAGTTGACAGGGCAATTAAAGAAAGTCGGAGAACGCAGACTTGCGATGCATACGACTTATATGGATAGTTTTAAAAAAGTATACCCATTGTTTGTTGCGATTGGTCGTAAGTTGGGTGTAAGTAGTAGCTCGATACAAAATACTACACTGGATGAACTGAGAGCATGTTTACTTGATGACAAGCCATTTCCACGACGCGCAGCAGAGGCACGCTTATTTGGTTATAAATTTATCTATCGCAGAAGATCTTTTTTTATTTCAATTAGGTACACATCTATTGGACGAGCTAGTTTTCGTGATTCAACTCCAGTCAAGTTGGTTGGGCAAGTAGCATGCACTGGTCATATTCAAGGAAGAGTGAGGGTTATTGAGCAGTCCTTAAGGGGTATAACATATAAGGAAGCACAACATATGAGACATGGAGAAATATTGGTAACCTCCAGCACCTCACCTGATATGATGCTAGCGATAAATAAAGCCAGTGCTATTGTGACTGATGTTGGTGGGCAATTATCCCATGCCGCCATAGTATCACGGGAGCTTAGGATACCTTGTGTGATAGGGACTATGCGTGCTAGTAAAGTTTTTCATGATGGTGATTTTATAGAAGTTGATGCTTATAAAGGGATAGTTAGGAAATTATAGTTAGTACATATTATTAGGCTGTGGATAACTTTAATTAATTTATCCATATTTTACGCAAAAAGTAGCATTTTCCCTTTAAAATAGAGATTTTGGCTAAAATAGGCACTTTTCCACACTTGACAACTTGACATAGAACACTCAACTTGATAAACTCGAACTACTTAGTTATAGCTTTTAGGACCATTTGATGGGTCTAATTAAGGACTTTATTTTTGGCGCACGCTTCATGCGTCTTAGATTTCTTGCCTAGTTTGCAAGAACGAAACATCTCATTCCCTAATAATTAAGAGGGATAAAGGGAACGAGTGCTTTTTTATGTCTGCCAATTTAACGGCCCCACATCTTTTGCGCGAAAGGAAAACTTTCACGCCTATAAAAGACGCTATTTCCTTGCCTGATCTCATTGAGATTCAGAAGTCTTCTTATCAATGGTTTTTTGATGAAGGCTTAAAGGAGCTTTTTGACGAGATTTCTCCAATTCATGATTTTATTGGTCGTGATTTGGAGCTTTATTTTTTGGATTATTATTTAGACGAGCCTAAATTTGACGAAGTGACAGCACGAGCCAAGAACACCAGTTACGAAGCGGCCTTGCGCGTAAAAATTAGGTTGGTTAACAAAAAAACCGGTGAAATAAAAGAGCAGCAAGTTTACCTAGGCGATTTTCCGAGCATGACACCGCGTGGCACTTTTGTGGTAAACGGCATTGAGCGCGTGGTAGTATCACAACTTATTCGTTCCGCTGGAGTATTTTTTACTTCCGAATTTTTGCGTGGCCGCCGTTATTATGGCGCTAAGATAATTCCCAATCGCGGGGCCTGGCTGGAGTTTGAAACTGATTTAAATAATGTCTTGTGGGTAAAAATAGATCGCAAGCGTAAAGTGGCCGCTACTTCACTCTTGCGCGCTTTTGGTTTTGGCGCGGAGGAAGAAATTAAGGCGCAGTTTACCGATGTTGATACTCATTCAGAAAACCATTATATCAATTCTACTTTAATAAAAGATTCGGCTAAGAATGAGGCAGAAGGTTTAATAGAAGTTTATAAGCGTATTCGTCCAGGTGATTTAGCGACCGTGGATAATGCCAAACAACTTATTCATAACATGTTTTTTAATTTTGCGCGTTATGATTTTGGTCGCGTGGGACGCTATAAATTAAATCAACGTTTTGGTTTTAAAATTGAGAACACCAAAGAGAACAGAGTACTACGGCCAGAAGATTTGGTAATGATTATTAAAGAAATTATTAGGCTTAATAATACTCAAGAACAACCAGATGACATTGACCATTTGGGCAACAGGCGCGTGCGCGCGGTGGGCGAATTAGTGCAGAACAAATTCCGTGTTGGTTTGGCGCGCTTGGAGCGTATTATTAAAGACCGTATGTCCACTTTGGATATTGCCACTTTAACTCCCAACCAATTGGTAAACGCGAGGCCTATTATTGGCGCCATTAAGGAATTTTTTATGTCCTCGCAGCTTTCCCAATTCATGGATCAAACCAATCCATTGGCGGAGCTTGAGCATAAGCGTCGGCTTTCGGCTATGGGTCCGGGTGGACTTTCGCGCGAACGTGCTGGCTTTGATGTGCGCGATGTACACCGTACTCACTATGGTCGTATTTGTCCTATTGCTACCCCCGAAGGTCCTAACATTGGTTTGGTAGGGCACTTGGCTTCTTATGCGCGAGTGAATAGTTATGGTTTTATAGAAACACCTTTCCGTCGCGTGGTGCATGATTTAGCCAACGACAGCGTTTCGGCTGTTGGTGAAAAATTGCGTCAAGACGTAGTGGATATTAATGGAAAAATATTAGGCAAGAAAGATGATTCTATAACATCGGAATTAGCTCGTAAATTAAAAGACAGTGGTGCTAAAACAGTGCCGATTGTTCCACACGTTACCACTGAGATTTTGTGGCTAGACGCTTTTGAAGAAGAGAGAAATGTTACTACTGCCGCCACTACTCCAATTAACGAACAAGGATATTTTAAAAACGAACGAGCTGAGGTTCGTGAACATGGCGAACCAACTATTGATTGGGTTTGGAAAATTGATTACATGGATGTTTCCCCCAAGCAAATTGTTTCAATAACTACAGCTTTAATTCCTTTCTTGGAACATGATGACGCCGTGCGTGCTTTAATGGGTACAAATATGCAACGCCAAGCCGTACCTTGTATTAAGCCGCAGGCGCCAGTGGTTGGTACTGGAGCCGAGGCCAAAGCCGCGCAAGATTCAGGCCAGGCGGTAGTGGCGCAACAAGAGGGTGAAGTAGTAGTAGTGCAATCTGATCGCGTAGAAATTAAAGATAGCAAAGGCCAAGTTCATATTTATAATTTAGGAAAATTTGTACGCTCCAACGCTTCTACTTGTATGAATCAAAAGCCAATTGTGGAAAAGGGGCAGAAAGTTAACAAGGGTGATGTGCTGGCCGATGGTGCTGCGACTGATAACGGCGAATTAGCTATTGGGCAAAATGTATTGGTAGCTTATATGCCTTGGGAAGGTGGCAATTATGAGGATGCAATACTTATTTCGGAACGTTTGGTAAAAGATGATCGTTATACCTCTATTCATATTGAGGACTACACTATTGATGTGCGCGACACTAAACTTGGTCCGGAAATTGTCACGCGCGATATTCCCAACGTGGGCGAAGAGAAATTAAAAGATTTGGATGAAGAGGGGGTTGTGCGTGTGGGCGCGGAAGTTTCTTCGGGTGATATTTTAGTTGGTAAAATTACTCCCAAAGGCGAAACTGAGCTTTCGGCCGAGGAAAAACTTTTACGCGCTATTTTTGGCGAAAAAGCCAAGGACGTGCGCGATTCTTCACTTTATTTGGAGCATGGCGAACACGGCAAGGTGGTGGGTATAAAAATATTCTCGCGTGAAAACGGCGACAGGTTGTCTTCTGGTGTTATTAAATCAATTCAGGTTTCCATTGCTCAACTGCGCAAGATTCAAGTAGGCGATAAAATGGCCGGCCGCCACGGTAATAAAGGCGTAATTTCTAAAATTGTACCGGTAGAGGATCTACCTTTCTTGGCCGACGGTACGCCAATAGATATTATTTTAAATCCCTTGGGTGTAGCCTCTCGTATGAACATTGGTCAGATTTTGGAAACTCATTTAGGTTTGGCCGCTTGGAGTTTGGGTTATCACGTAGCTACTCCAGCGCTCGATGGCGTGCCGGAAGAAATTATTAAACAACAATTAGTAAAAGCTAAGTTTCCAGCGGATGGTAAAATAACACTTTATCATGGTCGCACGGGTGAGCCGTTTGATAACCAAATAACTGTTGGTATTACTTACATGCTTAAGTTAAATCATTTGGTAGAAGATAAAATTCACCAGCGTTCTATAGGTCCTTATTCTTTGGTCACCCAGCAGCCTCTTGGTGGTAAGGCACAATTCGGCGGTCAACGTTTCGGTGAAATGGAAGTGTGGGCACTTGAGGCTTATGGTGCCGCCCATACTCTGCAAGAAATTTTAACGATTAAATCCGATGACGTGCCGGGTCGCTCCAAAGCCTATGAGTCGATTATTAAGGGCGAGCCGATTAAAAAACTTAACGTGCCAGAGTCATTCAATGTACTTATTAGAGAACTTAAAGGTTTGGCACTCGATGTTGAATTATTGAAAGATGGTCGAGTAATTAAAACAGATCAACCAGAACAAAAGCCTACGGTCGAGGCCTAGGGTTAATTATATTTATTATGTTTCCTGAACGCGATTATTTAAACGTAAATGACTTTGATTCTATTAGGCTTAAATTAGCCTCGCCAGAAGGGATTTTGGATTGGTCTTTTGGTGAAGTAACAAAGCCTGAAACTATTAACTACCGCACGCAAAAGCCGGAAAAAGACGGTTTGTTTGATGAGCGAATTTTTGGTCCGACCAAAGATTGGGAATGTTATTGTGGCAAATATAAACGCATTCGTTATCGTGGCATTGTTTGTGACAAATGTGGTGTGGAAGTTACTCGTTCAGTAGTGCGTCGTGAGCGTTTTGGCCATATTCGTTTGGCCTCACCCGTTTCTCATATTTGGTTTTTGCGCGGTGTACCTTCTAAAATTGGTTTGGTACTCGGGCTTTCAGTACAAGAATTGGAGAAAGTAGTTTACTTTGCTTCATTTATTATTATTTCAGTTGATGAGGTAAAAAAACAGGCGCTCTTAGACCAAGTAACAAATGAATACAAAACTAAGCGCAAAACCATTGAAAGCGAGGCCCAGCGTCAGGTTGTTGAAGCGGGCAAAAAATTTCAAGGTAAGGATTTGGAAGCCGAACGTAAATCGCTGGAAGCCTTGAAAAATGAAAAAGTAAAGAAATTAGAAGAGGCTTTTGAAATCGCCCGCCGCGAGCTTAAAGAGTTGCGCGTAATGCAAATTATTTCAGAGAGTCAGTATCAAGATCTTTCCTTAAAATATGGTCAAGTATTTGAAGCGTCCATTGGCGCGGAGGCTTTGCGTGAGCTTTTGGAGCGCGTTAAATTAGAGAATGAAATTAAATTGATTGAATCGGGTCCAGATAAAAATTTACCAGCGAAGCAGAAAAAAATTACTCGTCGCTTAAAATTATTAAAGAGTTTATTGGCAGTTGGTTTGCGGCCAGAGTGGATGGTATTAACGGTTTTGCCCGTTATTCCGCCAGATTTACGACCAATGGTGCAGCTCGACGGCGGCCGTTTTGCCACTTCCGATTTAAATGATCTTTATCGCCGTGTGATTAATCGTAATAATCGCCTCAAGCGTCTTTTAGAGTTGAATGCGCCAGAAGTTATCTGCCGCAATGAAAAGCGTATGTTACAGGAGGCGGTAGATGCTTTAATTGATAATAGCGCTCGCCACGGCAAAACTGTTACAGCTTCTACAGGTCAGCGTCGTATGCTTAAATCAATCGCTGATATTCTAAAGGGTAAGCAAGGGCGTTTCCGTCAAAATCTTTTGGGTAAGCGTATTGATTATTCTGGCCGTAGCGTAATTGTGGTTGGACCAAAACTTGAATTGCATCAATGCGGTCTGCCCAAGCGTATGGCTTTGGAATTATTTAAACCTTTTATTATTTCCAAACTTATTAAGCGTGAATTAGTGCATAATGTGAGAAGCGCTAATCGCTTTATTGAATCGGGCCGCAGTGAGGTTTGGGATATTTTGGAAGAAATTATTAAAGGCGCTTATGTGTTGTTAAACCGCGCGCCTACTTTACACCGTCTTGGTATTCAAGCTTTTCAACCGATTTTGATTGAAGGTAAAGCCATTCAGGTTCATCCACTTGTTTGTCCGGCTTTTAATGCTGATTTCGATGGCGACCAAATGGCTGTGCATGTCCCGTTAACAGAAGAAGCCAAGTGGGAAGCAGCCAATATTATGCTTTCCTCAAAAAATCTTTTAAAACCAGCCACTGGTGAGCCAGTATCTACCCCAGCACAAGATATTGTACTTGGCTGTTATTACATGACTAATCAAGCCAAAGTACCAGAGAGTGCTAAGCCTAAACTTTTTGCTAATAAAAACGAGGCTATTTTGGCTTATCAGAGTGAATATATAAAGTTACAAGAGGCTATTTTGGTGCATTTAAATAATGAAAAAACAGAAACCTGCGTAGGACGGATTTTATTTAATGAAATTTTGCCGCCCGAACTTGGCTTTGTCAACAAAACGGTGGATAAAAAAGCCCTTAAGAATTTAGTGTCCGAATCATTACTTCATTTGGGTATTCCCATTACTGCTAAATTTCTTGATCGATTAAAAGAAATTGGTTTTGATTATCTTACTCGCTCGGGGCTTTCTTGGGGGATGTCCGATTTGCCGGGATTACCGGAGCGTGAAGAAATTTATAATGAAGCCGAAAACCAAGTGGCAGAAATTAACGACCAATATCAACAAGGTTTGCTGACTGAAGAAGAGCGTCATGTTAAAGTAATTGAAATTTGGGCGCAGGTAAAAGAGCGCGTTACAGAGTTTTCTCGACGCGCGTTGCCTTCGCATGGTTCTGTTTATTCAATGATTGAATCAGGTGCTCGTGGTTCTTGGGGGCAAATTACTCAAATGATGGGTATGAAAGGTTTGGTAACTAACCCAGGTGGCGAAACCATTGAGTTGCCGGTTAAGGGTAATTTTAAAGAAGGTTTTGATGTACTGGAATATTTTATTTCCACCCACGGCGCCCGTAAAGGTTTAACCGATATTGCTTTGCGTACCGCTAACGCTGGTTACCTAACACGTCGTTTGGTAGATGTAGCTCACGATATTGTGGTGGTAGAGGAGGATTGTGGTGATAAAGAGGGTGTTGTATTAACAGCGGCCGAGAGTGAAGAAATGGGTGATACGTTAGGCGCAAGAGTGGTGGGAAGATTCTTATTTCAAGAAGTTAAGGATCCTGCGAGCGCTAAAGTGGTGGTAAAAAAGAATGAGTTGGTAAATCTTGAACAAGGTAAATTAATTACTAAAATTAATCCCACCGAACTTAAGGTACGGTCAGCTTTGTCTTGTAAAACTAAACGTGGTATTTGCCAAAAATGTTATGGCAGTGATTTAGGTTGCAATGCTTTAGTTGAAATTGGTACGGCTGTTGGTATTATAGCGGCGCAATCAATTGGTGAGCCAGGCACACAGCTAACTATGCGTACGTTCCATACTGGTGGTGTGGCCTCAGCTGAAGATATTACACAAGGTTTGCCGCGCGTGGAAGAAATATTTGAAGCGCGACCAGTTAAGCGCCCAGCTTTATTGTCTCTTGGTCAAGGTCAGGTTAAGGTGGAGAGCCGCGGCCGACAGAAATTTATTAAACTTACTTATATGGATAAGGCGGAAGAAAAATTTGTCTTAGCCAAATATCCGGATTGTAAAGTGTTAGTTAAAAAGGGTGCCAAATTAAAGCCCGGCAACCCGGTATTGAAAATGGGAGAAACTATTGTGCCAACGGTGCATGGGGGTGTAGTTAATCAAGTCGACAATGAGGTGGTGGTTGCTGGTTTTATGGAGACTACTAAAGAGTTTGCCGTGCCTATTGGTATGGCGTTGTGGGTTAAAGATGGAGATTTAGTTACGCGTGGCCAACAGCTTACCGAAGGCAGTCTTGATTTGCATGAACTTTATGCACTTAAAGATAAAGAGGCAGTGCAAAAGTATATTCTTAAAGAAATTCAATACATTTATTCTTCGCAAGGCCAAAAGCTTAATGATAAACATATTGAAGTAATAATTCGTCAAATATTCTCTCGCCTTTATATTACTGAACCGGGCGATACCGAACTTTTGCCAGGTGAAGTTGTAACCGTAGCGCAATTTGGCGAAGCTAACGAGGCCTTGCCCGAAGGTGCCACACCAGCTCAAGGAGATAATTTACTGCTTGGTATTACCAAGTCATCTCTTTCAACCGACAGTTTCCTTTCAGCCGCCTCGTTCCAAGAAACAGCCCGCGTGCTTATTGATGCCGCGGTTACCGGCAAGGTTGATAAATTGCGTGGGTTAAAAGAAAATGTAATTATCGGCCGTTTAATACCAGCAGGTACTGGCTTGGGACCACAAAAGGGTCGTTTGCAGGTTGCTATGGACGAAGTTGAGCATCAGCAGGCCATTGCGCGCGTTGCCGCTGCAGCCGCTGCTTCTCAAGCGGCTCAGGAGGCCGCCCAAGCCGCTTTGCTGGCGGAGCAAGCACTGATAGATGGAACCCCAGAGGAACCTAAAGTTGAGTCCACTCAAATTTAGAATTTCTACCTACCCTATATTACAATCAGGACGGCGAGTAAACACGACAGAAAAATGTAACTTTTTAAACCACCTGATAAGGGTGGTTTTTGGTATAAAAAGAGGACTCGCATTTTATACTAAAGATGCGAGTCCCTATTATTGCACTTATTATGGAGTGCTATTTATTAAACAAAGAGTCAATTTCTTTATCGCTCATATGTTTAATTTTGTCCCTTATTGTTTGGACATTTTTTGTGGCTTGTGTCTCTGATGTTCTGATTTCCACTCTAGATTTAAGCTCACCTTGAGCAGTGGATTTGCTCAATACGATATTTTTATTATCGAATTGAACTACTGGTATAACATCTTCCGGAGTATCGACATATTTCAGAAAAATGGCGTCACCAGATTTTGTAATAGGTAATTTAGGCGAAAGACCCGCTCCGCATATGAATATATGTGCAAGTGCATTATTGTAAATGTAGTAATTACCTTCACGTGGTTCGTATGAAATACGATCTGCAGTTATGGTAATAGTTACTTCATTATGTTTGAACTCCGGGGCAATTTGTTGACCACTGGCTTGTAACTGCTTTTGGTAGTCGCGATATGCCTCAAGTTCGTTTTTACCTTCTGCTACAAGCATGTTATTTACATCACAAATGGCGACTTCTTGGAATGTATGATTCTCACCAAGAACTGGTACGATATATGCCATTGTGCCATATATGTTGTAAAGTACTGGAGAGGATCCGTGCCATTTTTTATAAGACACTTTATTATTTACAGCAGTTAGTACACCTGTTTCAGTACTTCCTTGCGAACGGTAGTAGAATGTCTCTCCCGTACGGCTATCGATATAGTATAACCCGACCATTGAGTTCTCCACACCGTTCGTCGAAGTGATTGCCATGACCCAGTAGGGTTGATGGTCAGCACCGTAGACCAAAGTAGCAGATTCGGGTTGCGTAACATTTTTCTGTGCGAATATACTATTCCAGAATCCGCCGGACAACGATCCATGTTGAGTCACGTAGTCTTTGGCAAAACTGGCTGGTACGCAGCGATCAATCCATTTGGGTATGGATCCTAAAGCGTGGAAGGTGATTTCACCGGAAGTTGGATTAACAACAGCTACACCGATGGCTTTTTCGCCCCACCAAGAAATTGTTGGTTCGTACACACTGACAACCCACCAGGGATTCAGATCTTCGTCCAGCTCGAGCGAAATATCAGTTAGTCCTTTGGACATGTATCCGTTGTACCACAGATGCCGCATCAGATTTTTGTCGAAGTACGCACCAGGCGTGTACATGAATTTTTTGTCTGATACTACTTTGACCGGGGCATACGGATCGCAGCCATGAACCATGACATATCCTGGAGCAACATCGGCGTTCCACCATTTGAAAATATCAATGAAGTCGAGTGGCGCTACATACCACAATTCACCGTGGATGACTTGAAGTGCCATACAATCTTCATCAACTTTGAATTGGCTACCTATCACTCCGCCTTGAGCTGACCCGAGTTGTTTATCAGCCAGGAAATTAGCGGCTTCGTTTGAGACCAGTCTAATGTTCTTTGGGTCTTTGGGTTGGACGTCCTGCGTCCATTGTCGTTCTTGGAATTGACCAATCAAATTAGCATAGTCGTTGGAACGTAGTAATGTGCAGCCGCTGCAACCAGAGACGAAGAGACTAAATATTCCGATTACTGGAAGCGCCCAAGTTAGCACCATATTGGCATCAGATGATCTATACCCGATAGGAACTGTGCCGGCAATTGCAGATATAATCGTCCAGACTATTGTGAAGATTGTAACCAGACCACCGAGTGGCCAGACCAACGAGGGTACTATGCAGTAGAAAAGCAGCCACGAGAGGAGGAAGTACACTGCAGCCAGAATAGCTGCGACGGTCCATCTTTTTGAAAATAGGACCGGTACCGTTCCTATTGCTGCCGATAACAGCGCAAACAAGAAGAATAACATGATTTTACCTTTCAGTTATTTATAGATGGTTGTGATTTGTGATTTATTTTTATAGTTTATAGTTCTCTTCTAGACGCTATAAAAAGTGCCCAAAAGAGAACCATAAACGTTTGTTAAAGAACAAGGTAGTATGGCCTATCTAGGTACTTTTGTCAAGAGTAATCTTTTCTGGCGGATAAATTTGCTTGTTTGCCCAGTTAATTATATTAGCTTTTTTGCCTAAAATTAGCTATGATTAAATGGTATTATTTATGGCTAAACCTAATTTTGATAACGAAAAAGGTAGGTTCAAGAATGGCTCAGGTGCTAATTTATCATCTGCCACAAAACATGGTTTGGTAGTGGTTTTTTTATTTGCCATCACTATAATAATCACTCTATCTTTTTTTAACTTAGCCGGTGTAGTAGGCGAGTCTATTAAATACAGTTTAAAAATTCTTTTAGGTTGGGGAGCTTATGGCGTACCATTATTACTTTTAGGTGTGGCGTATTCTTTACTTCCTGGCGAGCGCACTTGGCACTGGCTTCATGGTTTAGGGTTACTTTTAATGGTGATAGGTATAACCGGTTTGTTTCACTCCACTTTGCCTGTAGCTGATCGTTTAATAGCCGCGCATAAGGGGAGTGGGGGCGGATATTTGGGGTGGGCAAGCTTAACTCCATTAGCTAGGTTTTTGGGTTTTTGGGGTGCGATTGTTTTTTTATTAGCTTTAGTGCTAGCCGGAATTTTACTTTTATTTGAAACATCTTTACAGAGTTTGTATGAACGTTTGCGTAAAATTGCCCAAGGCTTTCGTGGCCGCGCTAAATTACCGCAGGTTAATTTTCCGGAAATTCCTAAATCCCAAAGTTCTTCAGTGGTGGAAGAAACTTCTTTATCATCGTTTAAAAAAGTTTTTCAAAGTCGTAGTCTGGCGGAAAAAGGACCAGTGCAACCTCCACTTTTGGAAATAAGATCAACTAAATCTCGCGCCCCAAAACTTTCCCTCGATTTGTTAGAAGATCGTGTGGGCAAGCCAACCTCTGGCGACATTGAGGCTAATATGGAAAAAATTCGCAAGACTTTGCAGAATTTTGGTATTGAAGTGGAAATGGGAACTGTTAATGTTGGGCCTACAGTTACGCAATACACTCTAGCGCCAGCCGAAGGGGTTAAGCTTTCTCAAATTACAGCGTTAGCTAACGATTTAGCTTTAGCGCTGGCGGCTCACCCTATACGTATTGAAGCGCCTATTCCTGGGAAATCATTAGTTGGTATTGAGGTACCCAATCAAGTGGTAGCTACAGTGGGGCTTAAAGAAATTTTGCAGTCGGAGGTTTTTAAAAAGCGCGCTTCTAACCTAACAGTGGCCATTGGTAAAGATGTTGCTGGCTCAGCTTTTGTGGCTGATATTGATAGAATGCCTCACCTTTTAATTGCCGGTGCCACCGGTTCTGGTAAATCTGTTTGTATTAATTCAATAATTGTTTCTTTGTTGTATACTAACTCGCCTGATGATTTGAAATTTATTATTATTGATCCCAAACGGGTGGAGTTGGCTTCTTATAATGATATTCCCCATCTCTTAACTCCAGTAGTAACAGATGTTAATAAAACTATTAATGCACTCAAATGGGTAGTAGCGGAAATGGACAGGCGTTATCAAATACTTTCGGTGAGTGGTAAGCGTAATTTATATTCACATAATCAAGAGGCTGAAGAACGAATTCCATATTTGTTGGTAGTAATAGACGAATTGGCCGATTTAATGGCGGTAGCCGCGGCTGATGTGGAAACAGCTATTATCCGTTTAGCGCAAATGGCCCGTGCCGTTGGCATTCATTTGATAGTAGCCACACAGCGGCCTTCAGTGGATGTTATCACCGGACTCATTAAGGCTAACATTACTTCGCGTATAGCGTTCGCCGTGGCTTCGGGAACTGATTCTAGAACTATTTTAGACACCAGTGGAGCGGAAAAATTATTGGGCCGGGGTGATTGTTTGTTTGTATCGGCCGAACTTTCTAAACCAAAACGTTTGCAGGCCGCCTTTATTGGTGATGCGGAAATTGAGCGTGTAACTGCAACTCTTAAAGAAACCGATCAACCGGATTATAACCCAGAAGTTGTTTCTAAAACTCAATTTTCAAATGGCGTGGCCTCTGCGGGCAGTAGTGGCGATGACGAACTTTTAAGTGAAGCCAAACTAGTTGTAGTACGAGCCGGTAAAGCTTCAGCCTCATTACTACAACGTCGTTTAAGAGTTGGTTACGCGCGAGCCGCCAGGCTTTTAGATTTATTAGAGGAGCAAGGAATAATTGGTCCAGGCGATGGTGCTAAGCCTCGCAATGTGTTAGTTAACAGAAACGATATAGAACAAGATTTTACCACTATGCCAGAAGAAACAGGTGAAGAAGTGACGACCGACGAAGAGATTGTTGAATCAGATAATAACGATGAAACACCAGAAGATGATAAAATTCAATAATATTTAAAAGTTGTATGGGGCGATTTTCTATACACCAAATATCGTCAGTAAGTGGGGGCGTGGAGACATTACGGGCAACGCGTGAAAAAAAAGGTTTTAAATTAGCACAAGTGGCCAAGCTTTTAAAATTACCTGTTAAATATTTGGAGGCTTTGGAAGCGGGCGAGTGGTATGAGTTGCCGCACGGTAATTACGCCCGTTATTTTTTACGCGCTTACGCTAATTTTTTAGGTATAGCGCCAGAGCCGTTGTTACAAGAATTGGAACAGGTGGTAGAGCAGAAAGATTTACCAACAACAACCGTTTCTACTATTAAAGGAAAACATTTAAATAAACCACTCACTCATCCTTTTCGTCGCTTACTTTTAATTTTAGTAGTTTTGGGCATATTAGTTTATTTGGGTTTGGTGGCTTGGCGTACTTTTTTGCCGCCTTCGCTTAATATAATTAGTCCAGCCATTGATTTTACTACCAGCTCGTCTATTGTAGTAGTGAGTGGAATAACTAAACCAGGCGTGCAAATAACTATTAATACTGAAGCAGTACAAGTTAATAACGAAGGTCGGTTTAGTATACCAGTTTCCTTAATCCCGGGGCTTAATACAATTGTTGTGACAGCTCAAAAAACTTATAGTCAGCCAGTTATAGTGTCAAGACAAGTTCTCTATACGCCAATAGTTGGCGAGAGCAATAGCTCTGTGGTACCATAAATAAAGAGATATTAATTTTTTAAAGATTATCTTATGCCACCAGTAAAAAAAGATAACATTAAAAAAACTACACCAGAACTTAGTGAACGCGGCAAGGCGGCTCAGCTTGCTATAGATCAGATTAAAGAACGTTTTGGTGAGGGCGCCATTATGAAATTAGGTGAGGCGCACGCTATGGCAGTAGATTCTATTCCCACTGGTTGTTTAACCCTTGATCTGGCTTTGGGCGTGGGCGGTATGCCAAGGGGACGTGTGGTGGAAATTTATGGTCCAGAGGCTTCTGGCAAAACCACTCTTACACTTCATGTGATTGCCGAAGTACAAAAACTTGGCGGTTTAGCCGCTTTTGTGGATGCAGAGCATGCACTTGATCCAGTTTATGCTAAAAAAATTGGCGTGAATATTGATGAACTTTTTATTTCTCAACCGGATACTGGCGAGCAGGCTTTGGATATTGTGGATACTTTGGTTCGTTCCAACGGGGTGGATGTAATTGTAATTGATTCGGTGGCCGCCCTAACGCCCAAAGCAGAAATCGAAGGTGATATGGGAGATTCACATATGGGGTTGCAGGCTCGGTTAATGAGTCAGGCTTTGCGCAAGTTAACTGCCATTATTTCTAAATCTAAAACCGTGGTTATTTTCTTAAACCAAACTCGCATGAAAATCGGCGTATTTTTTGGCAACCCCGAGACCACTACCGGTGGTATGGCGCTTAAATTTTATTCTTCGGTGCGTTTGGAAATTCGGCGGATTGGCCAGCTTAAACAAGGCGAGCAAATGATAGGCAATCGCGTACGCGTGAAAGTAGTTAAGAATAAGGTGGCGCCGCCATTTCAAGTAGCCGAGTTTGATATTATGTATAATGAAGGCATTTCCTTAAGTGGTGATTTGGTTGATGCTGGTGTTCAACATGAAATAGTAAAAAAGCTTGGCAATACGATTTCTTTTGGCGAAACTAAATTAGGCGTTGGCAGGGAACAGGCTAAACAATTTTTGCGTGAAAATCCTAAAGTAGCCAAAGAAATTAGAGAAGCAGTGTGGCAAAAGGTGAAGCAGGCCAGAGCCGCAGAAAAGTAAAGAGATTAAATGTAGTTTGAACAATAGTATTTAGTATGATTTGACTTGTCTGTCGCGGAATCCCGTAGTGGGCTTGGCTATACTATGGGATAAAAACCCAACGCGCGGTAGAGAAATAGTTTTGATAACAATTATAATATTAAAAAAGAGTTTCCGTTTTAGGAAACTCTTTTATGTTGGTGGTTATTTTAATTCTAATCCATGATTTTTCTTCGAAATGGAATGTCTGGAGAAGAATCACCTTCTTTTCGTGCCTCTAATCCCATAGGGCCAGTACATCTTTTTAGCATATCTTTGCCGCCGGTGATTAATTTATCAAGCAAGCTTAAGAATTGCATGACCACAGCCATAGTTATTGATGGTATTTCAATTGGTTCATTTAGGTTGGGCATGCAAAGCTCGAGTGTCTTTGGTTCATTTTCGTCAATTTTTTTGTATACCAACCTGATTACGGCGGCGTCCAAACCACTAGATTTTTCAATAATGTGTAGTGGCAACTTTTCAAGAAAGAAAGAATATAGTTCTAATTTCATATAGTTGCCATTATTCAAAATACTAAGTACTAGTGTGAGTGGTACATTATTATTTATTTTCATTTTACCAAGTATGGTGTATTCTGGTGATTCATTTTTGGTTTTTAAATAAATCGAATCAGTGCCAATCAAGCAATGAAACATTTTCATTATTACGTCCTTTAATCGTATATTGGTAAAACGATTAATTATTTGTTCCACTAATTTATAATCAGTTTGTATAAATAATTCTGATTCTATTACAAGGTCCGATGTTGAGTTCATTTTAATTATCCTTTTTATTAGTTTATATTTATTTTTTATGTTTAGATTTTTTAAAACTTTAACACATATAGTAATTTTGTCAACTATTTGTTAACAAAACAACGCCATTTTAATGGCGTTGTTTATAGTACAATTTATTATAATTAAGCCCTTTCTACATATTGGCCTGTTTCGGTGTTTATCATTAACATTTCGTCATTCTTAATAAATAGAGGTACATTTACCGTTAAACCAGTTTCTAATTTAGCTTGTTTAAATCCGCCGGTGGCAGTGTCGCCACGTACGCCAGGAGCCGTTTCTATAACCTTAAGTGATACTTTATTAGGAAGCTCCACGGTAATTGGCAGGTTGTTGAAATTTAAAATGTTAACTTCCAAACCGTCTTTAAGGTAGTTTATTTGTTCGCCCAGTATTTCTCTGGGAAAATCAAATTGTTCAAAAGTTTCCTGATTCATAAAATGGCAGTGCGTATCGTCGGCGTAAAGAAAGTTAGCTTTGGTGCGTGACATATCAGCCTCTTCCACTTTGTCACCCGGCTTAAAACTTTGTTCCAGCACGCGGCCAGTGAAAAGATGACGAAGTTTAGTGCGCATTACTGGTTTGCGCTGTGCGGTACGCATAAAAGAAGCCTCTAGCACTTGATAAGGCTCGCTGTTCACTAATATATTTAAGCCAACTTTAATTGAATTTAAGGATGGAAGAACCGGCATAAAATAATAACAACTCGTGTGCCTATTGCACCATAAATGGCACTAGCGCCATAATGCGTGCGCGTTTTACCGCCATAGCAAACTTGCGTTGATGTTTTAAACAGGTACCAGTGCGGCGACGAGGGAGTAATTTACCGTGACTGGATAAAAATTTTTGTAAAATACGCGTATCTTTGTAATCTATCTCATTAAGACCGTTGATACAAAAGTAGCAAACACGTATTTTGGGAGCTTGAGTTGTTCTCTTATATTGTTGTGGCATAGAGAGTAATTAAAATCAGATATTTTTTAGGATTTAGGATTTCGAATTTAGGATTTAAAATGGTATATCCTCTACATTAACAGGTGTTTCTTCAATTGGTGAAGTTTGTTGTACTTCAGTTTCGTTATTGTTTGGTGTATCGGTTGAACCGCCATTTTTATCTCGGCTTAGCATAATCATATTGTCGGTAATAACTTCGGTACGCCAGTGTTTTTGACCTTGGGCATCGTCCCAAGAACGAGTTTGCAGGCGACCTTCTACATAAATTTTCATTCCCCGTTTTAAATATTGCGCGCAAATATCAGCCAATTTTCGCCAAGCTACAATATTGTGGAATTCGGCTTTTTCTTGTTTTTCGCCAGCGGCATTAGTCCAGCGTAGGTTAGTTGCGATGCTAAAAGTAGCCACATTAGCACCTTGGGGTGTAGTGCGTACTTCGGGGTCGCGCGTTAAATTGCCAATAAGCATTACTTTGTTGAGGTCCATAAAGGTATTCCTCGTAAGATTAGCTATTGCTCGAGGCAAATAGCAACCTATTAATTAGTAAAATTAATTATTATTTAACAACTTTTTCTTCTAAAATTTGTTCTAATTTTTTATCTAAATCATCCAAATCAACTTTTACTTTACTTACCGCTTCTTTTTTCTCCTTAATTTCTTCTTGTTTAATTGGAGTTGGTTTAACCACTTCTTCAGCTTTGGCGTGTAGGCGAGCTAGTTTTTCTTGGAAAGTTCGTTCACGCTCCATTTGTTCGGGAGATTTGAGTTGTTTTGCTACAATTTGTGCGCGCAATATTTCAGGCGACATACGGAACCAATCATTTAAGTTTTTAACTTTAGTTGGCTCTAAATTACATTCTATTACCACATAGGAGCCGTGGCGTATATGTTTAATAGGGTAGGCTAACTTGCGTTTGCCCATTTCTATCTCATTAGTAATTTTAGCGCCTTCACTTTGTAGCATAGTGCGCACTTTTTCTTGAACAGTAGTTGTTTCATCACTTCCTACTTTAAGAGGAATGATGTACATAATTTCGTAGTGGTTCATACCCGTTTTAATTAAAGGATAATAAAAAACGCCCGAAATAGGCCCCTAAAAGTAAAACCCCTCTAACTTTTAGGGATCCCCCGAAAGGAGGATATGGAGCGCTTGAGAGCGCTTATGGGCGAATATTAGCATAGGCTTTTAAACTTGGCAAGCCCTTAAAAGGATAGTATATTTAAGTGATATTAATTAAATAGTGGTATACTAAAATTACCTTATGTCAGAATACATTTTTATACTTGGTCGCGAGCCGGAGTTTAGCATAGCTGAGCTGGTGGCTGTGGCCGCGCGCGCCAAAATAAGTTTGCAATTCAGTGTTATTACAAATTTTTATGCCGTGGCGCAAGCAGAATTATCGCCTGACTTTTTGTCTGAACTAGCAGGCTTAGTTAAAGTGGCGCAGGTGCTAAAACCAATCCCAGCGCAAAAAGACGAGTTAGTTAACTTAGCCAGAGAAACCTTAGTAACAACTAAAAATAAATCCTGGTATTTTGGCTTTAGTTGGTATGGACAAAAACCAAATTGGTTTAAAGAAGTCGGGATGACATTAAAACATGAGGCGCGCGAAGAGAATAGGCGAGCGCGTTTGGTTGTTTCACGTGACCCAACCTTGTCGTCGGTAGTGGTGGCCAAAAATAAACTTTTGCCACCAACTGGTTGTGAATTTATTATTGTGCCGCAAGACAAAGGAAGAGTATTAGTAGGCAGAACTATTTTTGTGCAAGCTTTTGAGGAATGGAGTGAACGTGATTATGGTCGGCCAGAGCGCGAAGCGCGCGTTGGTATGTTGCCGCCTAAACTCGCGCGGATGATGATTAATTTGGCAGGAAATTCGTCCGCTGGCTCATTGTTGGACCCTTTTTGTGGTTCTGGCACAGTTTTGCAAGAAGCCGTTTTATTGGGTTATAAAGATTTGTGGGGTTTTGATGTAGATGCCGCTGGTATTACGCGCACTCAAGTTAATTTAAAATGGCTTAAAGAAAAATATCCCAAGTTAGAATTTAAATTACAAGTGGCCCGAGCGCCAATTGAGCAATTATCAAATCAATTAAAAGATAAGCGCTTAGACTCTATTGTTACCGAGCCTTATTTAGGTCCGCCGCTTAATGGTCGTGAGGATGAAGCTAAATTACATTCTATTCATAAAGAGCTAATCAATTTTTATAGTTCTACTCTTAGAATTTTAAGTCATTTTTTGCGGCCGGACGGAAGATTAGTAATGGTGTGGCCGGTGTTGCAGGGTCGTGGATTAAAATTAGAGTTGCCCTTGCTTGAGGTGGTGGCTAAGTGCGGTTTTAAAATAGAAAAATTTTTACCGCCCCAAGCGCCTAGTGGTTGGGTTAGAACCAGAGGTTCTTTACTATATGAACGTCCTGGCCAACGTGTGGCTAGAGAAATTTTTGTTTTGAGTAGAACATAACTTGGCGGTTTTTAACTGCTTTGTTATACTATTTAAAAGCAAGCCCCGTACTTATACACTCATAGCGTATGTATAGTACAGCGGCGAATAAATGAGGCAGTGGGCCTCTTATTTATAATTTTTTAACTCTTACTCTTCACTCTTATTCTTACTTAATTATGATCCATTATAAAAATAAATTAGAAGAAGAGTTGGTTGATTTACACATTCACATTGGTGGCGCAGTGGCACCACATATTATGTGGGAGTTGGCACATCGTCAGGGTTTAAAACTGCCCGCTAAAAATTACTGGGATTTTTGGCAGCTTATTACTGCTAGTCCTGAAACAGTGCATAATTTGGAAGAATATTTGCAAATAATGCACCAGTGGACCGAAAAAATACAATCTTCGCCCGAAGCAATGGAGAAGTGTGTTTATTCAATTATTTCCAAGGAGTATCGTTCTTCCAATGTTTCGCAAATCGAACTCCGTTTTAACCCCATGAAACGTAACAAGGGGGGCGAGATGGATTTGGATCACATAATTCAAGCTACTGTGCACGGCATGGATAAAGGAATTTTAGACTATGGCGTAAAAGTCGGGCTTATTTTTTGTTTAGCTCGCGAATTTCCATTTGAGCTTAATGAAATTATTGTACGTAAAGCTATACGTTATCATAAATGGGGCGTGGTAGGCATTGATATGGCTGGGCTAGAACAGCATCCTTTTGAAACTGATCCCAATTGGCAGAATTATGTAAAATTATTTGCGGAAGCGCGGGAAAGAGGGTTGGGTATTACTGTGCATACTGGCGAAACTAACGCTACTGGCCCCGAGAGTGTGCGGCAGGTTTTGCGCGATATTAAACCAGAACGCATTGGGCATGGCATTCAAGCAGTGCACGATGTTGAATTAATGCGGGAGCTAGCCGAAGCCGGTACGGTGCTGGAGATTTGTCCCTCATCCAATTTATTAACTCGTGCGATCAGTAGCTGGGAAGAGCTTAAAGATATTTTGGCTAAATTTAAAAATAATAATGTGCGTTATACTATTAACACCGACGGCCCTTATCTTATGCGTACTAATATGAAAAAAGAAATTGAGTTGTTGCTCGAAAATAATGTATTAACTAAAGAGGAAATTAAGCAGGCTATGCAGGTAGCGCGCGAGGCAAGTTTTATAAAGTAATTAGCTGACATTAAAATAAAAAACTGACCCTTTGGTTTAAGAGCCAGTTTTATTTGTATCATATTGCTTGTTTGCCGTTATTTGTGTTTAAGGAGTGATGGCATATCCGCGATTAGTTTTTGTATTGAGCAGATCGTAATCAGCCCATTGGCGACGGAGGTATATTTCTGTTTTATTGTTTCAACTTCGTCATGGTTTTCGGAGGTGATGACGAGCCTGAATGGGTTATTTTTTTGCCAGTTCACCAGCGCATCCATGAGTAGCCATGGTGTGGTATTGGTCCATGAAAACGAGACAAGTGTCGGGTTTTGCTGCCCAATGTAGAGTAGTGCGTCGTACAAGTTAAACGAGCCGAAGGTTACGGTATTCCCCTTACACTTGGTCGCTACGTCGTCTAATAGCTTCTGAATTTGATCGTTGTAATCGAGGCAGAGGATTGTTAGGTTTCTTGTCTCTACGTATATGAACGGTACGTCAATTCCTTCTTTATCCATAAAGGCTCTCAAATCGCCCGGCCATACACGATTGTGCCCTCCTATTGTAGTGTAGGCCTTTAGTTTATCGCTATAAATCCAGTTGAGTATAGTTTTTCTGCTAACTTGACATATATTAGCAACTATACCTAAAGGCAATGGTTCGCGATAAATTTTTGATTTTGTCATAATTAACATCCTCTAAATTAATTTTTTAAATTAGTTATTTTAAGAAAACAATTTTCTATTTATTTAATGTCGCAGAATACTCCAGCCTTTTAAGGCTGGAGATGAATGCGACACCACTCCGAGCGTTAGCGAGGATATGCTAAATTTGAGGCATGA
>JAGVEX010000017.1 GCA_020057885.1 bacterium
AGATACTATCTTGGTTGGTCTGGCGAGTATTTGAGCTATGGAGATTGGTTAGCAGAGCCGAGAAAATCCGTCCCTTTCAATGGTGCGAGAATTTTGATAAGACAGATCCCATCTCCACCGCCTTACTCAATAAATGCAGTTTTTACGGACAAAGAATTTCTAAACGATATTAACAGCATGGTCGTCTTTGATTTCAAATGCGAGGCACTTTATTTGTTGGCGGTTCTCAATTCCAAAATCACAACTTTTTGGTTTGTGAATACTTTTGACAAATTTCAGCGCAAAACATTCCCGCAATTCAAGGTAAAAGAGCTGGCAACTTTCCCAATACCAAACGCAAGCCCAGCCGAGCAAGAGAAAATCGCCAAGAAAGGGCAAGCAATGCTCGAAATTCAAAAAGAGCTTCAAGCAACATCTGCTAACACCGACAAACATAATTCTCTAAAGCGAGAAATCGAAAAACTTGACCGCGAAATTGACGAGGCAATTTATAAACTTTATGAACTTACAGCCGAAGAAATAAAGATAATTGAAAATTATGAGTGAAAATAACCAAGATTTAAAAAACCAATACGATTTGCTGTATGAAAATATTTCAAGAAAACTTGATCAGCAGCTTGAATCTCTTAGTTCAATAGATACAAAAGCAAGTATATTGTTAGCTACTATTGGTGTTCTATTTGCTGGATATTTACAACTATTGGATAGTCAAGGAATGGGGTTTGGTGATTATAGAATTTTTGTGGTATTAGAAATTTTATCTTTTTTGGTTTCTGGATTTTTGGTTTTTGGTGCTTTCATACTTAACAAAAAAGAAATTTGGCGAAGTGATCCTCGTCCTAGCAAATTGATTGAAATATTTTCTAAAAATTCAAACAAGGGTGAATATTGGTTAAAAGATCAAGTTATTAAAAATATGAATGAGGCTTATGAACATAACGATAAGTTAATTATCAAGAAATATAACCATTTTCTTAGAGCTAGAGGAATTCTTTATTTCGGAATCTGTATCTTGGTGCTTCATTTAGCCACATTGATTTTTAACATAGACAAGATTATTATAAATTTGAAAGTATAATTATGAGTAACGACGACAAACAGACAAAACAAGATGAGCCGAAGATACCTGAACCTCAAGAGGCTAATCAAAAGCCCGAGGTTGATTTAAGCAACGAAATTAAAAAGGGCGGCGAGGTTCCAGAAAAGAAATAGACGAGGTGCCAGTTTCACTGGCACGAAATTCGGCGGTGGAAAGTAAAAAAACGAGGATAGAAAAATTTCCTCGCCCCTTACGAGGGGACGAGGATTTTGCTTTTAGTTTAAACATTATAATTCGGCGCTTCGTCTATGGCGGACAAATGATGTGGATGGCTTTCTTGTAAACTCGCTTGAGTTATTTGTATAAATTTTGCTCTTTTTCTTAACTCCGCTAAATCACGCGCGCCCACATAAACCATACCACTTTTTAATCCTCCAATTAATTGATTAAGAACTTCCTCCACCGAGCCGACAAAAGGCACTTTAGCAGAAACGCCCTCGGGCACTAATTTCCTTTTTTGCTCATTGGCTTGACCGTATCTATCCTTGCTACCTAGCTGCATAGCCTCAAAACTGCCCATACCGCGATAAATCTTGAATTGCCTACCCTTTATACTCACTAACCTGCCTGGCGCCTCACTGGTGCCTGCCAGCAACCTGCCCATCATTACAGCGCTTGCGCCCGCGGCTAAAGCTTTTACAATATCTCCTGAATGATTAATGCCGCCGTCAGCAATAATTGACACACCAAATTTTCTAGCTGCGCCGGCGCTATCTAAGATTGCTGAAAATTGTGGCACGCCAATACCAGCCACTACACGCGTAGTGCAAATGCTCCCTGGGCCAATACCAACTTTCACTACGTCGGCTCCGGCTTTAATAAGATCACTCACCCCACTTGCTGTAGCAACATTACCAGCTATAATATCTATTTTTTTAAAACGACTATCTTTTTTTAACTGTTTTATCATTTCTATAACGCCCTTAGAATGACCATGTGCTGTGTCAATCACCAAAGTATCTGCGCCAGCCCGCACTAAAACCAAAGCTCTCTCCAGTGCGCCCTCACCGAATGAAATAGCTGCGCCAACTAATAATTTATTTTTTTTAACTTTTTTTACTTCCTCTGCCTGGGCTAGGGGCGACATATTTTTGTGAATAATTCCTAACCCGCCCGCTCGCGCCAAAGCTATGGCTAACCTGCTTTCTGTTACCGTGTCCATAGGCGCTGATAAAATAGGCGCCTTAAGCACTAGGCATTTGGTTAATTTAACAGTTAAATCCACTTCCGCGCGCCGCACATCTGAATACTGAGGCAACAACAAAACATCGTCAAAGGTTAAGGCCAGGAATAAATTCATAATTGAATAAAGAATAATGAATTGTAAATTAAGAATTTTTCTAGTACTTTGATAATATCAGCTTTAAACGTTACAATCAAACCATGAAAAACAAACGCCCGAGTTTTATTGCTGTGATTGATTTTGGTTCGCAATACACGCATCTTATTTTGCGTAATTTGCGTGAATTGGGCGTGCCCGCGCAACTTTTAGCGCCCAAAGTAAATACAAAAATACTAAACCAAGCCGCTGGCATTATTCTTTCTGGCGGCCCCCAAAGCGTTATTAAAAACGCTATGCCGTTTAACTCTGCAGTTCTTAAATTGCCCTTACCAATACTGGGTATATGCTACGGCCTACAGCTTTTAGCTAATGAACTCGGCGGCCAAGTTACACCTGGCAAAATTCGCGAATACGGTTTGGCAACCTTGCATATTAAAAAAACTTCGTTACTTTTTGCTGGTATACCTAAGGCCAGCCAAGTTTGGATGAGCCACGGCGATAGTGTAACTAAATTGCCTCCTAACTTCGTTGCTATGGGAACGACCCCCGCTTTACCCTATGCCACAGTTGAACATCGCACTAAACCGATTTACGGTTTGCAGTTTCACCCTGAAGTTAACCATACTACCTATGGCAAAAATATCTTAAAGAATTTTGTTTTTAATATTTGCCAACTCAAACCAACTGTTCAAAAAAGTTGGCTCACTAAAATATCCGCCCAAATTAAAAAACAAGTGGGTAATAAAAAAGTATTTTTACTGGTATCAGGCGGGGTTGATTCTACAGTAGCCTTTGCTCTGCTTAATAAAATACTGGGTGCACCAAGAGTAATAGGTTTTCATATTGATACTGGGTTAATGCGGTTACAGGAAAGCAAATTGGTAAATAGGGCCCTAAGGCAAGCTGGTTTTAAAAATTTACATATTATAAATGCCAACAAAATATTTTTTAGCAAACTTAAAAATATTACTAAACCAGAAGTAAAAAGAAAAATAATCGGCCAAACTTTTTTGCTGGTAAAAAAACAAGCTGAGCAAAAACTAAAACTAACTACCAAAGAATGGCTAATGGGACAAGGAACTATTTACCCCGATACTATTGAATCGGGTGGCACGAAAAACGCGGATAAAATTAAAACACACCACAATAGAATCGGTGCGCTGGTTAAAATGGCTGAAAAGGGATTATTAGTAGAACCTTTGCAAGAGCTTTATAAAGATGAGGTGCGCAAATTGGGTCTTAATTTAGGTTTACCTAAAGAATTAATTAAAACTCATCCTTTTCCTGGGCCAGCCTTGGGTGTGAGAGTATTATGCTTAGATAATAAAACCGCCTCAAGGCTCAATAATAAAAATCGGACAATAACTTCTGTTGATTATTCAAACAGAATTCTGCCAATTCTAAGTGTGGGGGTTCAAGGAGACGAAAGAAGTTATCGTCAACCCTTAGCTATCTCGGCGCCGCTTAATAAAATACATAGCCTTCATTGCTTGGCAACTAAAATATTAAATAAACACCATAATATAAATAGAGTATTGCTGGCTATATCTGGGAATAATATCAACTTAGGCGCCAGCCGCGCGGCTTATATTACGCCAACCAGAATTGCTTTGCTTAGAAAAATAGACAATCTTGTTACCCAAGAACTAAAAAAATCTGGGATGTATTACAAAATCTGGCAATGCCCAACAGTTTTAATACCTTTCGGTACTAAACATAAAGAAAGTGTTGTACTAAGGCCTTTTGCCTCGCGCGAAGCTATGACGGGCCGGGCTTATATTTTACCTATCAAAATTATAAACAAGATAGTTAATAAAATCCGCGCTTTAAATAAAGTTGATTATATTTTCTACGATTTAACCGACAAACCGCCTGGAACAATCGAGTGGGAATAAATAGCAAAATAATTTTTGGCACACTATCACCAAAGTTAAGTTTTTGTTATTGTGAAGGTATGAATAAACAGCTAATTGAGCAGTTGCCGCAAAACCTTGTTTCCTTAGCCAACCATTTGCTGGCTGATTTAAAAGAAGGTGAGGTTTATTTGGTTGGCGGCGCGGTGCGCGATCTTATTTTAAAAAGACCAACTAAGGATTATGACTTAGTTGCACGCGGTATTAATATAAAAACTCTGGAACATTGGCTAGCCGAGCATGGTAAGGTTAATTTGGTCGGTAAAACTTTTGGTGTGTTTAAATGGCAACCGGCAGGCTGGGCCGGAGAAATAATAGATATTGCCCTGCCCCGCACCGAACATGTACAAATTGGTACCGGACAATACCGTGATTTCGAAATACAAAGCAATTCAACTCTTCCTATAGAAGAAGATTTAATAAGGCGTGATTTTACCATTAATGCCCTGGCCTTAAATTTGGCAACAGGCAAACTTATTGACCCCAGTGGCGGTGAGACTGATTTAAAGAAAAAAATTATTCGCACAGTAGGAGAACCTAAATTACGTTTTAATGAAGATTTGTCCCGCACTTTGCGCGGCCTGCGTTTCGCCTGCCAACTTGATTTTGTTATAGAAAAAAATACCTGGCAAGAAATAAAAAAATTAAGCGCTAAAACCGCCTCTGGTAAATTAAAAAATGATTGGCTGGTGCCACGTGAAATTATAGCCCGGGAATTACTAAAATCTTTTAAACATAATCCAGTAAAAGCGCTAGAAATTCTGGATGCCAGCGGTTTTTTGAATGAACTACTGCCTGAAGTGGCTTTAATGAAAGGTGTGCCGCAACCGCCGGAATTTCACAGCGAAGGTGATGTGTTTGAACATACTAAATTGGCCTTAGAGGCTCTAAACTCACCAGCTTGGAAAAAATTCTTTGATGATGCCAAACCTAACCTTAACACCATCTTAGCTGTACTCCTACATGACATTGGTAAACCATTAACCATCAAAACGCCGAAGATTAATGGCACCTCTCGTATTCGCACTGATAATCATGATACAGTAGGTGCTCAGCTAGTATTCAATATTATTAATCGTCTAAAACTAACCAGTTACGTAGACCACGAGACTGGCGGAATAAACCCGAGTGACGTGTCCTGGCTTATCCAACACCATATGGTGTTAGTGCATGGCCACCCTGATAAACTCAAACCAACCACTATTTACCATTACTTTATTGAAAATCCTATACTGGGACTCAGTTTACAACAATTAATAATGGTTGATTCGTACGCCAGTTGGCCACCTAAGGCAGCCCCAAGGGCTAAGCTACTAGAAAGTCTCCGCCAACGAATTACTAATCTTAAACTCACTCTCAAAAATGACAAACTTCAACTACTATTGACAGGTAATAACATTATGAAATTATTTGGTCTCAAACCAGGCCCCAAAATTGGTCAATTATTGAAACTGTTGGAAGAGGCGCAGTTGGAAAAAACTGTCAAAACTAAAGCACAAGCCAAATCTTATTTAAAAAGTAAACTTAAAGACTAGAATTTTATATGGATAGAGAAATTACCGTACCTCATATTGAGCAACCTACCCGATTAGACAAATTCTTAGTGCAAGAATTAGGTTCTGGTTGGTCACGTACTTTCATTCAACAAGCTATTAAAAATAATGCCATTAAAGTGAATGAAAAAAAGGTAACAGTGCATCATTTTTTAAAAGAAGGAGATGTAATAATGGTAGGTGTTATTACCCCTGAAGTTCGTACTGAACTCGAGCCTCAGGCAAAGGTGCCTTGGAAACTTATTAAAGAAACAAATGATTTTTTGATTATTGAAAAACCAACAGGAGTTATAGTGCACCCGGCACCTGGTATTAATGAACCAACTTTAATTGAGGGATTGTTATCAAAATATCCAGAATTAAAGGATGTGGGGGATGATCCTATGCGCCCGGGCATTGTACACCGATTAGATAGGGATGTTTCTGGACTTATGGTGGTGGCGCGCAATCAAAATATGTTCGATTATCTTAAACGGCTATTTAAGGAGCGTGAAATAACAAAAAAATACTTTGCTTTGGTGGTAGGACACCTAAATCAACCAGATGGCGTGATTAACTTTCCTTTAGCGCGTTCGCGCAACAAACATGGAAAAATGGCAGCCAGAGCCAAATCCGACAGTGATACCCGCGAAGCTGTAACCAAATTTGAACTTATAAAATTATACCAGCCAGCCAGTTTGCTAAAAATTGAAATAGAAACTGGGCGCACTCATCAAATCCGCGCTCATTTGGCCGCCTTGGGGTACCCTATTGTTGGTGATAATTTATACCGTCCCAAAAAACTTAATTTTAAAGCCACGCCGGAAAGATTATTTTTACATGCTACAGAATTAAGTTTTGTAGATCAAAATGGGGAGAATCAAACTTTTACAAGCCCACTGCCACAAGAATTAAATGATTTCTTAAATAAACTATCATGAAATTAGGAAAGCTATTTATCGTCTCTGGTCCGTCACAAGTAGGAAAGGATTCAATTGTAAGAGCGTTATGGCAAGATCATAGCATTAACCCTGCACGCATTATTACTAACACTACGCGTGCTATGCGGCAGGGAGAAAAACATGGAATAACTTACAATTTTTTGCCTGTACTGGAATTCAAAAAACTTGTTAAAAATAATGATCTTTTAGAGTGGGCTATTGTAAGGCATTCATATTTTGGTACACCTAAAAAATCGGTACTAGCTGCCCTAAAAAAAGGAAAAAATGTAATAATACAAATTGATGTACAGGGTGCAGCCCAAATTAAGAAAAAAATGCCAGCTACTATACTAATATTTATCACAGCTGAATCAGCAAATGAAGTTAAGCGGCGTATTTTTTTATCCACCAAAATGACTAATGAACAAAAAAATGATCGCTGGCGTGAAGCACAAAATGAACTTAAAGCTAAAAATAATTATGATTATATTGTAATTAATAGCTGGGGAAAACTTAACGAAACTATTAAAGGTGTTAAAAATATCATTAAAAAAGAGATTTCACAAAAACCCCTGCCTGCCGGTAGGCAGGGCAGACAAGCCTTGACAAATAACGGCAAAATCGCTATTCTAATTGGGCATTTAATATTATTTATCAATAATTAATTATATGAGTGAATCAACTAGCAACAAGGCAACTGATCGTTTTATTAATATTAAAACGGGACAACTTGTACGTGTGCACCAAAAAATTAAAGAACTCAACACTAAGGGTGAAGAAAAAGAACGTGTTCAAATTTTTGAAGGCATTGTGCTTTCTCGTCATGGTGGCACCGGTCCAAACGCCACTATTACCGTTAGAAAAATATCAGAAGGTATTGGGGTAGAAAGAATTTTCCCAATTCACTCCACTACTATAGCCGATATTGAAGTAGTAAAAACCTACCATACCAATCGTGCTAAGCTATATTATCTTAAGGGATATACCAAGAAATTAAAAGAAGTGGTGGTTAAATAACAAAATAAATTTACCAATACGTTCATAACAAACGAATGTGGTGTCTATTTATAGTAGGTAAATAATTAGTACTATTTAATATTATGCCCAGGTGGCGGAATTGGTATACGCACTACCTTGAGGTGGTAGCGCCCGCAAGGGATTGAGGGTTCGAGTCCCTCTCTGGGCACCATGCACCACTCACTCTATCATTAACATTCGTTCGTTCGGGTACATGGCAGGCTATGACTATGATTGTTAATTAAATGATAGATGGTGCATGCAGTGAACTTGAACAAGGTGAATAGTTCACTGCTACAATAATTTATATATTTGTTATAGTATATGGTAAATCCGTTTTAATATGCGCGCTTAGCTCAGCTGGTTAGAGCGTCTCGTTTACACCGAGAAGGTCTGGGGTTCGAATCCCTAAGCGCGCACCATGAACTACTCGCACCGCTCGAGTTCATGGCAAGCCACAGTTCGGGTACATGGCAGGCCATAGTTATAGATGTTAATTAAAGGGTAGGTGGTACATGCAGTGAACTTGAACAAGGTGAATAGTTCACTGTTACAATAGAATACATAAAACTATATTAATTTTTCATAACACAAACTATATGAACATCATCATTGGTTTAATAGCGGCTGTAATTGGTTTCTTAATGGTTTGGAAAACTGAATGGATAGTAATTAATTTTGGACGTATTAATTGGGCAGAAGAACATTTAGGCTCAGATGGCGGTACCAGAATTTTTTACAAACTACTCGGCACACTAATAATAATCACTGGTTTTGGAATTATTACTGGTTTATTTCAAATTCTCTTGTTCAATACTTTAGGGTCGCTCTTTGGTGGAGTAAAAGGATAGTCAGTGGCGCTCTAAAATTTTGAATTGATGATTATATTTATAGCTATTGGGCCGATAGCTCAGTTGGTAGAGCACTGCCTTTGCAAGGCAGGGGTCAGGGGTTCGAGTCCCCTTCGGTCCACCATTCGACTTCGTCCAACCTTTTAGGCCTCGCTTCACTCATGGTCTATGACCATTAATACAAAAGAACAAAACCCTTTTTAAAATACCGAACGAAATCGAATGTCCTAAGTTTATTGAAGGGCAACCGCTCACTTTTATAGTGGGCGTATTTGTTATATAGAGAGTGCGGACAAATTTAATTTTATTAATGAATGAAGTTATATTTGGTTTATTTAGCTTGACCGCCATAACTTTTAGGTATTAAATATAGTCAAACAAACATTGCCCTGAAAGGAGGGTAAAATGCTTAACAATACAAATATAATTGAGCCAAATCTTCGGCCTTTTTTGATTTCTATCATAATATCTGTCTTGGGCAGCTTGATAATATACAGCGCTGGCTTATTGATTATCAAACATGAAACCTGGGCTATTATTATTTTATGCCTAATCACATTGATATTGTGGCTTTTATTTGGAATTAGTAAAAAGATACTCAAAAAAAATCCAGCTGGTGACTATTATTTTGTTATTCTTTTGGTATTAAACTGGATCAGTTTTTGTGCAGCCTCTTTTGTTAGTAATTGGTTTTTAGTTGCTGTTGGTTTAATGTTGCCTCTTATATATGTAGTGCTGGTCGGCACGATTATTGAAAATAAAAAAAATCAACGACTAACTAATTTTACTTTTTGGTGCTGGACAATTTTAGCGTGTATTTTACTAGCGATGGGGATTATTATTCTAAATGTGAAGATGGCTCATGTTTAAAAATAAAGCAAAGCCATTCATCAAATCGGTGAATGGCTTTTTATTTACTCTTCCCTCTACATTCTATTGACAAAAATTAGAATGCGTATTAATATTAAAAGTTAAAATAACGAAAACTAAAACAACAAAAAAGGACATTAAAATGTCATCAAATTCATCAGAACACGAAGAAGGCCGTGGCTCTAAATTAAAAGAAACCGGTGTCTGGGTAATAAGGTTATTGCCGATTCTACCATGGTTGTCATACGAAATAATCGCCTGGATTAACCAAACTGCCAAAAATGCAAAACCAGCAACTGGGGTATTAAATGGGCTTGCAAAAGGGATCGGTTACATAGTAGGGTTTCTTATAACACTAGTACTGAGCATACCAGCACTAATTTATGAATACCTATTGCAGCCAATTGCGTCTATATACTGGTGCGCTGTTATTATCTATTTTGTAGCCTTAACAATATGGTTACTTAAAAAACCATCAAACTCAACCACACACTAACAAAACAGACGACCAAAAATCCCAGAATAAAAAATTCTGGGATTTTTATTTTTAAACAAAAAATTTTTGTTAGCACACTAAAAATCAAAAATTAATTTAAATTATCCAAAAAAGTTTTCCACAGGCTTGTTATAGACAAAGATTTGTGCTATACTATAAGTAATTAAGTAAATATTTAGTTGTCGGAGGTGAATTTGATTATAAAAATCAAAATTCGCACTTCCAAATTCAACTGCTAAAGAAGGGAGGTGAGACAGATGGCAAAGAAAGTAAAAAAAGCAAAGAAGAAAGTTGCCAAGAAGAAAGCAAAGAAGGGCGGCAAGAAGCGCCGCTAGTTTTTGGAAACTTTGTAGTTTATACAAACAAATCCCACCCTGTTATCGCTGCGCAAAATTGTGCGAAGCTACGACAAAGTGGGGTTTGTTTTGTATATGTAACTAATTAAAACAAACTAGATTGTGGTTTTAAAACGGACTCACTGGGTTTAAATATATTAATTACACCATAAACACCATCGTACCCAGCCTCAATATTTACTCTACCTTCTCGCAAACGTTTGATAGCTTCTATTACCCTCTCGTTAGTAACTTTTTTTAATTCATCTGGTAACAGGTCAACCAAAGTAAACGCTTCTCCACCGCCAGCAGAAACTAAATCCCAGTATTCAGCTTCTACCGCTTTGGTTTGTCTCCCTTTTACACCTTGAGCCTGAGCTATTACTTTATCAAGCTCAATAAGACTAGTGAATGGTAAAACTCCGTTTGGTTTAAAACCTACGGGACGATCAGCTAATTCATTCACTCTATTCAATACTCCTATAGTTAGAGGACGTTTACATACTGGGCACACACCTTTATATTTAAGGGTTTCACTGGGCTCTAAACTAACTTTACAATCACGGTGACCATCGTAATGATATCTGCCTTCGTCTGGAAAAAATTCTACTGTACCGGCAAATCTGAGGGGTAACTTTTTATCCTTACCTGCGGCGACTGACTTGGGGCTAGCATAACGAATGGCTTGTATAATATTATCGTAAGAAATTTCTTCTCCTTCAAAAATATCTGCTTCTCGCCCGATATTAGGAAGTGAGTGGGCGTCGGAGTGAGACACTAAGGCATAGTTATCAATTTCTGATAATCGCCAATTCATAGCCGGATCAGACGAAAGACCTGTTTCTAAAGCAAAAATATGTTTTGATAAACTTTCAAAACATTCGGTAACACTATTATAACCGGATTTAGAACCAAATATGGCAAACCACGGTGTCCAAATATGAGCCGGGATTAAAACACTCTTAACGTCAGCCTCTAATATTATTTCCAATAAATTTTGCGAAGATAAGCCTAAAATTGGTCGTCCGTCGCCGGCTAATTTACAACCTCTGCTCGCTAATTTTTGATTTATTTTTTCGGCCGCCTCAAGCGATGGCGCATATAAACAATGATGCACGCGCCTGGTAGCACCAGCATGTGAATAAATACAGGCCACTTCGGTACCGATAATAAAATGCACGTCTGCTATTTTTTTCTCTTTAAAGCGTGGATCTTTAAGGCGTAAATTTGGTTTTAAGCGATACAAACCATTACCCTCTGGTTCTAATTTTTCTTTAATTTCTGCAAACCATTTGGGGTGCGTAAAATCTGCGCAATTCACTAAGCCAACACCTTTAATACGACACCACAAATCTATCTTTTCAGGTGTTAATTGCGGCGAACAAGCCCTGGCATAACGCGAATGAATATGAAGGTCAGCGTAAGTGCGCATAAAGTTAAATTAACTTTAATTCCTTGCCTACCTTTTTTAATATAGCTAAGGCCTTATCTAATTGTTCCTGAGAGTGGGCCGCGGAAATTTGTATCCTCAACCTAGCTTTACCTTCAGGCACAACTGGAAACCATAAACCAACAACATATAATCCCTCTTCTAATAATTTTTGACTCATTATTTGCGTGAGCTTGGCATCACCAATCATAATGGGAATAATTGGATGGTTGCCTGGCAATGTTTTGAAACCAAGCTCAATTATTTTTTCTCTAAAATAATCCGAATTTTGACGTACACGCCTAAGCAAAGTTTTATCTTGCTCCAATAAATCTAACACCTTAATAGTAGCTGACACTACGTGGGGAGGCAAAGAATTGGAAAAAACATAAGTGCGAGACTTTTGGCGCAGCAAATCAATCACTGTTTGCTTACCGCCAATATAACCCCCCACCGCACCGCCCAAAGCTTTACCTAAAGTTCCGGCCAACACATCAACCTGCCCTCTTACGCCAAGTTCTTCAGGCGTACCGGAACCAATTTTTCCCAAAACCCCAACACCATGAGAATCATCTACAAATAAAAGAGCCTGATATTCGCTCGCCACTTTAATTAATTCAGGTAAGGGTGCTAAATCTCCTTCCATACTAAATACGCCATCAGTCACAATAAAGCGATGACGCAAATCTTTATTTTTATCACCATCTAATAACTTAGTAAGCTCTGAGATATTAGCATGTGCATAAGTCTTTTTATCAACTAATTCCTTTTTAGCTAGTTTTAAAGCATCAATTATACTGGCATGATTAAGGGCATCACTATAAATAGCATCAACGTGCTTTTCACTCCCCAATTTTTCATTACATAAGGTGGCAAAAAAACCTAAATTTGCCATAAAACAAGTAGAATATAAAATAACATCTTCCACCCCCAACCACTTAGCTAACTTTTGTTCCAGTTCTTGGTGTATTTCCTGTGTACCACAAATAAACCTCACAGAAGATAAGCCATAACCGTATTTTTTTAACGCTTTGGTGGCCGCCTCAACCACCTCGGGGTGATTTGCCAAACCTAAATAATTATTAGAAGCAAATAACAAAATATCGCGACCGCCCAACTTTACAACCGGACCCTGCGGACCTTGTAGTAATCGTTCAACTTTAAACTTACCAGCCGCCTTAAGCGAAAGTAAATCATTATTAATTTTTTCTAACAAATTACTGGTATACATAAATAAAATTAAATTTAATCAAAAATCTACTTTATAACTAACTTACCGCCATGCACTCCGGTGGCCTTTCTATTTTGGGCTGTTGTTTTATAAACTTCGGATAAAATATGACGCTGTGAAAAATTTGTATTCAAACCTCTTCTGGCACGCATAGCTTTTTGCATTTTCCAGGCAACCTCCAACGGGCATTCAATAAGCTCTATGGCATGATTGGTAAAAGAAGGCACATCTTGGACAACGGTACCATACAACATACTGTTAACACCTATTACTTTCGCTGTATAAATCAGAGTACCAATGGCTGTTTTGCTGTAATCGCCTATAACGCAACCCAAAAATATTTGGCCAGTTGCCTGCCCTTGCATTTTTAGCGGACCATAAGTGTTTTTGAGGTCAGAGTTAGTCGTGCCGGCACCTAAATTAACCCAAGAACCAACATAAGCATGCCCTAAATATCCATAATGCTGTTTGTTGCTATAACTCTGAATTATAGAAGCCTCAATCTCCCCACCCATCTTACAAACATCACCAATTGATGAGCTGGCTTTTATTTCAGCAAAAGATTTAACTAAACAATTTTTGCCAATATACAAAGGTCCGCGCAACACAACTAATGAATCAATTTGTGTGCCATCACTAATAATTATTGGACCAGAAGCAGTGTCCAAAACTACCTGCTCGGCTATTTTTACATTTTTACCAACGTAAACTTTTGGTTTGTATTGTTTTAGTCCTTGACGTAAATAATCCAAATTGTCTCTTAAAATTTCAGAATTAAAAACAATTATTTCCCAAAGGTGATTAAAGGTACGAATCGGCAACCTTGTTTTTGATAATTTTAGGATTGCCAACAAATCATTTATCTGATTTATTTTTAAACGATTAAGTTTGGCGGGTTGAAAATCAATACTTTTACAACTAAAAAAAGCAACTATTATCTTGACGCCCTGTTTAATGACAAAATCTCTGCCCTTATATACTTCCCTTGCCAACTTTGCTATAACCCGCGCTTCTGGCACCACTGACCCATCAATCATTAATATTTTATCGGATAATACTTTTGCTGGTTTAAATGTTTCGGCTACTACCTGGTGCAAATAATCGCGAACAATAAAACTAAAACGCGCTTTGGGGAAAAATCGGTGAAGTAAATTATAAAGAGTAGTCCCGCCGCAAAAAATATCGAGGCTTGGCCTAGTTAGTGTAATTGGATAAAAGTTATGAGTGCTAGGATTTTCAAAAATTATAATATGCATATGATTATTCTACAGTAACACTTTTAGCTAAATTACGCGGTTTATCAACGTCCTTGCTTAACAATACTGCCACATAGTAAGCAAATAACTGCAAAGGAATGACGGATAAAATTGGTGTTAACATTTCCAGGGTCTTGGGTATAAAAATTACTTCCTCAGCCAACTTTGTTATCTCGCTATCGCCCTCTGTAGCCAGAACGATTATCCGACCGTTGCGCGCCTTCACCTCAGCCAGATTACTTAAATTTTTCTCATAAACGCTATCTTGAGGAACTATAGCCATAATAGGAAAATTTTTATCTATCATCGCTAAAGGGCCATGTTTCAACTCACCCGCTGGCCCACCTTCAGCGTGTATATAAGATATCTCTTTAAGTTTTAAAGCTCCTTCTAGGGCCACTGGAAAATTATATTTACGGCCAATATAATAAAAATTAGTAGTCTTAATATAGTACTGTGCAATTTCCCGTATCCTCTCACTTTGTGCCAAAACTTTTTCTAACTTAACTGGCAAGGCCCTGAGCTCTTCTGCTATTCTCTTACCCATAACTAAGGACATATCTCTTTGACGGCCCAAAAAAATTGTGAGTAGCGCCAAAACTGTCAATTGTGAGGTAAAAGCCTTAGTGGAAGCCACACCGATTTCCGGACCAACGTGATTATAAACCCCAGCATCCGTTTCTTGGGCAATAGTACTGCCCACCGCGTTAACAATGCCCAAGGTCAACACGCCTTTTTGTTTAGCCTCCTTAACAGCGGCTAAGGTATCAGCCGTTTCGCCAGATTGACTTAACACTAAAACCGCCTCGGTCTCCGGGTCGAGTATTGTTTTGCGGTAACGGAACTCCGAGGCTACACACACTTCGGTGGATAAACCAGCATACTCCTCCAACATATATTCGCCCACCAAAGCGGCATGGTAAGCCGTACCACAAGCAATAAGATGCAGCCGTTTTAATTTACGTAATTTGTCTTCCACCTGCTTCAATCCACCCAACACTGCCATGCCCTCATCAAAAAGTAAACGACCGCGCAAACTATTTTTTACCGCTTCCGGTTGTTCGAATATTTCTTTAAGCATAAAATGTTCATACTCACCCTTTTCCGCTTCACTCATATCCCATTCTATTTCTTCCAATTTCTTATCTATAATTGTATCACTCTGTAATTCAGAAATAACATAGCCATCTTTATTTATCACTGCCAACTCGCCGTCAGCCAAAGTAATAATTTTTTTAGTATGACTAACAATAGCGCTTGGATCAGAAGCAATAATAAATTCTTTTTCGGCTATACCTAAACGCAAAGGGCTGCTTTGCCTGGCGGCTACTATTTTACCAGGATCCGATTTAGCAATTACCAATACAGCATAAGTCCCTTTAATCAACTTAAGTGCCTTGCCGACTGCCACTTCTAAAGAAGCTCCCTCGGTTAAAAACTTTTTAATAAGGTGTGGAATTACTTCAGTATCTGTCTCGGAAGCAAATTTACATCCCTCCTGTTGGAGTTCACGCTTAATCAACTCGTGATTCTCCACAATACCATTATGTACCACAAAAACGTCCTGTTCTTCATCGCAATGCGGATGCGCGTTAACTTCACCGGGAACTCCATGTGTAGCCCAACGTGTGTGAGCTATGCCGCAAAACCCTTCCAGCACCTGAGCACCAACCTTTTTGGCTAATTCTGCCACCTTACCTTGCACTCTGACTCTAGTGACGGTATTACCCTTCTCAACCACCAAACCAGCTGAATCGTAACCGCGATACTCTAATCTACGCAAACCATCCAATAGAATTGGATACGCTTGCCTATTGCCTATATAACCAACGATTCCACACATATTAATTAATATTTTCTAATAATTTTAATTGTTCGGCTGTATTTACACCAAGTGCTTCTTTTTCGCTAATTGTTATGGAGGCGATTCTTTTATCTCGAGTGCAAGCTAGGGTCACTAAATCTGTAATATAATACTCACTCTGTATGTTGTTATTTTTAAGTTTAGTTAAATTATGCCATAGCCAAACCGCATTAAAACAAAAATAAGCTGGATTAAGTTCAGTAATCTTTAATTGTTTAGGTGTAGCGTCGCGCTTCTCAACAATACCACAAATCTCGCCCTTTATATTACGTAAAACTCGCCCAAAATCATCAAACCCTTGCCGCCAATCTGTAAAATTATCCACTTTCACTGTGGCCATAGTGATAGTTGCCTGTTTAGCAATATGATCGGCTACTAATTTTTTTATTGTATCAGCCGAAACAAAAGGATGGTCACCATAAAGTACTAAAATATTTTGTGCTTTATTTTCTAGCGCTATACGCGTAGCAGCTACTGCATGCCCTGTACCAAACTGCTCGGTTTGTGTTACATAGTCATAGTCTGAACCTAACGCTTCTTTAACCAATTCGGCTTTTTGTCCAACTACAATAACTGGGCGAATACAAACTTGCGACTCTTTAATTGATTTAAGAAGATGCTTAATAAGCGGCACGCCCCGAAAAGACACCAGCACCTTTGGCAACTCTTTATTAGCCATGCGTTTGCCTTGACCAGCAGCTAAAACAACTACCTGAATTTTATTTATAGATTCTCCCATAATTTTTCAAAAATTATTTTCTGTGTTTCATAAAGACCTTTATCGGCCACTATTAGTCCCATGGGTAAACCATGTTTGTCTGTTGAAATCATGGCTACGCGATCAGCATAAATAATTGTATAAGTTGGAGCCGCATTATCGCGTGACAACCATTTACGTTCTGCTAGCTCAGTATTTTCACCACCACTGCCAAGAGCTACTACTTTGACTTTAATATTTTTGGCAATTCGCTCTTCGGTATATTCTGGAAAACCGGCATACATATAACGTCTTATGCTGGCAGAAGAATAAACGTAATACTCTTTATGATTAAAAATACTAACTCGATCTAATACGTCTTGTAAAATAGTGCGCATGCCATTGGCGCCATCATAATAAGTTACTACCGGACGCTCTTCTTCGGCTGTACGCATAGACCGAAGTTGTGGCACTATTTCATTAAGATCGTTTTGTAACTGTTTTAAATTATCTATTTTAAATCGCAGAGCATCATAAAGTTTATTAGGATCTTCCGCTACAAAATATTGGTGCTTTTCTTTATGATAATAACTCGACAAACCCTGCTCACGCAAAGTCTTTAGAATATCATAAGTAGTGCCACGGTTTATTTTGGCTTCTGTAGCAACTTTACGCACAGGTGAAGGACCAAGTGCCAAAAGAGCCCTATACACAGCAATCTCTTTATCGCTTAAACCAAATTTATTTAAAATTCCATTAATATTGGGCATAACACTTTGTCAATTTTTTTCCTACAAAATTTATTAATAAATCATATTTTAATCATATATTAACTATAAATTATGTCAAATTTACATTTGACAATCGCCATTAAATATTAAAAAAATATCCTAAATACAATTCATAGTTTACAATAAATTAGGACATATGCAATAAGTTCAATTATAATTACAAACATGAAATATACTTATGATCTTCAATCACATTCTTGCTTCTCAGATGGCGATGAAACACCAGAAGAATTAGTAAAAACAGCTAAGGACTCTGGGCTACATGGTTTAGTTCTTACTGACCACAACACTACTCTTGGTTATGAACGATTTAGTCAAGCGTGTTACGAATCAAAATTAGAGACGATTGCGGGTGTGGAAATAACAGCTAGATATGAGGGTGTGGAAATTCATATTCTAGGTTACTCAACAAAATTTAAAAGTGATGTGCTACAGGAAGGACTTAGAGAAACAATAAATGGGTATAACGAACGCTCACGGAAATTAGCCGAATCTTGTAAAAAAACTGGACTGGCAAATTTAAATTTTGACGAAATATTTAAACGAAGACCATTAGGAACTTACGTAACCAAATACGATATAATTAAAGCTATTGAAAAAAAAACTGGTAAGAATAAATCAGAAACAACAAAAATGTTAAATGCCGGTGGTGCTCTGCATATTCCTTACGGAGATTGGGCTATGAGTCCACAACAAGCAGTCAGACTGATACACCAAGCCAACGGCATCGCCATATTAGCTCACCCTGGTGAAGCTAAGAATCGCTCCATTAAAAATGAAGTTGAATCTATAAAATTGGTTGATCGCCTCATTGATGAATTAATAAAATATGAAATTGATGGTCTAGAAATTCGCCACCCTAAACACAATCCTGCTGACGAAACATACTACGATAAAATAGTAAAAGACTTTGAACTTATCGCTACTGGTGGATCAGATTGGCATGGGCCATATCACCACCCTGATCAAAAACTTGGCAATGCTGGTTTAACAACCGAAGAATGGAAAAATTTTTTAAAGATAATACAGTATAAAACTGGAAATCCCTAACGATTACGTAAATAAAAGAACTAGGCAAAGAAATAATTATACTCAACCTAGTTCGTATAGACAAGATTACTTAGTTTTAAACTAATGAACGATTTTGGTGCAGAGTGAAATCAACTGCTGCTGGGCTTTATTAATTACCTTGTCTGATAATACATCCTCAAAATGAGTCAATCTAAAAAAATTATCCACCTCAGTTTGGGAAGTACCATTGCGACTTGCCAGTGCACACATGAATAGTCGTAACTTAACGGGATTCTTTGAGTTTTCAATCAAACTTGAGCTAATCTCGTGTGTACTTTGTTGTAAATAATCAACTTCTTTCTGATAACACCTAGAACTCAACCATTCTTCTATCACCTCCACAAACTCCCACAAAAGTTTAGATTGAATTCTGGCTAACTGAGTTAACAGCACAGTTAATACGCCTTCGCGACTATAGTAACGCCATCTACCTAACGAACGGCCAACTTCCGTTTTTGGTTCAGGATATTCGATGAGGAAATTACCATTTTCACTATAACGTGGTGGAATCAAATCCACGAACGTATATGGACCACCCAAAGTAGTGAAATTATCAGCCTTAGCATCAATGCCAAGATCTTCTAACTCATTTAGAGTAGCAAATAAGGGCTCCAGAGTATTAAGAATACCAACTGTTACTTTTCGGCATGTTACAACATCGCCTTGTAAAAGTATCCGCCCTGCGCTCACGCCACAGTATGGTTGAAATAAGATAAGGTGTGGACGATTAGTCACACTATCAATCTCGATCACCCAATCCAGCCTTTCTGGGACAACAATCCCGCGATCGCGCAAGAGTCCATGGTAAGTCTTGATACGTCGACCAAGAATTGTCGCACTATCAACCGACAAACGCATGCCTTCTCTGTCCTTAAACAACTTCACAACTGCTTTATCGCCATGTGATACCAACATCACTTTTGAATAAAACCCACTTTCGAGTTCTTCGATTAGCGCATCTTTACCAAAAGTGCTACGTAAAAAATCTAAGAGTTCCATTACACTCTCCTTTCGTTATTGATATATTTGTTAAAAAACTTTTTTATTTTCTTATGTTATTTCGAATATTTACAAAACTATTTGTTTAATTCTTTAATTACTTCTTCATAAACCTCTGGTGTGGAAACGTCATACCAAAACCCAGAAAAAGGATAGCCAGCTAATTGGTTGTTATCAGCTAGTTTGGGGAATACATCTTTTTCTAAACGTTCACTCTTTGTTGTAATGTCATCAAATACTTTAGGTGAACAAACATAAATACCGGCATTCACAAGATGCGAGGACGAAGTCGGTTTAACCGGCTTCTCTGTAAAATTAGTTATTTTATTACCTTTAAGATTAGCCATACCCCAGGTGGTAGGTTTATCTACTGAGGCTAAAGCCATAGTTACAGCAGTGTGTTGGCTAGTGTGAAAATTCAATAAATCTTTTAAATCAATATCAGCTAATACATCACCATACATTAATAAAAAAGTATTATCATTAATTACTTCCTTAGCTTGCCGCACTGGTTGTGACGTACCATGAACACTTTTAGTCTGCTCAAGATAGGTAATGTGCACACCAAAACGTGAGCCATCACCAAAGTGTTCGCGAATTTTATTTCCCAAGTGCCCCAAAGAAATTATGATATCGGTAAAGCCGAATTTTTTTAATAAATCCAAAGTATGTTCCAAAAGCGGTTTGCCTTTTATAGGAATGAGCGCCTTGGGTAATTCGTAAGTTAGGGGACGAAAATTTACTCCCTCGCCGCCAGCTAAAATTAAAACTTTGGTAAGTTGGGGAACTAAAGCCTGGGTAAGCCAATACTCAATAGCGTGTGAACGATTGCGAATTTGTTCGCCGTCGATCACACTATCAAGCGCTTTGATGATTTCAGGCTTTAAGGTAATTGTTAGCCTAGTGCGGCCTAATTGTTTTCTGCCCATATAATATTATCATATACTATCATATAATATTGTCAATAAAATTAAATTCGGCTAATTTTAGCCAAATTTATAAATAATTATCCGTCTAACCATTGACAAAAATAACATAACGTATATAATTAAAGGTCAATATAAAAACAAAAAATAACAACAACACAATCACAAAAAAGGTAAATTACATGAAAAACTTTGTTTATCGATGGAAGGGGTTTATTGTTTTCGTAATCACTTTAGCGATATATTTCGCCGTACGATAACTTCATCCCCATTAAAACAAGGCCCACCAAATATTAACGCTGGTGGGCTTATTCTTTTTAAACAAACAAAAAACAGGTTAGATGTCTTGGCGATGGCCTATCCCAGTACCAGCCCTGATTATAGTCAGGGACGGTACGAGACTTACGCTTTCCCATCCCGATATCTATCGGGAAGTATCACCTGCCCGCCGTGATTAGTACGGTACACAACTCTGGCGCTGGCCTACTTTCCCACAGACTAATGTCTGAGTATCATCGGCGCTGATGGACTTAACGGCTCTGTTCGGGATGGGAAGAGGTGTTACCCCATCGCTTGGAGCACCAGAGTTGTAAATCGTACATTATTACTTTGGCAGGCGGGTCGGCGCTACGGTGCTTAACGGCTCTGTTCGGGATGCCTGCCTGCCGGTAGGCAAGGTAGGCAGGGGAAGAGGTGTTACCACCGTGCTTGTCGTCGCTACGCGAGATCTAGCAAAGCTATGAAATCACCAAAACGTCTAACCTGTCTTAAAAAATTAAAGTGCAAAAATCAAAATGGAAAATTTTTAATTTTGATTTTTAAATTTTACATTAACCAATCATTGGCCTGAAAACACCGGGGGAGTAAAATAAAAAACTAATCCAACTACCCCTGTAATAATTATTAACGCCAGCGCCAAGCGCCAGCCGTCTTTTTTTATATCAAACATGAATTTAAAAGTTACTTTATTTTATATTCTCTACTCATTCTTGCGGTTAAACCATTGACCGATTAGTATGGCTCGGCTAAAACCCTTACGGATCTTACACCTGCCACCTATCAACCAAGTAATCTACTTGGGGTCTCAACGAAACCTAATCTTGAAGACGGCTTCACGCTTAGATGCTTTCAGCGTTTATCCGTGCCGAACGTAGCTACTCAGCAATGGCCTTGGTAGACCAACTGATACACTAGAGGTTCGTCCTTCCCGGTCCTCTCGTACTAGGGAAGAGCCTTCTCAAGTTTCGCACGCCCACGACAGATAGGAGACCGAACTGTCTCACGACGTTCTGAACCCAGCTCGCGTACCGCTTTAATTGGCGAACAGCCAAACCCTTGGGACCTTCTCCAGCCCCAGGATGCGATGAGCCGACATCGTACTTTATTCCACACTTTCATGTGGCGCAGACTATATCTTCTTCTTGCTCTGGATGGTAGCGGATTCCGATATAAATCGGAACGTGACCCGCATGATCTCAGTTTTTACAGCAAGAGTCGGCGTATTATCCCACCAACGGCGGGATCTCCCCTTTCGGGTCAGTCGTTACGGGGTTACTCCTCCGCTAAAGCTACGGCGTACAGGCAATCCTATTTTATGGACGCCTGTCAGCCGAAGCTCACCAAAGGTGAGCGAAGGTTGAACTTCCCACGGTGTTGCCGACCACGTGAGCGCGAACGCTTTTACGTGGTGACGGGTTCACCGTTATAAGCCGAATTTATGTCTCTTTGTAACCTATCTAATTTTAATTAATTTAAACGAAAAGATTTTGGATAAACATCACTGTTATATGCACCCCGATATGTTAAGGTGCCAAACCGCGTCGTCGATGTGGACTCTTGGACGCGATCAGCCTGTTATCCCCGGAGTAACTTTTATCCGTTGAGCTTCGACCATCCTATATTGGATCGTCGGATCACTAACTTCTGCTTTCGCAACTGCTCGGGTTGTCGCCCTTGCAGTAAAGCTGGCTTATGGGTTTGCCCTACCACTCCCGTTTCCATCGGGAGCTAGCCAACCTTAGTAAACGCCTCCGTTACATTTTAGGAGGCGACCGCCCCAGTCAAACTACCTGCCAGATACTGTCCTTTGGCCGGATAACGGCACAAAGTTAGAATACTAAAAACATTAGGGTGGTATCTCACTGGCCACTCAGCCCCAACCGGAGTCAGGGCTTCAGAGTGTCCCACCTATTCTGAGCAAACGGCTCTAATATTCAATACCAAGCTGTAGTAAAGCTTCACGGGGTCTTTTCGTCTAGCCGTGGGTAACCCGCATCTTCACGGGTCTTGCAATTTCACCGAGTTCCTCGTTGAGACAGTCGTCAACTCGTTATGCCATTCGTGCAGGTCGGAACTTACCCGACAAGGGATTTCGCTACCTTAGGACGGTTATAGTTACCGCCGGCGTTCATCAGCGCTTCAGTTCAAGGCTGCCTCCGCCTTGCGGCGGAATGACCTCTCACCTTAACGTTCTGACACTGGCCAGGCATCAGCCCCTATACATCGCCTTACGGCTTAGCAGGGACCTGTGTTTTTGGTAAACAGTCGGTTGACGTCTTTTACTGCGCCCCAATTTTCATTGGGGAGGCTTTATCCCGAAGTTACGGCCGTTGTATTGCCGAGTTCCTAAACGAGGATTCTCTCGTACACCTGAGGCTACTCGCCTCACCCACCTGTGTCGGTTTACGGTACGGATACCGTAAGGTTGACCCTAGAGGTTTTTCTTGGTTCTGTCTCCGGTTCTATTGAGTCCGTGTTGCCACTTTCTCTGCACCCACCCCCATAACTTATGTCGAACGGATTTACCTTTCCGACATTATGAAAATAGATACGTGCATAACCAAAATCACGTAGAACCTTACTCAAAACGTCACCCCATCGGAACCCTACGGCAGGGCAGGAATATTAACCTGCTGTTCCATCGCCTACGCCTTTCGGCCTCGGCTTAGGCCCGCCTCACCCTGGGTCGATTTGCGTTGCCCAGGAAACCTTGGGTTTACGGTGGACTGGGTTGTCACCAGTCTTTGTGTTACTTATACCAACATTCGCACTCCTCTGCACTCCAGAGCGGGTCACCCCTACTCCTTCAGTGCGCAGAGGACGCTCCTCTACCGATCCCGCCAAAGGCGGGATCCCACAGATTCGGTACTCAGCTTGAGCCCCGGTACATTTTCGGCGCCAAGTCGCTTGACCAGTGAGCTATTACGCTTTCTTTAAAGGATGGCTGCTTCTAAGCCAACCTCCTGGTTGTTTGAGCGACAAGACCGCCTTTCATACACTTAGCTGAGATTTAGGGACCTTATCTTGTGATCATGGGCTGTTTCCCTTTTGACTAATGGAGCTTAGCCCCCATAGTCTGACTCCATACCTTACTGTTCCTGACATTCGGAGTTTGGTTGGATCGCCTAGGCTTGCGCCACGGAAATCCATTCAGTGCTCTACCATCAGGACAGATAGTACAGGCTAGCCCTAAAGCTATTTCGAGGAGAACCAGCTATTACCGAGTTCGATTGGAATTTCTCCTCTAACCACAACTCATCCCCGTGTTTTGCACAGCACGTGGGTTCGGGCCTCCACACAGTTTTACCTGTGCTTCACCCTGGTCATGGTTAGCTCACCCGGTTTCGGGTCTAGTGATAGTAGCGTTTGAGCAAGAAAAGCGACAGTCATCCCGCCAAAAGGCGGGACGACAAACCACTTTTCAAACTCATTTCGGCCTGTAAGCCTCGCTTTCACTGTGACTTCGCCCCTTAGGGCTTAATCGCGCTGCTACCAGCTAACTCGTTGGTTCATTCTTCAATAGGCACGCCATCACGCACCACTCCAGCGCAGGTTCGCCTATAACTCGCAACTTAACAATCGTCTCTATAAGATCATTATAGGAAATACGTCTTGCTCGTTCATAGTTATAAGCGTAAAAACCTACGCTAGAGTGGTCAGCGCTCTGACTCCTTGTAAGCAAATGGTTTCAGATACTATTTCATCCCCCTCACCGGGGTGCTTTTAACCTTTCCCTCACGGTACTAGTTCACTATCGGTTATGGAATGTATTTAGCCTTAGCGCATAGTCGCGCCGGATTCCCACAAGATTTCACGGGTCTCGTGGTACTCAAGAGAAATAACTAGGAGCTCAAAACTCCTTTCGCTTACAGGGCTATCACCTGCTGTGGCTGGTCTTTCCAGACCATTCAACTAGGAAAGTTTCGATATTTATTCTCCCCCCAAAGATCATTCACCTTTGAGACGCTACCTTCTTACTACCTCACATAGAACATTGGCCGAATGAGCCTTAAAGTCACGTTTTGTATTTATCCGAAGACAACTACATTGCATAACTCAAGCCCTATGAGATTTAGGCTGCTCCCGGTTCGCTCGCCACTACTACGGGAATCTGTGATATAGCAACTATTACCCACAACAGCTGTGTGCGGCTTAATAGTTACTAAATCACGTTACGTGTGTTTTCTTTTCCTCTGGGTACTTGGATGTTTCAGTTCCCCAGGTTACCTTCATTACCCTATGTATTCAGATAATGATAATCTGATCTTCCATCAGATTGGGTTGCCCCATTCGGAAATCTCCGGATCAAAGGTTGCTTGCCACCTCCCCGAAGCTTATCGCAGGCTGCGACGTCCTTCATCGTCATTCCATACCAAGGCATCCACCATTTGCCCTTAATGCGGTTTAACCACAAGAATGAATAGATCATTCTTGTAACTTTTTATATGCTTGATAATTTATAATTTTTACTTTGATTTACAAATTGTTAAAGAGCATTATGAGAAACAAAAAATCGCTTGTTTCTCAAGCGACCCGAAAAACTATTTTTGACAGAACAAGTCAAACCCTCGGGGGGCCACTTAAGATTAATAAAGACTTAGTGTTACTCATATAGTATTATTTTGCCTTGTGGATAACTCCACTTAGCTATATTAGTATAGAAAAAAGCCTTAAAGCTGTCAAGGGGTAGCCATTTATACATAAAAAGACGGGCAAAACCCATCTTTTTATGTATAAAATGATATTTTAAGCTTAAATTACCATCTGACAACAGTTACTTTAGTAAGTCAAATAATTATATGGCATGGGTAGCGGTAGCAAGTTGTGTAATGATGAAGTAAGCTAAAGCGTAAGCTACGAAAATAATCACCAAACCAACTACACCGGCGCCCATAAGCTTTTTAGCCTCACCAATTTTCTCTTCATTACCCTGTGAGGTCATCCACTTAAAACCAGCAATTAGAATCAAAACTACTGCAATCACGCCCAAAAAACCAAGGAGAATATTAATAATATTACCAATGGTTTCCACAATAGGCACGTTTGTACCTAAGTTTACAGAATTAAGGTTATCAAAACCCCAGTTAGACTCTACTTGAGCCAAAGCGACTGCTGGCAAAGCAAACAT
>JAGVEX010000002.1 GCA_020057885.1 bacterium
ACTCTTGTACTTACAACTCCGCCACTTCCATAACTGCCAATATTACTATTTCTGCCACCGCTACCACTGGTCTGCGTACAGCGACTGTCACTACAGCTGATGGTACTACTACTGCTACTAATAACTTTACAGTTAATGCCGCTGTCCTCCCCACCCTTACCTCCCTTACCCCCAATTCTAGCTACATTGATTACGAATCTCAAGTTATTCTTAACGGCACTAATTTTGTCTCCGGTGCTGAATGCCAGTTTGGTGATATTGAAGTTACTTCCTGTACTGTTAATTCTGCAATAAAAATTACTGCCTGGATCAGCACCTATGGCCTCTCTATTGGAGCCCGCCAGGTAAGAGTGAATACTGCCAACGGCACTAGCAATGCTGTAACCTTTACCTTGTATGTCAATCCCAGCTAACCCCAATTGATATCGGGATTTGCAGTGACAGCGGTTTGGCAGGAAGCTCATAAATTAGTAGTAGCAATTTATCAGAAGTTATTAAGCGGCATTATTAAAAAATCAAAAAATATTCTTAATTCTTGATTCATAATTCACCATTCAACATTTAAAACTATTCTTAATTTTTTATCTCTCTTACTTTCTCTTACTCTAATCTCTTACTCTTACTAACCCATCATGTCTCGTCGTTTCTTCTACAATTTATTAGTCGCTCTTCCTCTTACTCTAATCTCTTACTCTTACTAACTTATAATTTATTATTTAGGATTTAGAAATTAGAATTTAGGATTTAAATATTTATGCCTCGTTCCTACACCATCGAAGCCATTAAACATACTGCCCTGCCCATCTTGCAGCAGGCGGGCGTTATCCGCTCCTCGCTGTTTGGTTCTTATGTGCGAGGCGAGGGGAGTGAGGGCAGTGATATTGATTTCCTGATTGAGGTGCCGCGGGGCACCAGCCTGTTTGATCTGGCCGACTTGCAACTAAAGTTGGAGCAAGCGCTCGGTAAAAACATCGATGTCGTCACCTACCGCTCGCTACACCCGCTTCTCAAAGATCGCATCTTAACAGAGCAAGTGCGCATTTTATGAAAAACGACCATCAGATATTTTTGAAACATATTATGGAAAGTATTGCTACTATTGAGGAGTATACGCACGGCCTTTCCGAAGAAGCTTGGCTCAAGTCTCCCGAGAAGCAGGACGCCATTATGAGAAGGCTAGAGATTATGGGGGAGGCCGTCAAAAATCTTCCCGAAGGATTCAAAGCTCAACACCCTCACATTGCTTGGGACAAGGCTATGGCCACACGAAATATTCTCATCCACCACTACTTTGGTATAGACTTGGCTATCGTGTGGGATACAGTCACCATTAGTCTACCTGAGTTCAAAGCACAAATTAAGCAGTTACTTACATTAGATTCATAAATCAGAAATTAGTCATTATCTCTTACTCTAACATTATAACAATTAACTTTTGCCTTCATTCACTATTCATAATTCATCTGTAACTACAACACCTATAACTTCATTTTCCATTTGGTTACTTTGGTAACCACCCCGCTCATGAGCGGGGTCAAAGCTAAGCTTTGATTTTTACATTTTACACTTAAGATATGCCCAGTAATACAACTTCGCTTTAGCTCACACTGGCGCAAAAATAAGATTAATTATTTCAATTATTATTTAGGATTTAAATATTTATGTCTCGTCGTTTTTTCTACAATTTATTGATAGTTTTACCCTTGTTGGCGGCAACCAGTTTTGGTTTTAGCTTATTCCAAACCGACGGGGCTTTTTTATCGGGCGGGCGTTTTAGCAATTTAAGTTTTGGCGATCCGTTTAGCATAGCATCAGCCCAAGCCCAAGTTGGTTGTTTGAAGGCAGATCCTTCTTCTGTTGTTGGCTCCACCAACGGCGCAATTTATTATAATTCCTGTAGCGGCAAATTTAGAGCGTATGCCAATGGCGCGTGGGAGGATTTGGGGGCGAGCTGGTGGAGTAAAGGGGGGGCTAGCGGTAGCGAATATTTATACCCTACCAATTTAAACCATACTTTAGCCTTAGGATATCCTGGTTATCCAGCGCCTGCTGGTGTTTATCCGCCACTGCTTAGTACTAGTCAGAATTTAATTTATGGGGTGATAATTAGCCCGAGCAGTGTGAGTGGTCCAGTTGAGGGCGCTGCGCCAGTTGACGCGTCACCCAATTTGGTAAATTTAGAAACAGCTTCTTGGGATAGTGTTTTAAATGAATATGATTATAATAGTCAATTTGTTGTTACTTCGAGCGGGCAGGCTCAAGCTAAAGATTTTTGTATATTAAATGCTGATGACTCTTGCAGTACTTTAGCAGGAGCTTCTTATTGGTTGCAAAATATAGATGAACGACTGGTAGATAATGTCACAACTTCATATCCCAGATTAATACCTAGCGATGACACTTGGGAAGTTCATGTGGGCAAGGATGGTCGTTTAGTTTCGCCTAAGATATGCGTGCCGAACGGTTATGATGAAAATTGTATTTCTGATTTTAGCCAGATTAAAGCCGCCAGTGATTATTGGGGCTACGAGGATACTAACGACAAAGCTAGTCCTTTACGAAATAATAATGTGGCGGGAACAAACCAAGGCGGAGACATCCAAGTTACCAGAGATCTAATGGCCTTAAAAAATATTACCGCTCTCGGAACCATTAAGGTCGACATTTCTTCTTTGCCGATTACCAGCGAGAGTTTAGACATTGTTGATGTTGTAAAAGCCAGAGATGTGGATTTATTAGTGGCAGTTTGGTCAAAAAAATATGTAATGGTTTCAACTGATAAGGGCTTAAGCTGGAATTTCAAACAGTTGCCTGACGCAGTTATTGGGTATACGAATTTTATAGGTTGGGCATCTCCTGATGGCAATTGGATAGTGAGCACCCAAAGCAGCAAAACATTTTATGCAAAATTAATTGATAATTTTTCTAGCTGGTCTTATATTTCAGTAACCTCAGTGGCTGCAGCTAAAGTTTTTGGTAATAATGATTATGCCTTTTTGCCCAAAACAAATATTGGAAATACAATAAATCGTCTGTCAAAGGAAGGCATTTTACAATCTATCACCCTTAATAATAGCGGTTTAAATGGGATAAGACATGGTTGGGTTTCAGATACTAACGATGAATTGATTTTGGTTGGCACGTATGGCCTAAGTAAATGTACCAGAGCTACCAATACTTCTTATAATTGCGTGTTTAAATCCCCAAGTCATTGGCCAGATTATATTTTAACTACTGCTAATAATAGTTTAATGGTAGCAGTAAGTAATTTAGGCGGTTGTTATTTTTATTCCACCGATCGTTTTGCAACTTTCAAAACAGGTCTGGCGCCTTCAATATATGCAACCAATGATATTCGTCCTTTCTTAACCCCGGTTGCCAGTGGCGGTAACTATTATTTAACAACAGGAAGTTCTTATCATATATATGTTAATAGATTAAGTAGCGTCGCTGTAGACACTGTAAGCATTGGCGACCTTACATCTTATAGAGATTATAATTGGACTAGTAGTGGTGGGTATTTATGGCAAGCGGCTTTTGGCAGTGATTCTTATAGTTCAACCTCTAATTCAACCTCTGAGTTTTTGTCGTTAGTGGGTAACGATGGTCAAACCGCCAGACACGTAACAGGCTATGATCGTATTAATTTAGAGGAATGGAATACAAATCAGCTTTCTACCACTGGTCTTTTTGGCGTGTGGGGTAATGATAGTAGGTTTATAGTTGTCGGACAAACAGGTGCGTTGGCTTGGGTGCCTATTACTGGCGTTGTTGGCGCTAAAACTTTAGGAACATGGACTCTTGGAGTAATTTCTAGTTCTTTGTCATCTAGTGTTGATTATAAGGCTGTAAGCGGTAGTAGCAATACGGTAGTAGCAGTGGGGAAAAGTACTACTGTCGCTCTCTCTACCGATGGTGGAACGAACTGGTCAGGCATTGGTAATACGTTTAATACTATAAATTACGGCGTTTGGATGAAAGACGCATCTAATTTTTGGGCCGCGGGCAATGCAGGCATAACTAAATTTACCTATAGTGGTTCAAGTTGGACTGCTTCTGCCGCGCAAAATGTTGCTGGTAATTATAGGGCGATACACGGCTTCAATAATACCATTATCGCAGTTGGTGATAATGGCAAGATTGTTTACTCTACAAACGCCGGGAGTACGTGGACTTATTTTACAGGCGCGACGCCAACAACCAGGGATTTTTATGGCGTGTGGGTAACAAGTGCGACTAATGCGGTAGTAGTAGGCAGTTCAGGTGAAGTGGCTGAAATTGTTATTCCTAGTGTTTATAATTCTAAAAAGTCAACTATCGCTACCGAAGTGCCTTCTTGGTGGGTTGACGCTTTGGCGGTGGGTGGTAAAGATAGTTTGTTGCGTGCGGTAGGTAAAAATGGAGAAATTATGCAAAGCCGTAATAGTGGCGTAACTTGGGAGGCCTTTAAGAAATTTATTATCACCCCTCAGCTTAATGGTGTATATACGGTAGGGGAGATTACATTGGCGGTAGGCAATGGTAATAGTGTATTAATAATTTATGACATCCAAAGTATTGGCGGTAACATAATAGCAAATAAAGATATTAAAGCAGGTGAAAATATTTGGGGCGGGTCGGAGGGTGGAAGCCCAAGTGATAATTCTGAAGCTGGCAATGGTTTAATCCAATTTACTTCTGGGGGGAGTACCTCCTCTTGCCCCAAAGGAGAATTTATGGTTGGAGTTTTTACAAATGGGGTGGGTAAAGTTACCGGTCTATATTGTCAAAAGCTGTAAAAAATTATTATGAATTGTGAATCACGAAGCATGAATCCTCGAACCAGAGCCTGTGGCAGGTAGGCGAATATCTGATTGTTACTATATGAACCATAAGCACTCTTATTGGTATAAAGATTTTTTCACAAAATTTTATCTCCCTTATTTTTCTGGAAGGGACACAAAGGAGAAAATTAAACGCGAGGTAAAATTCATTAGCGATACGTTAACATTACCATATGGGGCTCATGTTTTAGATTTAGCCTGTGGTACCGGGCGCCACGCTGTTAAATTAGCAAAACAAGGGTTTGTAGTAACGGGATTAGATTTTAATAACGAATTTTTAAAACTCGCTCGGCAGGCAAGTAAAAAAAATGGTGTGCAATTAAAATTAGTACAGGGCGATATGCGGTCGCTACCATTTAGAAATAAATTTGAAAGCGTGATTTGTATGTATACTTCTTTTGGGTACTTTAACGACAATGGTAATCTGCAAACACTTAAGAGTATTAGTTATTCACTTAAACAAAGTGGATATTTATTACTTGATTTACCAAATAAATATTGGACTACTCACAAAATTGCAAAGAAAAAGATTAATACCATTGGCTCTGCAAGCGTACTAGAAGTACGTTCGTTTGATAAAAATAGAAATTTGCTTAAAAATAAGATAATTATTTTAGAAAGAGATCGTAACAAGACGAGGCAAGTTTCTATTTCCACATTTTTACGTTTATATGATTTAAAAGAGATACAAGGAGAGCTAAAAAAAGTGAATTTGCGAATTATTAAGGTGTTTGGAGATTATAATTTAAAAAACATTTTTCATTCCAAAACATCATTAAGAATGATTATTTTGGCTAAAAAGGAGTGATAAATCAAAAATATTACATACTCGGATATATATTTGTTTATAAATAAAAAAGTACTGGTTTTTTCCAGTACTTTTGGTTCTATTTTTTATAACACTTACTGTTCTATAATGGACCAATCGGCAAATTCATTGCATTCTTCTGACAGTTTGAGCGTGAATCCATATTTTTTAAATAATGGTACTACTATATCTCTTAGGAAAGGGGCTTGATAGCAAGCGTAAGGATCTTTAGCGGTGTTTGTATTGTAGATATGTTTAGCTACAGCCCTGCATCCTGTACCACATTGGTGGCGTAGCACACAACCCCGACAATCGACTACGTCTGAAATACGAAGTTGTTTAATTTGTTGCATAGAGTTACTTTCCCACGCACGTTTTAATCCGTCTTGACGTACATTACCTGTTATTAGATCATCAAAGTACCCACAAGGTACAATATCACCGTTGGCTTTTAAAGAGCAGCGATTTTTATGGTAAAAACACGTAAGGTCGCTTTCTTTAAAACTATTCATTGTTTTTACAACGAGTTCAGTTCGGAATACCTGCTCGATCTCAATGTTAATAGGAGCCTTTATCTTTCCATCCTCTAGTTTTATTTCACTAAGATGGATATCTATCAGCTTACGATATGCTTCTAGTATATCATTCCAGTCGGCGACAGTGGTTGACATTGTTTTTCTAAATCTACCAATTGGTTTGGGTACAGCCATTCTCCATTGTGTTACACCCAAATCTTTCATAAAAGTATACATTTGAGCGATGTCTTTTACATTGAGACGATGAATTCCCGTTCCTACACTTACAAACATTCAGTTCAGGATGTATTTATAGTAAATAAAAGAGCCGATACTGTTCAGGTATCGGCTTTATTTTTTTTATATTGTTTGCTTGGTTTTATTTCATTAAAACCATTTTTTTTGTTGCAGTATAGTTACCAGCTTTCAGCTGATAAAAGTATATTCCACTTGGCACTTGCGGTGCGTTCCAATTCACTCGGTAAGTCCCAGCTTCCTTAGTCTCATCTACTAATACGGCAATTTCTTGCCCCAACAGGTTGTACACCGATAAACGTACTCGTGATTCATAATTCATGCCTGCCCCGTACCGTGCCGTAGGCTCTGGTTCGGGGATTCGGTATTCAATCGTTGTCACCGGATTAAACGGATTCGGATAATTTTGTTCCAAATGAAATTCATTTGGAACCCTGAGCATTGTCGAGGGGTCTTGTTCACCATCCGGTGCTGGTGGTGGTAATTCACCCCGGAAGCCAGTGGCAAAGAGTGGGTAATTAGCGGGTGGAGGCGCTATACTTAATGAAAGTTCGCCATCCTGATCCGTTTTTATCCAATAACCTCTCCCCGGGTATAGGCTGTCGGTTATCACATAGCTTGTTTGATATCCAAACAAGAAAGAGGTTATCATTCCCACCGGAATACCAATAATATTAGTCACTGTTATGCTTTGTGTCAGCGACCCAATCATATTCCAGCCTTCATGCACCACAATAGTGGTGTCATTCGTAATCGGCGCTCCAGTTATCAGAACATCCTGTTCTTGGCTGAATTTTAGCCAATAGCCCACGCCACAAACCAGCGTATCTTTAGTCACGTAGACACCCTCATAAGCGTAAGCTGATGATATTGCGCTAGGAAATAGAGCAGTTTTGCTCATATCACCAGATTTTCTTGGCACCGAGACTATGTTCCATCCAGCATTCACATGATAGTAACCGCTACTATCAGTGTATTCGCCAAAATTTACCAAGTGATTCATTGTTTCAGTACTGATAGTTATTACACTTTCTGCTGGAGTGGTAGCGCTCCAAAAGTTTTTAGTTTGGGCACGCAGAGTATAAGTTCCACGTGGAACTCGAGGAAAAATATAATAGCCATTCATATCTGTGATAACAGAATCAGCGCTAGTATCTTCAAGATACATTTTCCAATTATGTAGGCCCTCTTCATCTGTATCTTTAGTGCCATTTTGATTCTTATCGTAGAAAACTACCCCTTCCACTTTACCAAGCTCACCGCCGTCGTAGAACATAACCCACTCCCCATCAAGTTTTACTTGAAAATTATCAATATCATTGGTTGCTTGTTTAAAAACCCACGAGTCTGGGTCATATGTTTCTACTATTGATAACGAATCAAATGCTGATAAAGTTCCAGACCAATCACTCCAAACTGGCTGACCCCATTGATTATTGGCAAAAGTTGCTAATAAGCCAAAAATAGTGGTGTCTTTATGATGAAGCAATACTTGAAGTCTGGTAGCCATTCCTATTATTTGTTCGGAAGTTCTCATGCTTAATTTAAGTGTTCCTTCAAATGGCACATCAAAACCGCCCTTTGACCAAACTACTTGGTCTGATACATTGTCACCTAAAAATTTGGTGCGGACAAAATAATTTCCCTGAGCCGCTCCGCCAGTGGTATCAATATATAGAGTATCAGAATTCATGCTGGAAAATTCTTTATTCCAACCACCTTGTTGTGCATAAGCATCAACAGTAAATATAATCGCGATTAACATCGCGATCACGATATTTAATTTTTTAAAGTTCATTGTTAATTCTCCTTTCAGAGAGATGTTGTGTCCCGTGGTCCGTTAGGATTTTACGGGATGTTTTTTAATTGTTTTTTATTTTTGATTTAGCAAGGTAGATGAATTTTGAATTATGAATCAAGAATCATGAATTAGAAATGCAATATCATAATTCAGTATTCGGTATTCACGATTCCGATAGCTTCAGCTATCTTGCTAAAGCAAAAATGCGTTTGTTTAAAAGTACTTTTTTAGTCTCTATTTATTTTATTTGACATTTGGATTTTGAGCTTTGGATTTAATACCTGCTTCTATTGTATACCATAATTTAATTATTCCTAACATTATATTCTAGGTTAAAATGGGTTTTTTGTCAAGCCCCGTGGAACAACGAAAAACCAATTTTGGCTAATATTGGGCAATATTTTACTCATCAGTAACCAATGTTCCACAGATTTTGTGTCATTATAGACTAATTTAATAATTTTTTGTATATCTTTCCGCATAAAAGGCTCGCCACCGGTCAGTGAAACATCACGTACATTCATTGATTCCATTTCATCTATAACTGCATATACCTCATCGGTTGATAAGTCACTACCCCTGGCCTCATTATAATATTCGCTTACATAACAATGAGCACACTCTAAATTACAAAGCGAAGTAATATCCCATAAGATCGCTTCAAGGTATGGTGTAGGTTGATTTAAAGGAAAATTACGCGGGTGTGTTTTTTCTAATTTTTTCAAAGCCCCAATACTTTCTAGCTCAACAAGAAATGTCTTTACAATTGGCTTGCTTGTTTCATCATAATCACTCAGAATTTCTTCTTGAGATTTAGTGCCATTGATGGAGAGAAGTAGATCATATTGCTGTTCGTCAAGGCGGTATTCAGTTATGGTAGTATTGTCAAAGAGCTCAAAATAGTCATCATGGGCAATTGGCCGAAAATTATCTTTTAATTTTAAGAACATTATTAATCATCTCCTTTTTGTTTTTGATGTTTAAGGTTATTAGTTGTTGTTTATAAGGAAGGGCATTGCTAAGTCTATAACAATGCCCTATGTTTTTTCCAGCTCTTTACTCGTTGTCATAATTCATCGTAGCTTTCATGTTACTGTTTCTTTGCAGTATAGTTAGCTGGGCGTTATTAAGACGCTTTTTCATGTTTTTCTCCTTTCTCAGTTTGATTTTGCTGTAATTTATATTTATATTATATCTTTTTTCTTTGCCTTAATTATAATATTATATTATTGGTTGGTCAAGAGTTTTTTGGTGTATATTGTCAAAAACTGTGATAGAATTTGGAAGCTGGAATTTAGGAAAATAAAAAAGAGCCGATTTAGTTTAATTAATCGGCCCCATTTAGTGTTTAAGTTTTGGTTTTTACACTCTGTTTAATATTCCTTTAAACACTAATTTAAACCAGCATAACCATATTTTTACAAATTTTTCTTTGCTGGCTAGATTAAAAAACCGAGGACAGTTATTACGACGGCATTCTTGTGGTGATTCATGATTACATAGCATAGATAACCTCGTTGTTTAAAAGTAGACAATTTTAATTAGATGTGATTTTTAGTTTTTTGCTATTATTTCTATTATATATGGATTATTTAAAAGAAACACTATCATTTTTACAGTAATTATTTTGTTTGTCAAGCTTGCTTGTGGTTTAGTTACAGTTTGGACATAGTTCTATGGTGGGAGTTAAATTGGGGATGGATAATAGTGCTGCTGGTCTGTATTGCCAAAAGCTATAAGCAATTGTGATGAATTGTGAATCACGAAGCACGAATAATGAATTTGGAAATTTTGTCACCCTGAATTCACCTGCCCGCCGTAGTTTTACGAAGGAGGATTTTAGGATCTATTTAATTTTGGCTTTAATTAGCCAATTTTGGTATAAAACCCTATCTGCTGGTAGGCAAGGTATTGACAAAAATGGAGTTTTGGACTATATTTTAATGTTAAGAATAATTAAATTTGGTATACAATAGAAGTATAGAAAGCATTAAAAACAGCTATTTCATAAACACGCATTTTTTGTTTTAGCATGGTAGAGGAAGCTATTGGAATTATGAATATTGAATACTGAATTGTGATATTGTATTTTCAATTCTTGATTCGTAATTCAAAATTCACCTATCCCGCTAAATCAAAAATAAAAACAACATATGTAAAACAAAACTCCTGAAAGGAGAAAACAATGAAACTTAAAAACTCATATATTGCAGTCGCGATATTAATCGTGATTATATCTAATGCTTCTTATACGCAGGCGCAAGATGGCTGGAACAGAGAATTTTCCAGTATGACCTACGACACGCTGTACATAAGTGACAGCGCTGGCGCGGCTCAAGGAAATTGGTTTGTTAGAACCAAATTTTTGGGTGACAATGTGTCAAACCAAGTGGTTTGGGGTAAAGGCGGGTTTGATGTACCGTTTCAAGGAATACTTAAATTGGCGATTAGATCTGCTATACATCCTTGGTTAATGGCCTGCAGAGTTAAAGTATCACTTCATCATAAGGATACTACTATTTCTAGCGAATTCGTAACTCTTAGCGATGGGCCTTGGGGTTATGCTATTCTTGAGTTAGGATCTGGAACTTTATCAAGATTTGATTCATTATCAATAGTAGAAATATATCATCCATGGACTAGTGAATTTAAGGAACAAACAACTGATTTTGATGCGTTTCACGTGAAACTTGATGGCCAGTGGGTAATGTTCTACGACGGCGGTGAGCTTGGTGAAATAGAAGGCGTGGTATTTCATGACAAGAATCAAAATGGTACTAAAGATACAGGTGAAGAAGGCCTGTATAATTGGAAAATGTATTTGGCAGGCACTAACACTGATTCCGTTATCACAGATATAAATGGCTACTACATTTTTTCTGCCGTTCCACGTGGAATATATACTGTTTATCCAGAGACAAAAACTGGCGGTTGGATAGCCACTACTCCCGAAACAACCATTACTGTTGGCGACACGTTAGCTTGGGTATTAAACTTTGGTGAATATTCGCCAAACGCAGAATACTACCCCGTAAAAAAAGGGTGGAATATGATATCGGTGCCAAGACAAAGTGATGATATGCTATTAT
>JAGVEX010000018.1 GCA_020057885.1 bacterium
TTGAATATTATTACCCAATTCCTCGGACATTTTTCGCTTGATAATTAGGTCAAGCGGAGTATTAAATTCATTTTTCTTTATTCTTCCACCTGGTAAATCCCAATCTCCAAAATTATCTTTCAATATCAACAATTTACCGTCTTTTTCCAGGAAAACTTTTACTGCAATAAAATATATGTCTTTTTCTTCGGTACTCATATAGATGCGGTAGATGTGTGTAATTTATAGTGGATTTGGTGGAGATAGGGGGAGTCGAACCCCCGACCTTCGCAATGCGAATGCGACGCTCTACCAACTGAGCTATATCCCCACGTTCTGGCAGGCGGGTGCGAATGCTGCGTTCCCTGCCTACCGGCAGGCAGGTACCAACTGCTTGTCCGCCGAAGGGGGAAGCTACTGGCCCATTTGCCCCCAGTAGGAACCCCAAAGTATTCACTTTTGGTTCAACTTTAGGGCAAGTCGAACCAACATCTTTACTTTGGTACCCATATCTAACACCCTTAAATCTTGGCTTGCCATGCACCGGCGCTAGAGACTGGTGCATGGTACCCCCGGGCCGAATTGAACGGCCATCAGTGGCTTAGGAGTCCACTGTTCTATCCATTGAACTACGGGGGCATAACGGGATTGTTTATACCCTGTACCGTCCCCTCACAAAGTGGGACTGGTGCAGGGCTCTATCCATTGAGCTATGGGGGCCCAACTACGCTCTGGATAGCACCAGAGCTTCGGTGGGCGAGCAATACTTTAGTTGATGTTTGCTTGTCCGCCGGAGCTCGAGTGTAATGAGAGTATAGAAGGAAACTGTGGGGGCGCAAAGACACTTTCGCTTCCCAACTGTGCTCAAAGCGAATTTATTAAATTAGTGTTCTTGCTCCTAAATAGACTAATTGTTAACGAGTTAAGGAGTCAAGCGTATTGGCAGCAAGCCTGCTAAAACCACCATTTTGGTGCTCCCAATAAGCCAACCCTCCCAAAATACTCGCTACAACTACTACTAATATACCTAAGGTAATTAGGTCGTGTTTTAGGTGGGATGATACTTTGTTTTGTTCCATATAATATTCCTTTGCCCTTTGGCAGGGCTTTACTTACTATATATACCATACTACAATAGTTGTGATTTTTCTAATCAATATTTATTAACCCTAATTTTACAATTTTATGTTCAAAAATGACAACCACACCGAAGCGGACACTATAATCGGCCCATCAGTACAAGTGGAGGGAGAATTATCGAGCCAGGGGAATATTCATATTGAAGGCGCGGTAAATGGTTCAATTGAAACCACTGCTAATCTCACAGTGGGGGAAGGCGCCCGCATTACTGCCAATGTAAAAGCACTCAATGCCCACATCGCCGGTCAACTTAAAGGAAACTTGGTAGTACAGGAAAAATTAGAACTTGCCACCACCAGTAAAATAGAGGGTGATGTAGTAGCAAAAATTTTAGTAATAACCGAGGGTGCTCAGCTTGATGGTCGTTGTCAAATGGGAAGCATGTCCACTCCTGTAGTATCCGGCGGACGCGGTAATAAAAAATCTGTGCCTGCAATAGAACAGGAATAAATATTAATTTTAGTGTTGGAAAATAAGATTAGTTGCTTTGTCGTGCCACCTTCTTATTGCTTCAACTTAAAAGGCATCTATGCCGTATTTTTATCTTTACGATAGTTATTTACAAGATCGCGCTTCCGCGAATCAGCTTATTCGTTTAGAATCTACGTTAACTGATCTTGGTATACAAGGAAAAATTGGAAGATTAACCCTGCTTAAAAGTGTGCGCGATTTAGTGGAAGCGGCGGTACGCGATGGTGCTGACACTGTGGTAGCTGTGGGCAACGATACAACTTTAAGTCGAGTGGCAGAAGTACTCGCCAAACACAAAACCGTAACTCTTGGTTTTGTTCCTTTGGGGCAAGACAAACAAAATATCGCAAAACTTTTGGGGATTCCAGTGGGGCTACTTGCTTGCCACGTACTCTCCAGTCGCATTGTGGAACAAATTTCTTTAGGAAAAGTAAATAACCAATTTTTTATTCAATCAATTGTGGGGCAAGGTACGCCGCTTATAGAATGCGAAAATCAAAACCGTATTTATAAACTAAATTTAACCACACCTCACGATATTAAAGTATGCAATCTTGATCAGGCAGATAATATTGAGCAAGGATTTGTTAATCCTCAAAGCGATTCTTTGGAAACAATCCTCCAGCCAATAGTCAAAAAACACTGGTGGCAGATGAATAAATCACAGGCCTCGCTCCCAAGTTTTATTCCTACCAAAACTCTTAAAATAAGTTCCGGTAGTGATGAAATGCTGTTAACTGTAGATGGTTATAAAGTTATAAAAACACCGGTTACTATTACGGTTGCCTCAGAACATCTTAAAATAATCGTCGGCAAAAAACGGTTGTTTTAATTACTGTTTTGTAACTATTTTAACAGGCTATGATAAGCCTGTTTTTGTATATTAAAAATACCTCAACATTATTTAATAAAAACCAATCAAGCACGCTCATCAACGGGTGGAAATATAAAAAGGACGCTATACAAATCGTCCTTTTATTAACAATTACGAGATGTGTAATAAATTATTGTTGATTTTGGATTTTTGAATAACTTTACTATTTTTTTCAGCCACTGCTTTATCTTCGGCTGCAAAAAATTCTGCCGCGTCGATAAAGATTGGTTGGCATAATAATTTACCCTGCCCCTCTATATCACCCATACAAGTCTCCCCTAACCTTGCGCTCGGACAACCATTCTGACTATAAATCGATGCATTTACAAAGGCAGCTTCAACTATTTGTACACTTATACAAATTTCGTTTGGCTTCTGTCCTGGATGGTCGAACATAGCAGGATAACCTGTCTTCAAGGCAGCTACCCTCTCTGCTAGAGATTCTTTTATGTTCTGTTTTTGTGAATCTATTTGTGTATTTGTCAATTTACTAACTCTCCTTTCAAAGAAACTATTTTAAAATTTTATTTATTTTTTATATTATTTATTTAACAAAACCTTACACCTGTATAACTAAAAAGTCAATGCCAAGTACGCTTTCTGTGGGGAATTCAAAACACTAATAAGGAGTTTCATTTTACGACGCTTCAGAAACTAATTTGGGCGCAACCTCAGAAACTTTATCTGGTTTAATATCTTCCACCACCATACAACTTTTAGAAAGACTAATCACCTGGTTTGGACTTATTAATAATCGCTTGCACCACAAGCGCGCCAGTACAAAAAATGGCGCCACGTGGTAATAAACCACCGTGCGCGCCAAGGCATCAACCTCCACTTCCACTATCCTGCCAAGATAGCGGCCGCTTTTAGTATAAACAGGTAAATTATGGCAAAGCAGGCTTGGAATCATGTTTACGAAAAGCTAAATATTGCTGGCCAATGGTAAACAAAATGTTTACGAGCCAATAAATAATTAAGCCGCTGGGTAAGGTAACTCCAAAAACAACTGTAATAACTGGCATCATATAAAGCATTTGTTTGTTCATCATTGAGGCCATACCCTCGTCTTTAGAACCTGGTGTTGTAACAGCTGGTTTGGTAGTAATTAACATTTTAGACTGCCAATATTGAGCTAAACCAGTTACCACAGCCAAAGGCCAATTTGGTTTGAGTAGGTCCCAAAAACCAAAGAAAAAGTGCGATAATTGCCCGGGATTATTAATAAACGGATATAAAATACTCAAACTATCACTCGAGCCAAGCCCACTTCTGAATACCTGATAAAGGGCAATTAAAAACGGTAATTGCACCAAAAGCGGCAAACAAGAAGAAAGTGGGCTTATTTTTTCTTGTTGATAAAGAGCCATTAACTCCTTGGCCATTACATCTTTTTGGCCCTTAAACTTGACTTTTAAGGCTTCTATTTTGGGTTGAAGTTGTTGTAGAGCTTTTTGAGCCTTAACTGATTTTTGAGAAAAAGGATAAAGAATTCCCTTTAAAATAAGGGTGAGAAGAATAATGGCCACGCCCATATCTCCCACTAAATTATAAATAAAAACCAACAGGTTAAATAGTGGCTGATAAAATATAGTGCTCCAAATTGTACCCATATATTAAATTAAAGGATCAAAGCCGCCTTGAGTAGCGGGATTACATTTTAAAACTCTAATTATTCCCAAGCCGCCGCCCTTAACAACGCCGTACTGTTGAATAGCTTGTTTGGTATATTCTGAACAAGAAGGATAATATTTACAGCCAATTTTAGGGAAAAACCTGCCAATAAAACTATGGTCAGGAGAAATAGTTTTTTGATAAACCAAAATAAACCAAATGGTTAATTTGCTTAAAACTTGGCTAATCTTAGCCAAAAAACTCTTATTTTGTGGTGTTTTTATTAACAACATGAGGGGTAATAAAACTTAATACTCGTTTAACCTCTTTTAAAATATCCTGATAATCATACTGTTTGATAGTGGGATGGGCCACCAAAACTAGATCATATCCTTTAGTAAAAATTTGCTTTTTAAACTCAGCAAAGGCCGCCCACAACCTTCTTTTGTATAAATTACGTTTGTTGGCCTTATTTGCCACTTTGTTCGATACTACTACTCCTAAACGAGTATGTTGAGCAATGTTGGTGAGTAGATAATAAAAAGTAAATCCACTGGCCCTAACCCTACGGCCGCGGCGATAAACCAAGCTATATTCCTTGGTAGTAGTAAGCCGCCAGCCGCGCCCCAACATAATCTTAAACCGTCAAACTGCGACGACCTTTTCGACGACGACGGGCGAGTACTCGGCGGCCGGTGGGGGTAGATTGACGCGCTCTAAAACCATGGCGTTTAGCGCGATGTGATTTTTTAGGTTGATAAGTTCTTTTAGGCATAAACTATTTAAAAAATTAATTCAAATTTTAAATTATAGGCCATCTTACTATACCAAAAGAATGTGGGTTGGTCAAAGGTTTTGTTTTTGTATATAATATCCACACTTCATCAACAGTTTATAAACAAATTAATCAAAATAACAGATTTCGTTTAAAGCTTTTTAGGGTTATTATTATAAAGCTTGTAACCACAAACTATCATGACAAACGAAGAACTCTGGCGTTCAGCGCTAGGCGAACTTGAACTTTTAATCAGTAAGGCTAATTTTACTACTTGGTTTAAAAATACCAGTATTATTTCTTTTAGCGATGGGTTTGTGGTGGTAGCTGTACCAAACGCTTTTACCAAAGCTTGGTTAGAAAAAAAATATCACAGTTTTATTATCAAAGCTTTACAAAACATTATCGGTGGCACTATTAAGCAAATTGATTATCGTGTAGAAACAGTTTCTACTCCACTCGCTCAAACTTTTTCTACCCCCCAACCTGTTTATAATAAAAATTCTACGGAAACAAATAATAATTTTGGATTAAACCCAAGATATATTTTTGATTCTTTTATTGTTGGAAAAAACAACGAGTTGGCTCGAGCGGCAGCTTTGGCTGTGGCACAAAATCCCGGGCAAACCTACAATCCTTTGTTTCTTTATGGTGGGGCAGGCCTTGGTAAAACCCATTTAATGCAAGCTATTGGCCATGAAATTTTAAAACAAACCCCGGGGAAAAAAGTTTTATACGTGCCGTGTGAAAAATTTACCACCGAGTTTATTCAAGCTATTGGCAGTGGTAAAATTGAACGATTTAAATCAACTTACCGCTCAGTAGATGTGCTTTTGGTTGATGATGTTCAATTTTTGGCTGGCAAAGAGGGTACTCAAGAAGAATTTTTTCATACTTTTAATACTCTACACCAAGCTAATAAACAAATTGTGGTGAGCTCCGATAGGCCCCCCAAAGCTATACAAACTCTTGAAAATAGGCTTGTTTCACGCTTTGAGTGGGGGATGATAGCTGATATTGCTAGCCCTGATCTAGAAACGCGTATAGCAATATTAGAAACAAAGTGCAAAGAACGAAACTATCAACTAGATAAAGAGCTCATTAACTATTTAGCTTCTGTTATTCAAAATAATATACGCGAATTAGAGGGTGCACTAAACAGGGTTGTTGCCTACCACCAACTAAATAACAAGCCACCAACCCTGGAATCTATTAAAGAGTTACTTAATGGCCTACAACTCGCCGCTGGTTATAACAAATCACTTACTAGTAAGCGTTTATTGTCGGCAGTGGCTGAATATTATGAAATAAAAATGGATGACTTGTTGGGTGCTAGTAGAAAAAAACATTTAGTTGCACCTCGGCAAGCCGCCATGTATTTAATGCGCGAAGAAATGAAGGCTTCTTTCCCCTCTATTGGACAAGATTTGGGTGGAAGAGACCACACTACTGTTATGCACGCATGTTTAAAAATTTCACGAGAGTTAGAGAGTGATGAAAAGCTTCGACAAGATATGCACAACCTTAAACAACGACTTGTTAATAACTAATTTCTAGTTAATTATACACAACTAAGAAATTATTTAACTACAAATTATCCACCAAACAAAACTACAAAAACACCCATTTAAACTTCATTAAATTAACTTATTAACTTTTCCACACCAACTACTACTATGAAACTATCATGTACACAAGAAAATTTATATAATGGTTTAAGTGTTGTGGCGCATGTGGCTAACCGTAATGCGACTCTCCCAATTTTGAGTAATATTTTACTTCGTACCACAAAAACAGGATTGGAGTTGGTGGCTACTAATCTTGAGGTGGCGGTGGTGACAATGGTGCGTGGTAAAATTGAGCAAGAGGGCGCAGTGGCAATTAACGCCAGACTTATTACAGAGTCTGTCTCGCTTTTCCCCAAAGAGCACGTAGATATTGAATTAAAAGGAACAGATTTGGTATTGGTTTGCGGTAAACACCACACCACAATTCGTGGTACTGTGGCAGACGAATTTCCAGTTATCCCAGAATTAGGCGGAGGTGGCGGAATAACCACCACAGCTGGTGATCTTGAGCGCGCCTTAACACAAGTTGTTTTTGCTATCAATCCAGACGAAAACAGACCAGAAATTGCGGGGGTTTATTTTACCTCCACCAACAAAGGAATGGTGGTTGTTGGGACAGATAGTTATCGCTTAGCAGAATGTTTAATGCCAAATATTAGTGGCAAAACAAATTTAGACAATTTTATTATTCCACTGCGCGCTGCCCAAGAAGTAATGCGAGTGATGGGTGGGGTTGAAGGGGGCACAGAGGTGGAGATTATAAACAACGAAACTCAAACCCTTTGGCGCTTGGGGGAAACAAAAATTATTTCTCGTTTGGTGTCAGGGCAATATCCCGACTATCAACAAATAATACCCAAAGATTTTGTAACCAAAGTTGTGGTGCTAAAAGATGAGTTATTGCGGGCGGTGCGAGCAGCTAGTTTGTTTGTACGCGCTGGTATTAATGATGTTAAAATAGACCTTGACCCACAAAATAAAATTATAAAAATTTCTTCTACTAGCACGCAGCTTGGTGAAAATACCACAGAATTTAATTTAGTTTCTGGTGAGGGAGGTATAAATGAAATCGTTTTTAATTACCAATATCTATTGGAGGGGTTGCAAGCCATAACAACCAAAGAGGTAGTTTTTGAGGCGGTGGGGCCTAAGAATCCGGGGGTTTTTAAACCAAATAATGAAAATGGATACGTTTACATTATTATGCCGATTAGGCAATAGTCTCTAAAAATAAAAACACCCCGCCAAAGCGACGGGGTGTTTTTATTAAACAAAGAATAGTTTATTGAGTAACGGAAATATTTATTTGTTGGCCACCTATTGTAGCATTAAAATTATTTTTTATAGTTAAAGATAGTTTGTAGTTGCCAATTTTAGTTGGGGTCCAATTAAAAGATATTTCATCACTTAGTATGGTATTAACTCCCAACCATTCTGAGTCACCATTCTCAAGTGTGGCATACAAATCAATTTGTTTGGTTTTGGTTGGATCATTAACTTTTATTTTTATTTGATATGGTAGAGAGGCAAAACTTATCTCTTGGTTGTTTTGTAAATTAACAAAAGAGGCTAGTTGGGTAGAGGGTAATGGCGTAACCAAAAGATTAAAAGTTGTGTTGGAGCTATTATAGTTTCCAATATCATCATAAACAACTGCTTTTAGATTGTGGAAACCATTAGCCCAATTCGTGGTTATAGGTAAAGATAATGAATAGGGGAAATTATCGCTGATTCCAACCTCTTGATTATCCAAAAAATAGCGGACTTGTTTAATAGGGCGACTACTATTTGTTTGCACCGAGATTGGTAAGGGGTTTAGTGTTACGGTTTGATTATTACCAGGAGAAACAATATTAATTTCCGGACGGTTATTAGAGGTATGAATATCGTCAAATTCATTAGGCACACTTTCGTCATATAAGCCGTGTACTTCGGCCCAATTACGCACCGCCGTTTCCCAATTAGCATATTGGGGATCTTGCTCTGGATTTTGTGGTGTTGCGCCCAAGGGGTCTCCCGGCGTTATGTAGCGCAAAATAGTGTGATATTGTTTAAATATTTTAGAAACACGGTAGTCTTCAGGGGTTAAATCGGTGGCGCGCTTGCCAGTTAATTTATCAAGCGTTATCAACTCGCCCAATTGCCCATTTAAAATTGGTTTATTACCCGACTGTAATTCAGGGGAGATAAACTCTTGTACTGGCAAATTCTTATTAGCTCGTTTAAAAAAGTCTTGCCAAATTGGCGCAGCTAAAACAGATCCGTCGGCTCCTTTTTTCATTTCTGTGTTATTACTATTACCAACCCATACCCCAACAGCTAATTGTGAGGTGTACCCCAAGGTCCAAGCATCGCGAAAGTCATTAGTAGTGCCTGTTTTGGCAGCCACCAATCGATCCGGCAAGGTAAGATAATTTTGCGCGCCAAAAATAAAACTACGGGCTTGGTTGTCAGACAAAACATTAGTTAGTGTACGTGTGGTTTGTTCACTTAAAACCCTTTCCCCAACCTGCTCTTTGTATTCTTCCAACGTATTCCCTTGGGAATCCTCCACTTTTAAAATTCCAATAACAGGCTTGGTTATACCCTCGCGCGCAAAAGTAGCATAGGTTGAAGTGTGTTCAAGTAGGCTAACTTCCGCACCACCCAAAACTAAAGAAAGACCAAAGCGGCTACGGTCATTAAGCGTGGTGTAACCCAGCTTTTGTGCAGTTTCTAATACGCGGTCAATTCCCGTAAGGTATAAAAGTTTTACAGCTGGTATGTTAAGCGATCCAGCAAGCGCTTGTCTTAAACTAAGCGGTCCCCTTTCTTTGTCATCGTAATCGTGCGGGGTGTAATCTTTAGTATCGGTTTTAAAATTTGTAACCACATCAAATAAAATAGTTTCTGGAGTAAACCCTTCGCTAAAAGCAGTAGCGTAAACAATAGGTTTAAAAGATGAACCAGGTTGGCGGGGCCTAGTGGACACATTTACTTGTCCTGCTATTTTGTCGTCAAAATAATCACGTGAGCCGACCATAGCTAGAATTTGGTTAGTAGGAACATCTAGCGCCACCAAGCTGGCGTTAGCGGCATTAAAACTTAAATTCTTTTTAGCGCTAGCAGTAATAGATTCCTCAGCCATTTTTTGTTTGTCTAAATCCAGTGTGGTAATTATTTTTAAACCACCTTGTTCAACAGTACGCTCTCCATATTTTTCAGCCAACAATTCTTTAATATAAAAAACAAAATGTGGAGCAGTGATATTTTCACGGTGCGCCTGAAATTTAAGTTCAAATTTTTTAGCACTAACTGCCTCGGCTTCTTTTATATAACCCAACTCTACCATGGCGTCTATTATGTAGTGTTGCCTAGCAATAAGTTCATCGCGGTGGCTGCCCCAAGGTGAATAATAATTAGTAGCCTTAGGCAAAGAAGCCAAAAGAGTACTTTCCGATAAATTAAGATCGTGCGCTGGTTTTCCAAAAAAAGTTTGAGCCGCCGCCTCCACACCATAAGCATTGGAGCCGTAAGGAATTTCGTTTAGATAAAGTTTCAATATTTCGTCTTTGGAGAATTTTTTTTCAATTTGATAAGCCAAAATAAGTTCTTTTATTTTACGCAAATAGGATTTTTCTCCACCAACGATGGCATTTTTAATAAATTGTTGTGTTATAGTAGAACCGCCTTGCAATTTTCCACCTTGAACTAAATCTACAAACAAAGCGCGCAACATAGAGGTAAATTTAAAACCACTGTGGGTATAAAAAGTTCTATCTTCAGCGGTAATGGTGGCCCATTTAAGATAATCCGGTATGTCTTTTAGTCCTACGGCCGTACGGCGTTCTGAGCCGTGAATATCATAAAGCACTGTTACCCCAGTGCGGTCATAAATTTTAGTGCTTAAGGGCACTACACGTCTAGCAATGCCTTCAGGAGTGGGCAGGTCGCGGCTGGCCCAAGCAAAAAGCCCTACCATTATTAAACTACCGGTTAAAAACAAAGTAGCCAAAAGCCAGCCCCAACTCCTTAGTTTTAGGCGTTTTTTCCTTATATGAAGGTTGTGTTCGTGCCAGCGTTTTTGCTGGGGCGATTTATGATAGTCAAAATGATGTATAGGCATAAGTTAAATAACCTTGCTATTATATGGTACAATAAATTGGTAATTTATGCCTAAAGTTAATATTGATAAAGATCGCATAAAAGAATTGCTTACACGTAGTGTAGAGGATATTGTCCCCCGCGAATTGGCCGAAAGTAGGTTTAATTCAGGCAAAAGATTAAGAGTTTATTTTGGTATTGATCCAACTGGTAGTAAATTACATTTAGGGCATGCGGTGCCACTACGTAAGCTCAAAGCTTTTGCTGACCTTGGCCACGAGGTTATTCTTGTTGTTGGTAGTTTTACAGCTATGATTGGGGATCCTTCGGGACAAAACACCACACGTGAGCCGCTTACCGAGAAGCAAGTAAGGGAGAATTTTGCTACCTATAAAAAACAAGCCTCGCTCGTGTTGGATTTTACTAAAGTCGAACTTAGGTACAACCACGAATGGTTGAGTAAACTAAGGTTTAAAGATGTGGCCGAACTAGCGAGCAAGTTTTCAGTACAACAAATGCTGAAACGGGAAATGTATGCGAAGAATATTGTAATGGTCAAATGTAGGAATTGTGGTAAGGACTTTACTTCTCCTATACAGTTTTCTCCGACACAAATCCCCAAACTTATCAGCAATAGTACTATATGTCCATTATGTAGAAAAATTACTGCAATAGAGAACAGTAACGTATTTTTTGTTTCAGAAGCCCCACGAGAAATTGGTTTGCAAGAATTTTTGTACCCATTAATGGTTGGTTGGGATTCCGTGGTACTTGATGTCGATTGTGAGCTTGGTGGTAATGATCAATTATTCAACATGCTAGCTGGTCGAACCTTGCAGCAGGCTTATGGTAAACGCGATAAGTTTGTGTTGACTACAAAAATTTTAGAGGGGACAGATGGTCGCAAGATGAGTAAGACATATGGTAACTGTATTTATCTTACCGATACAGCTGATGATATGTACGGCAAAGTGATGAGTATTAAAGATGAACTTATTATTCCTTATTTTGAAGCATGTACAGATGTTTCAACAAATGAAATTACATCAATTATTAAGGCTTTAAAGGCTGATGAAAATCCTAAAAAATATAAAGAACAACTTGCGAGCACTATAGTGGCTATATATCATGGAGTTAAACCATCTGAGGCGGCCGAGGAGGAATTCAATAGTATTCACAAAGAGGGCAAATTACCAGAACAAATGTCACAATTTGCTTTGCCTAAAGGCAAAAAAACAATGCCAATTATAGAACTTTTAGTTTATTTAAAACTAGCTCTGTCAAAAGGTGAAGCGCGGCGACTAGTTACACAAGGTGGAGTTAAAATTGATAGTCAGGTTATAAAAAGCTGGCAAGAAGAAATCAGTCTCAAGCCTGGGTTAGTAATACAAGTCGGCTCGCGCAAGTTTGCTAAGCTTAAGTAATATATTGGGTTTGTTTGATAGTCCTCAGCCAATATTTAAACCATCTAATTAGGATGGCTTTATTTAGTAAAATTATTTAATAGTTGATAAGCGCGCTAAGCCGCATAAAGCCACAGCCACCGCATCAGCCGCGTCGTCTGGTTTTGGTGGTTCTTTGAGTTTAAACATTAATTTAAGCATTTTTTGCACTTGTTTTTTATCCGCTCGGCCCTCACCAGTAGCAGCAATTTTAACTTCCTGTGGGGAAAATTCATAAAGCGGACAGCCAAATTGAGAAATTGTAAGTGTAATAGCACCGCGAGCTTCGGCTACTTGTAGTGCGGTTTTAACATTAGTAGAAAAATAAAGCCTCTCCAAAGCTACGCCAGTGGGCTGGTATTTTATTAGTAATTTTTTAATATCTTCAGTTAGTTTAACCAAACGTTCATGATGAATTGATTTGGAATTAGTTTCAACACAACCAAAAATTATTAACTGAGGAGAGCTAATACTACCACTCAAAACAGCATAACCAGTCCGGCCCAAACCAGGATCTAATCCTAAAATACAAACCTTAGGCTTGGTTGTCATAGGTGGCTGTAACATCATCATCAGCTTCCAAAATTTCCCGCAAGTTATTTAATTTATTTTCAATATCAAGATCTGTTATAGACACTGTTGTTTTGGAAATTGGCTCAATGCCGCTGTAAGTTAGCGCTAGACCTTTTGTTGTTAACACTTGTTTAATAGTCTCTAAGTTTGCTGGTTCCCCTGTAATAATTAATTGTTCGTTTTCTTCTGTTAAATCAGTGGCACCTGCTTCAATTAACAAAAGTTCCAATTCATCGCGTCCAACTTGTGGAAGAGGTAATTGCACCACTGCTTTGGTTTCAAACATCCAACTAACGCTTCCCATATCAGCCAATCTACCACCGGCCCTTTCCAACAAATGGCGTAGGTTAGAACTAGTACGATTTTTATTGTCGGTTAGGCACTCAATTAACATAGCCACACTGCCAGGGCCATAAGCTTCGTAGGTTATTTCTTCCAACTTACCACCCTCTTCACCAATCCCGCGCTTAACAGCCCTCTCGATGTTATCTTTGGGCATATTAGCTTCTCGTGCTCTATCAATAGCCAGACGCAATTTGAAATTCATAGTTGGGTCGGCACCATTCTTAGCCGCTACTGTTATAGTATTGGCCAATTTAGTGAAAACCTGACTGCGTTTGGCATCAGCGACGCCTTTTTGCCTTTTAATAGTTGCCCATTTGGAGTGTCCCGACATAAGCTTTATTATTGTACCAAAAACAGTAAATTTTACCTATTTGGTTTTTAGATTTTGACATTTTGATTTATTTAGAATTTACACCTACAACTCGATTGAACTCGCCGAAATTAGGTTGGCAGGTAGGCTTGGAAATTATAATTTTAGGTGGTTTAATGCCATTCCACCTGCTATACTATTTATTATGGTAAACCCATCTTATTTAGATTCGCGCGAGACTATAAACCAAGTTGATAAAACCGGGCTTTTTAGGATTTTACAGGAGTTTCCACAGCAATTAGAATCGGCCACACAAGAATTTAATAAACTTAAATTACCCAAAATTTGGGCAAAGGTAAGCGAGGTTATTTTTTGTGGTATGGGTGGTTCGACTATAGGTGCTGAATTGGCAAGCGACTTACCAGCAGAATTATTACGCAAGCCTTTGTTTGTTATACGCGATTATAATCTACCTAAATTTGTTAGACAAGAAACTTTGGTGGTAATAGTTAGCTATTCCGGTGATACCGAAGAACCACTTTCGTGTTTTAAGCAAGCGCAAAAAGTTGGCGCGCAAATTATGATTGTAACCAGTGGGGGTTGGTTAGCCAATACAGCTAAGACGGAAAGTATTCCTAATTACATATTTAATTATAAAGCCCCGCCACGGGATGGTTTAGGTTATTTATTTGTGCCATTGGTAAAAATTTTAAATTTAACAAAAGTTATTAATGAGCAAGAGGCCAATTTAGAAAAGAGTTTAAAATTAGTTAAAGAGTTGGTGAATGAATTTAAACCAGAAATAAACACCAATCAGAACCGAGCTAAAAATTTGGCTTATAAAATTTTTGATCACATTCCCTTGGTAGTTGGGGCAGGAATTTTACAAGGGGTAGCCAGACGATGGAAAGAACAATTTAATGAGCATGGTAAAAGTGCCGCCTTTTTTGATATTTTGCCAGCGCTTGATCACAATACAGTGGAAGGCTTTGGCTTTCCAACACGATTTCGCGATGATGCTATAGTTTTACTTTTAACTTCTAGTTTTAATCATCCGGAGGTTGCTAAACGTTTTGTTTATTTTAAGGAATATCTTAAAGAGACCCACATTGTTTGCGAAGAGTTAGTAGGTCAGGGTGATGATATTTGGAGCCAAAAATTATCTCAAATAGTTTTAGGTGATTGGACAAGTTATTATTTGGCTTTGTTGAATAGAGTTGACCCATTGGCTATACCAGTGATTACCTCACTCAAGGGGCGCCTAAGAGCTTAGAAATATGGTTAAAGTAAGAGGATTTTGTTGTCATCCGCGTGTAATTTGGCTAGTTGTTTTTTCACTAACACTAGCCTTATTTTCTTATTTACAAACAGTTGGCACATTTGCCGACCCCGACTCTTTTTATCACGCCAAACTTACAATTTTATTGCGTGATACTGGCATAGTACGTGAGTTCCCTTGGACTCAAAGCTCATTATATAAAGATATTTTTATAGATCATCATCTGGGATATCATTTATTGCTTATTCCTTTTGTTAGTGTGTTTCCCGAGTTGGTTGGTTTACAAATAGCCACTGTGCTTTTTGCTACCTTTTCCGTGTTGGCGGTTTTGTGGTGTTTAAAAAAATGGCGAGTAGATGGCTGGTGGGGTTGGCTTATTTTGCTTTTAACAGCCGCGCCGTTTGTTTTTCGTCTTTCTTTGGGTAAGGCTCCTTCAATAGGAATAGGCGTAGCAGTAATTGCGTATTATTTGATTACTGAAAGAAAATTAAGCTGGCTTTTTTGGTGGACTTGGTTTTTTACTTGGCTTTACAGCGCCTGGCTTTTGACCCTAGTGATGGCGATTGTTTATTTAATAGTTGAATCATTTAGTCAATTACCTTTTGGTTTGAAGTTAATTACAAAAAGATTGTTTGCTTGGTCTAATTTTAAATTAATTTTAATTATGTTGACTGGTGTGACAGCTGGGATTGTAATTAATCCATATTTTCCTAATAATCTTTTTTATTTGAAACATCTTTTTGCCGTAGCCCTGGTGCCCTATAGTAAACTTATAGGTGTAGGCGCAGAGTGGTATCCATTCAGTCCTTTTGATTTGCCAGTCAGATTAACTTACCCACTTTTAGGCTGGATATTAACTACCATAGTAGGATTTTTTAGTTTTAAGCGTCAGAGTGTTTTGTCACGCAGTACATGGTGTTTGGCAGTGGTATTTTTAATTTATACTCTGCGTGCTCGCCGACAGGTGGAGTATTTAACCCCCTGGCTTATTATGTCGTCAGCTTTATTGTTGCGGGATTGGGGATTAGTGTGGTCGTGGCAGAATTTGTTAAAATTGTGGCAAAAATTTTACGTTGCATTTCCCAGATGGTTAAAACGCAAAGTAGTTTTAATTGGAATAGCTGTTTATTTGGTTTTACTAGTACCATGGTGGTTGGTTTATGGAGTACAAACGACTAAAAATGCTTTGGCCTCAGGTTTTTCTTTTGAAATGTTAAAACCAGCGTCGACTTGGTTGGCCGGCAATACACCCACTCGTTCAATAATTTGGCAAACCGATTGGGGATCCTTCCCTATGCTTTTTTATCATAATACCAGCAATTATTATTTGACTGGGCTAGATCAAACTTATATGTATGAGTACAATCAGGATAAGTATTGGCAGTGGATTAAGATTGATTCAGCTGAATATGAGGGAGATGTTTATAAAGTAATTAAGGAAACATTTAAGGCGTCGTATGTTTTGGTGGAAAAACGTGTAGGTGCTATGTTGCGTTATATTAATCGTGATAGTAGATTCAGTAAGGTTTATGAAGACAAAGAAGTGATAATTTATAAGTTATAGCCGTTGGTTATATGTCTCAAAAGTATCCTAAATTTAAAATTGTGGCGGTTTTGCCAGCTTATAACGCCGTCCATACCTTACAAAGAACATTAAATGATATTCCCGAAGGCTGGGTGGATGAAGTTATTTTAGTTGATGACGCGAGTGCCGATGGCACAGCCGAATTAGCTCGTAATTTGGGATTAAAAGTATTTGTACATTCTAAAAATTTGGGTTATGGCGCTAACCAAAAAACCTGTTACCAAGAAGCCCTAGGGGCCAATGCTGATATTATTATTATGATTCATCCAGATCATCAATATGATCCACGTTTAGTGCCAGATTTATTATTGCCGATAATTCGAGGTGATGCCGAGGCTGTTTTTGGTTCTCGTATGATGCGTCCAGGCGAAGCTTTGCGCGGAGGAATGCCGTGGTGGAAGTATGTGGCCAATATATTTCTTACTAAATTAGAAAATTTAGTTTTAGGTTTAAGGCTTACTGAGTATCATTCTGGGTTTCGCGCTTATTCAAAAAATACCATACAAATGATAAATTTTACAGCAAATTCTAATGATTTTGTATTTGATACTGAAATTATTATTCAATTAAAGCTTAAGAATTTAAAAATTCAAGAGGTGCCAATTTCTACCCGTTATTTTAAAGGAGCTTCTATGATTGGTTTTAAGCGTAGCTTAATCTATGGTTTTTTTATTTTTAGAAATCTAGGGCAGTACATATTGTTTAAGCTAAACTTGGTTAACTATGATAAATTTAAATAATTAGCTTAAGGCCCATTGAATCATGTATTATTTATTGGAAAAATTTAATAAAGATTTTAGAGGAGCGTTGGATTTATCATATAAAGATTTAATCTTTAATATAAGTGCCGGAGTCATTTTTTTGGTAGCATTTTCTTTTTTTTACGTTAATGTGCTTATGAATACCGAAGGCCAACATTTTCTTGTTTTAGCGCAATCTTTTTTACAAGGTAAATTATATTTTTTATTTGATCCATATAAAAATTGGGTTGATACGGCACTAGTCTTTGGGCATTATTATTTCCCATTGGGCCCATTACCAGCGGCTTTGTTGGTGCCATTTGCGTGGTTTTTTAGTTTATTCAACCCCCCTTTTTACCAGGGTTATATGCAGCTATATATAGTTTTGGCTATATTATATTTTATTTTTAAATTAGCAAGGATTAGTAAGTTTTCGCAATATGATAGTTTTTTTATAATGACTGCTTTTTTTACCTCATCTTTTTTGCACATTGCAATGTTCCCAGCATATTCGTATTTTGCCCATGTGGTAGTGGTGGGTTTATCACTTGCTATTATTTTAGAATATTTGTCCTCTAAAAGATATTGGGTTATTGGTTTATTGATTGGTTTTTTATTGTTGACTCGTATTACAGCTGGCTTAAGCATAGTATTTTTTGTTATTGATATTTTATTAAATAAAGATGTTGACCCACAAAAAAAATACAAGGCTTTGTTTAAACTGTTGTTACCATTTTTTTTGGGAATTTTACTTTTATCTTTGTATAATTATTTACGTTTTAATGACTTTTTGGAAACTGGTTATAGTTTTCAGCGAGTAATAGAATACAGTTTATTTAAGGCTAGGGAATATGGTCTATTTAGCCTTATACACTTGCCTGGTAATTTATATTATTTATTATTGGCAACACCAGAACCTGTATTTAGAGATGGTTTTTCTCACGTATTGGTTTATCCTTTTGTTAAATTAAACCCATGGGGAATGAGTATTTTTATTACCTCTCCATACCTTTTATACCTATTTAAATTTAAATATAAAAACATCGTTTCTCAACTACTACTTCTGACTATTTTTGTTATTGCTATCCCAGTATTATTATATTATGGTATTGGTTTTTATCAATTTGGCTATCGTTATGCTTTTGATTTTATACCATTTTTATTTTTTTTATTTATACGTGAATATAATGATAAGTATGGGAAATTATCTTATGGAATTAAGTTTTTAATATTAATTTCAGCAATGTTTAATTTGTATTTAATTGCGACAACTTGATTGTACACAACTGGCGGTTATAAAAAACAATATTATCATACGCGTCGTAACATTTTATGTTTTTTATCATAGCGCCAACAATTGTTATTTGACTTAGTTTTTGGTGTAGTTTAACTCATGATTTTTCTGTACTAAAATTTAGATCGATATATTTTGTACAAACGTAAAATAAAAGATCATATTAAATTTTAATGGAATAAAAAATTACCATAATTATTTATGAAGATACTAATAAGAAGGTTGTTAAAAAAAATTGTAGGTTTATTGCCATTAGGCACCCCCGGTTCGCTTTATGTATTTTTAATGAGAAATAAATTAACAAAAAAAATAGTCAATAAGATATTGCTTTATAGTATTCCTCCAGTCTTAAATATTGAGGGTGTAAAAATTGCGCTTAACAATAACGATCCAGTAGTATCTGGCGCTCTAACAATGGGCGTATACGAAAGATTTGAAACAGAAATTTTTCAAAAAAACATAAAAATGGGAGACACAGTGATTGATGTGGGGGCCAATTTAGGTTATTACACTGCCATAGCGGCCAGATTAACCGGAGACAAAGGGTTGGTGTATGCCATTGAACCTGAGCCGGTAAATTTTTCTTATCTTAAAAAAACTACAGAGCTTAATGGTTTTGCCAATATTTTTTGTTGTCAAGTAGGGATTTCTGACCATAATGGCATTGGAGAGTTGTATTTATCAAAAGATAATAAGGGCGATCATCGAATTTATGCTACTAGTGCCAGAGACTCTGTTAGTATAAAAATTGTCCGGCTAGATGATTTTGTAAAAGAATATAATATCAATAAAGTTGATGTGATAAAAATGGACATTCAGGGCGCAGAGGGTTTAGCCCTATTAGGTATGAACGATGTGTTGGTTAAAAACAAAACCATAAAAATTTTTATAGAGTTTTGGCCACAAGGATTGGCTATTACCCAAATAGATGGTTTGACTTTTTTTAATAAATTAAAATCTTATGGTTTTAATATTTATGAAATCGATGAAATTGATAAAAAATTAAAATTAATAGAACTATATCAAAAATTAAATAGTAGTATTTATGGATCTAAATATACCAACCTGTATTGTGAGAGAAAGGCATAAATTTATGGCCACAAAACAAAGTAGTATCAAAATAATGTTATTGGCGAGTATTACCATGGTAATATTGTGGTCTATTTCTAGTTATTTGTGGCCACAAATTATTTATAATAAACCGGCAACTATTTTTCGGGATGACGGTGATTTTGGTGTATACTTTTCAGGTAATGGTTGGATAAATCCAAATCAACCACTTTATTATGAGTACCCTGTGTCGGCTTTATTATATACTAACTGGCCGCGAGTATTCACGGATAATTTTGAAGTTTACCATTGGTTATTGTGGACCAGCAATGCGCTTTTATATGTGTTAACGGGCTGGTTGTTGTATAAATTGTTTATTAAATTTAGAACTACTACTAAATTTATGTGGTGGTTATGGATTTTACCGTCAGCTATTTTTTATGGCTTAAACAGGTTTGATATTTTTCCTGTTTTTTTGGTTATACTGGCTTTGTATTTAGTTATGACAAATCGTTTGCGGAGCGGTTGGTTTGTATATGGATTTTCTATTATGGTAAAATTATACCCTATATTTTTATTACCTCTTTTTTTATTTTTTATTAAAGAGAAAAATAAAAAATTTAGTCAATATGCGCCATATGTTTTAGCGCCAATAATTGCATTAACTATAGGTGCTATAGGTGCTGGCGGCTGGCTGGCGACTATTGTGCCATACATTACTCAAACGAGTCGTGGTTTTGAGTTTGGTAGTTTATTTTCTTTAATTGCTATGGCTTGGCCTAATATTCAACAATACTTAGGCCTTATTAGTCAACTTGGGCAGATATTGTTACCAATTCTTTGGTGGTTGAAAGTTGTTTGGAGCAAAACCCAGCTTTCATTATTTAATAATATAACCTTGGCCGCTGTTAGTTTGTTGTTAGTCTTAACTTTTTATCCTTTTTATTCTAATCAATGGTGGTTGTGGGTGTTGCCATTTTTAATATTGGTAATTCATCCAAGTAAATGGTGGTTAGTAGTTTTGTATGATATTTTAAATTATTTGCAGTACCCAATTGCCTTTAAGTTTTTTTGGGGCAGAGGTAGCCTTGAATTTAATTTAATAACTCTGGCTCGTAGTTTAGTTATGATTGTTATAATAGGTTTGCTTTGGCGCCAGTTACCGCGCGGTTGGTGGCGATTAGGTTTGTTAAAATTTTATGCTTAATATTTGGTTAATAATACCAACTTATAATGAAAGCGCTAATATAAAAGCTTTAATAGAGCGTTTATTTGTTGTGTGTCCACAAATTAAGATTTTAGTAGTGGATGATAACTCTCCAGATAAAACAGCAGTATTAGTAGAGGATTTAATGAAAAGATATTCGAATCTGAATTTAATGCGTCGGGCGGGAAAATTAGGATTAGGAAGCGCTTATAAAGATGGTTTTAAGCACGCTTTTAATAATGGGGCCGAAGTGGTAGGTGAGATGGATGCGGATTTTTCTCATAAACCAGAAGATCTTCCTCGTTTGTTGCATGCAATAGGGGTAGGCGCTGATGTAGCCATTGGTTCACGTAAAGTTAAAGGCGGCCAAGTTGTTGGTTGGAACTGGAGCCGAAAATTAATGAGCTGGGGTGCTATGACAACAGCTCGGGTTGTCTTGGGCCTAAAAACTAGAGATGTAACAGCTGGGTTCCGCCTTTATACTAAAAATAGTTTAAGCCAAATACCTTGGAACCAGGTTAAAAGCAATGGTTATGCTTGGCAAGAAGAGATGATTTATTTATGTGAGCGCGCGAATTTAAAAATTATAGAAGTACCGGTTATTTTTGAAGATAGGAAATTTGGTCATTCCAAACTAGGTACTAAGCAAATTTTAGAATTTTTTATTGTTATACTGAGGTTAAAATTTAAAAAGAAAATTTGATATATGATAGCAGGTATAGTAAAAGAGGCTATTATTTCAGGTGTGCATATATTGTTAGTTTTTTTAGTATTTTTATTTGTTTATTTTGCGTGGAAGTTGGTAATTTTGTTCGGCGATTGGTTAATTTGGAAACACGCCTCCGCTCAAACGAAGGTTAAAGCTTTGGTAAAATCTCTTTTTAATTTTATTTTATTTTTTATTGTAGCGCTTTCGGTTTTAGTTTTTACGATTGGTTGGGTGAATACCAATACTAATAAAACACATTTGGTTCAGAACAATGATTATTTAATGTCGGTTGATAAAACTATTTTTGACGTCTACGCGCCATTTTGGATGCAAAGCCTTAATAATCCCCTAAAGCCAGTATTTGATTTTTTATCACCGTGGCTTGTTGGAACCTACAGTGGTTTGGGCGTTGTTTTGGGTATAGTATTTATTATTGTTTTAATTTCAAACCAAAAGAAATTTTATCAGATGTTTTTAGCGCTTGTTTTGTGCGGCTTGTTTAGTTTGCCATTTTGGTATTATTTTCCCGCCCTCACCCCCAAGGAGGCTTATTGGGCAAATAATTCATTGCTAACCCAAGCCCCTAGCGATATTAAAAATGTTTTGACCGAATATAAACCCAATGATAATTTGCTTGATTTTTTAGGGCAAACTAATAATGATAATAAGCCAGTAGATTTAAATTCTTATATTATAACAACAATCCCCAGTATGCACGTGGCTTGGGCTACGCTGGCAGTTTATTTTGGCATAGAGGTTTCCCGTTGGCTATTATTAATACTGGGGCCTTATTTTATTCTGAATTTTTTAGCTACCATATTTACTTTACAGCACTATGCAGTTGATTCTTTTACAGGCGTATTGGTTGCCATAGTGGCTATTTTGGTTGCTAAATTGGTTATTAAATCTAAAAAACAGAGTGAGTTAAATATAAGCGCATTTATTAAAGACGACATTAATATTTTTGTAAAGATAATTATAAATTTATTTAAATAAATATAAATTATTTTTGAAAAACAAAAAACAGCCACGGAGGCCGCTTTTAATTTATGTATAATTATATGTAAATATTATTTATGGTATACAACATACCAGACCACTATCACAGTCAGCTGATATAATAGTTCCACCAATGCAACTACCGGACCCGATACACAAACCACCACCAACTATACATTGACTACCGGCACCAGTTTGCGTATTAGGTTCCGTCGTTTGTGTTGTTGGTGCCCCTCCGGTTGATTTAGCAACTTGTTTAACAACAAACAAAGCAATAGTGTAAGCGGCAAAAATTATAAAAAGTCCTATTACCGATCCCGCTATCAATTTTTTAGCTGTGGAAATTTTTTCCTCGTTACCTTGTGAGGTCATCCACAAAAAACCAGCATAAATAATAAGCACTACGGCGAGCGCGCCGACAATGCCTAAAAGAGTATTTATAATTCCTGCGGTAACAGCGGAGACAGATGTTTGTCCGGTAGGAAGTCCAGCCGCTTTGGCTGTTTCCTTAATACCGTAATCCGATGGTATTTGGGCACTAGCGGCCAGTGTTAAAGCAGAAAACAAGAGAACACTGACCGCTAGTATTTTACCCATAAACCCGAACCGCTGTCTGCGATTCGAAAAAAACATAGTTAATTAATTATGGAGTGGCTTTAGTAGCGGTAGCAAGCTGTGTAATGATGAAGTAAGCCAAAGCGTAAGCTACGAAGATAATCACCAAACCAACTACACCGGCGCCAAGCAATTTTTTAGCCTCACCAATTTTCTCTTCATTACCCTGTGAGGTCATCCACTTAAAGCCGCCGATCAAAATCAAAACTACGGCGATAACGCCCAAGAAACCAAGGAGGATGTTAATAATATTACCAATAGTTTGCACAATAGGCACGTTTGTACCTAAGTTTACAGAATTAAGGTTATCAAAACCCCAGTTAGACTCTACTTGAGCCAAA
>JAGVEX010000007.1 GCA_020057885.1 bacterium
AATAATTATAAAACCGCTGAGGACGGATGTCAAATAGTGCTGTACCGCTGGCCAAATAATATAAAGAATTGTGATTTTATTACTTATATAGTTTATTTATTTTTAGTTTATTTAATGTCGCAGAATACTCCAGCCTTTTAAGGCTGGAGATGAATGCGACACCACTCTCGCGAAGCGAGCCTTAACAATTAATTAAATCCCTTGGTGGGGATACGGCGGGCTTTAGACCGTCGAGGGTTCATTTTTAAATCAAAAAGTGCGGCGATTAAATTAGAAGTTTTTTTATGCAGACTGTCTGAATTAAAGCTCTTAAAAATTTTAACCACCTCTGGCTTGCCATAGTAATCACAAATCCATCTCCAGTGCGCTAATGTACCATAAGCAAAGGTTTGACGAATAATTACCCGCTTCATTTTTTGTGGATCGCAGTCGGCCAAACGGTAGGACCAAAGAATGGGTTTAAAAAAATCAGGCAAGGTTTGCATAGTTATATTATATCATAAATAACATTTTTTGACCAATAAAAAAACTTTATAAAGTTAGTCAAAATTAACTCATCTTATAAAGTTTATTTTTAGACTATTTTTTGGCACTGTTACTATACGCTTGTTTAAGATTAAACAATATTTATGGCGTTTCAGTCCAATGTTCCACAGATTTTTGTGTTATTATTGATGGTGGTGAATTTACTCCTAGTCATTGCGAGGAGTGTAAGTGACGAAGCAATCTCTAGCCTATTTCTCTCTCTCGTCAGTTGAGATTTTCTCGTAGAGACATAAATAAATAACCCCGAAGTTTATAAAACTTCGGGGTTATTTATTTAAATGTCATTCAGTTTTAAGAACGCGGAAAAACTTGAATATCCTGAAGCTGTTTAACATCTGTTTCCTGCAATACTGATTTGTTATGCAATAACTCAATAAGTAAATTTACTTTATGATCTTCCTTGCGCTGGCGGATAATAACCGTGCCTTCAAGTTCGTCCAGTTTATCATCAAGATATGGCTTAGTAATCATTTGACTCCTAACCCCTGTTAGCTCCCGATGTAATTCATCAAGAGCTGGGGTAATATTATGTTCTATCACCTTGCCTAATTCAATGCCTATTTCCTTAATATCATCATTGGTTAACATACGAGACTATTATAAACTACCAACTATCAAGCGTCAACTTCTATAAATAATGAACTACCTCGTGGCAAGCCGATGAGGTATCGGCGGATCTTCAAAAAATGTTCATTCGTCCAAAGCTCAATACCCCTCCTACGCTGAAGCTTCGGAGGATTCTCACAATTTTGATTCCCGCGGCAAGCCGCGGGGTATTAACAGCGGAGGAGAATAAATTCCAAAAACCCTCCTTTGTAAAGATTCCACCAATGCCAAGGCTTTGACGGGCCTTGTGCCTGCCTGCCCTGCCTACCGGCAGGCAGGCGGTAGGCAGGGAACAATAAAAAATCAATTTTGGCTAATATTAAACAAATTCATTAATCTGGTGAGAATAGTCGACCCCTGGCGTGGAAGGTGTTAAAATTATTGGTGAATTGAAATTTAGTGGGACTTGGGATAGAATATTAATATAATCCTCAATAAAATTCACCCTATGCCAAATGCAAAAAACGCGTGCCCGTTTTGCGATAAAGAAAGGTTCGCGCATCAAATCGCCTTCGAGAATAAGCACTTCTATGTTCTGATAGCAAGAAGCTTTCTAACACCAGGCCATGTAATGATAGTGCCGAAACGACACCGCGCTGACTTAAACGCGATAACCAAGGATTCTGAATCGGCACTATTTAGAACGCTTAACAAAGTTATTTATAAACTACAAGCCACCTTTGGTGCAGAAGGGTTCAATATTCTAACTAACATTGGCAGGCCCGCAGGGCAGACTATTCCCCACTTTCATATCCACGTGATACCACGGTCAAGAAAGGAAAAGAATAATCCACTTAAGCTGATATTTAATCCTGGGTCACGCCACGGATCTAAACCATCGCGGTTGGACGTTGTACGAATCGTCAAAAGGATAAAACGCGCAAAAGTCTAGTAGTAAAATTTTGATAAAGAAAAACAGGGCCAACATATGTTTATTAGTCAGCCCTGTTATTTGTTATTACTTTATTGATTGATGTTAAAACGTGACGAACTCGCGATAGTGGTGCAAAGGCCGCATCATCACTTGAGGTTTTATCATAAAAACCTCTAAGATATGCATACACTAGGAACGACCCGAATTTATCTAAACGAATCAAGTTTAACCTATCACCATGAACCTGACTCAAGTAACCAAGATCTTTCCTATCACCAATAACCGATTCCCTTGTTTTTACTTCTTGCCACAGCCGGTATTGGCCGTGCGGCAGTTTAAATTGATATCTGCCCAAATCATCAGTTAATACCGAATCTGCCAAAGTATCAGGATATTCACCCAAATAGCCATACATACCTGCTATATGCACTTTTTGGCCGGCCATACCGTCTTCAGCCGGTTCTTTTGCGCCATTGCCGCTGGAATCGTGAAACACTATTCCTTGGATAGTTCCCGAATCGCCCCAGCTGTAAAATGGCGGAAGTTGGCCTTGCTCGTAGGTCCAGAAGCGCAATTTATCAAAGCGGATTCGCTGTTTGGTAAAGCTTGTCGGCGCTATGTAAAATAATTTGATTGTTATAGCATCAATAGAGTCAATAGTGCCGCCTTGCCAGGTACTGAATCCTGCGGTTGCCCAAGAAGACGAACCACCGACATGATAATACGCATTAGCAGTGAGAATCGTATCTTTATGTTGCAATTCAATAGTAAAGTACGAGCCTAAATTGTTGGAAATATTTTGTTGGATGTCCATTTTCATTACCGACAAGAACTTTAGATTGAATTTTTTAGTCCATCTGCCAACATCACCTGCATCATCGCCGTTAAAGGAAAATTCACCGGAAATTGGTCCGTCAACCGACGAGGAATCAGTAAAGAACATATTGTGATATGTCATGGTGGAAGTGGTATCCCATTCCCAACCGTCATTTGGTACCAGCACTTGCGCTTGTAGTGGCAGTATCATTATCGCCGCCACAATCGCGATTGTTAATATTTTTTTGTTAAGTTTCATTGTTGATTCTCCTTTCGAGAAGAAGTTTTATCCCGTGGTCCGTTAGGATTTTACGGGATGTTTTTGAATTGTTTTTTATTTAATGTCGCAGAATACTCCAGCCTTTTAAGGCTGGAGATGAATGCGACACCACTCCGAGCGTTAGCGAGGATATGCTAAATTTGAGGCATG
>JAGVEX010000004.1 GCA_020057885.1 bacterium
GTTCCAAGGGAAATGACTCACTTCACGGAGCTGCTTCTTGGTGAAGCTTGCACCATATAACTTAACCCAATCCTCGGGGCCGAAGTAATTCTTGCCCATGATGGCGCGAACGATACGCTGGTCAATGGAGGGTTCAATACCTCCGCAGAGCAGAAATTGTCCAGCCTTATGAAGAAATTTTTGATCGGTGTGAAGTTGCGTTATGACGCGTTCTCCTTGGTTTCCTAACTCTTCACCGAAGAGTTTTATTTCGACTGCATTTAATGTCCCAGCCGGGACGTTATTCCAGCTTCCCTCTTTTTTTGAGTTCTGCATTGTAAAAGTCCTTTCTTGTTGCGCTTTCCGCCCGTAGGCTTCCAGCATTTTTTACCTCTTAACCCGAGGCGTGGTGTCTTTTCCTTATTTTTTGTTATTTATGAAAAGACAGGTTAATGTAGCATAGTGGGTAGAAAAAGTCAAGGGCAGACTTATTAACCAAATGGAGGATAAAATCATCTTAGATATCAAATTATCCTACCTTGTAGTCTAGCCATATAATGTAATACGATACCGTTTTTATTTTATCTATATGGATTTAAGTTTAACTATAAGGTTTTGCTAAAAAATTAAGAATAAAATTATCTTCTACATATGTCATATTTATTTACAGTGACAGTGCATGGCTACTGTCATACTTATTGGCGTTGTGGCTACTGACAATTCTGTCAGTGATAATGGCGTAATACTTGAGCGGTAATTTCAGACGCAAAAAGACTGGATTGTAGCAATAGGGAGTGGCCTGCTGTGGTGTCATACTTATTGGCTACCCAAGTAACGTAAGTTGTTTGGGCGCGCTAAGGTTCAATTGAATACCAAACTGCGACAATAGGTATTCCAAAACCCGAGCATTATCCAACTGCGTAATACCTTGCGGTAGTTCGATTTTACTGGCTACGGCTTTAAGCTTTTTCTGTTTTCTAAACCACGTGCGTTTCGTGGACTTTAACAAAACCTCATCCCGTAATGCTTTTAAGCCGCGAGCGAGTAACACGTCTAACATGAAACGTATTTCCGCTTGTTGGGTGAATGATTTACAGTATTGGTTTATGACAGCATTGAATGTGTCTCTACCATATACGCTTAACAAAACAATCTCCTTAAGCGGATGGTTAAAAATGCGATTAACCTCGTTCCTTAAAAGCTCGTCTCGTATGTGATCCTTGAATACCTCTTCAAGTGTATAATCATTCCTGCGACCGTAGTACTTAGCCATGGCCTGCTTTACTGCTACCTTGTTATGCAGTGTAAATTCTACCCGTAACGTTTCCCGAACTAAATCTTGAAATACAGTCGCGCTAGCGCGGCCTTCCAGATAATGAGCTATCTTTCTCTCCTCTTGCGTAACGGGCTCATGTAAAATTTCGCCTAACTTATCGTAAAGCGTTAGATGAGAGCTTGAGTTAAAGTATTTAAGCGCCGAAGTACTAGCGCCCTGCCTGTACTCTACCCTGGTAAACTCAGAACGCGGCCGGTAATCAAACGGCGCTATGACACGAAGAATTTCCGAAACCTTGCCCAAATGGTCTATGGGCACGTTTTTGGCATAAGCCACAAGGACAATTGTGGCGTGTAGCAGCTCACGTTCAAATACTCCTATACCTATTAACTTAAGAAATGCTTTTAGCTTTTGGATAATTGCCGGAAGGTCAGCTTCAGAAACTTCCCTGAGGTTCGTACCGTACAAAAGTTTTGCCACAGAGAACTCCAATATCAACGTGTCACTAGGTACACCTAAAGAGTTATCATCCAACCAGAATTTAGGAGCGTAAACGCCCTCAGCCGATAACCTGCGCCTGAATGCGTTATTCGTTTTTTCAACTTTGTAGCGCTGGGAATCGGAAAATCGTCTACTCCTTATCTCGTTAAAGAACGCCTGGTCTTGAACTAGGAAACTATCTTCTCTCAATTTTAGCCGGATGCTGTCCATAGAGGGGTTTTGTAGAGATGGTTAAGTGGCCACCCTAGGCACAGGAGAACCCCCTCTATGAGTTGAACCTGACGCTAGGGCGGCCACTTCACCACCCTGACAAGAATTTTGCGTTTTGAAATAATTAAAGAAAAAATCCGCCATAGCGTTTGCCAAAGTTTCCTTCTGCTGTTTTGTAAGTTGTGGCTTGCTAGACGCAAAATCATTAACAACCCCCTGAGCCTGATGGGCCATAAGGTTACGCTCTGATAATTTTTTGTGGCCTGAAGAAAACATAAAACCTGATGGTATACCATCAGGTTAGTATGTTTATGAAAGACAGAATATCAAAATACCGTACCTCAGTTATTTCCCAACACCACGCCTTTTTTTCTCCTCATGAAGGATTTTGTTGATCTCAAAATACTGTAAATTGACCTTGGGAAGTTCGTTTTCTAGTAGTTTACTAATATCCGATGCTTTTTTATCACGATTTTCCCATATAACATCAAGCACCTCACGCGATAGCTTCCTTTCCTTTTTCCTTTTCTTACTCAAATAGGGGCTGATTTTATTCCACTGCTTATCAATAAAATCTAAAATGTCCCGTTTGCTAGCAAAGCGGTGGACTTTGATTTTTATGGGGTATACCTTGATCTCTGTGTTTTCGACTATCTTCAAGTGAAACGTGTGTATATCCTCTGGTTCATCACGATACTTCTGCGGCTCAACGACACACACGTCAGCGCTAGATTCCTCATTGAAATCCCATCCCTCTAACCTACCGTTGATAAAATCGTGCCTGAGATAATCAAACAATACGGGATCAATGCCGTATTTTACACAAAGCGACTCTTTCAATTTATGGTACGGATCCTTCAGTACGTATTTTGCCCTAAACGCTTTGAGGTTCCTCAAATACCACCTATACACCACATAGAGAATCTCTAGTTCACGGTAACTATAGGGCGGCCTAACTGTAGCGATTTTTGCCACTTCCTTCACAAACCTTGCATCTCGGCGCGCATCTTCAATTAGTTGTTTTATCTTCTTTGTTCCCTGGGTAGTTCTGTCTTTTGGGTAAGTAAAAAGGTCTAGATTTTTCTCCATCTGCTCCCGCAACTCTTTTAGGTTAGCTAATGCCTTGGGGTCATCTTTTAGAATATCATCGATTGTGACCCGCTCTCCCCCTAGTTCAACTATCTCTCTTCTTGGTTTCATATACTTTACTTAACAATAACCCTTGCCCGGTCTATGATTCTAAAATTATCCACTAAACGGATGACCCTAAAAATCTAAAAAGGAGTTGGGGTGAGTGAGGGGAATCGAACCCCCGTAACCGCTGCCACAGAGCGGTGTTCTACCATTGAACTACACCCACCACATACACTCTTAAAGACCAAAAACCTCTTGCATCAACACAGCAAGAGGTAGACTCGCCTGCTGTGTCAGGCTTTTGCATTATAGGTTAACATACACTAATAGTCAATCGTCTGCTCCAAATTTGCTACACCCAAAAAGCTTAATACTGCCCCATAACTTAGGAAAGTCAGCGGCCATGCCCCATTAGCCACCCCATCATAAAACCCTCGTTTAAACGAGGGTTTTATGTATCATCGACTAAAAAAGATTTAACTACGATTAATCCGCCTCGAAATAAATTTTGCAATAAAATAAGAAACTAACACTAGTACAATTATTATAATCGGCTCAAGCAAAGCGTAGTACATACCGGTTGAGTACCCCAGTTCGGTTTTTACAAAACAGGTTGACCAACTTTCAGTGGTGCCAACCATAGACCATACACTGCCTGAATTCACTACCATCTCCCAACCCCCACAACTTATGATTGGCCAAACTGGAAGTGATGCTAAAACAATTAGACTTACAATGAATATAATATGAGTTGCATATTTTTTCATATAGCCCTTCCTTACATTTAATAATTAGTGTAACAATGTCAGTATACTACCAATTATCAAACTCATAAAGTTTTCCATCTCTCTTCGTTCAGCCACCCCACCAAAATCACTCAGTATCTACTGGGTGTTTTTGTATTCTATCAAATGGTAATCGGATTAAGTGCGTGATATAATAATTTTATGAATGAAATATCTAATAAAAATTATGAACCAATAAAAGTCGCAAAGGAAATTGTACAATATTGTCTTTCTGTGGGTAAAAAGTTTATTTTTATTTCTGGAAACGGGGGCTCTGGAAAAACTGAATTAAGCAAAATTATTTATAAAGAAGCAGTTAAATATGGTCATGTTAATATTTTAGATATGGATGATTTTGTTGTTGATACAAAATTAAGAAACAGTGCAACAACAACTTGGAATGATATTGAAACGGGAGAACAGAAAGGGAGATATACAACAGCGTTTGCGGCATCATATTTTTTACAAAATATTAAAGCTATAATATATAACCTTGAAAATGGAAATAATTATTATCATTGGCCTAAAAAAACAAAAGAGCCCAAAGAATGTCCTTTGCTTTATGGAGATGCAATTTTAACTATTATTGAGGGTATTGGCACAGTCTTTCTAGATAAAGATGAAAGTAACTCTATCAACATCTTCATACAATGTAGCAAAGGGGTTGAACTTGCTCGAAGAATTAAACGTGGGAGATTTAGTAACGAAAAAAATGCTGAAGAGGTGCAGAAGAAATTTGCTGAAAGAAATAGTCAGTATAAAGCTAATATTGAACCGCACATAATAGAATATAAAATAGTGCTTGAAAGTATGGGGAATTTTTCTTTACATGTTATACGGGATGATTATAAAATTCTATAAAGTTTTCCACTTCCTCTCGTTTAACCACCCCATCCCAAAACTATTGTTTGCCCAACTCCATGTCCTGCTTGGAAATAATTGCGACAAATCTACTCCTTCGGGTAAAAAGATTTTTCCACAAAACTATACTCAACAAAAATAAAATAATAAAAATTGGCATTGATCTAATAAGCAAGGTTGGTCCATGGATTGTGGCCATACTTGCGCTCGCTGCGCGCTAATCGGCAAAATCAATAATACCCTATTGAAGATCTCTCACTGGGATCTTCTTTTTTAATAATAAATAAAACTACTGACGATGAATGAAAGAAAAGTTGCCCCATCTTTGTATAAAGGGTACAAAGGTCGCAAGACATTATTAATTATTAAGAAATACAATATTATGAAGAACAAAACATTATTACTTGCTTCAGTTTTGGCTGTAACTGGGGTTGTGGCACTAACAGCCGCTAGCAACGCTTTTGCTTATCAGGGCGATTATACTAAAAAGGGTCCTAATTATACAGTTGAACGCCATGAAACAATGGAAAAAGCGTTTGCCAATAACGATTATGCCACCTGGAAAACCACAATGGCTGGTCGGGGCAGGGTAAGCCAAGTTGTTAATCAGGATAATTTTGCTAAATTTGCCGAAGCTCATAAGCTGGCCGAACAGGGCAAATACACCGAAGCTAATACCATTAGAACTGCGCTAGGTTTGGGAGTAAATAACGGTTCAGGCGCTGATTGTGGACGCGGTATGGGTCGCGGACAAAATGGAAGATAAACTCATTATAGTTAAATCCCCACTCGCTTGTTCGGGTGGGGATTAGCTCAATTTTTGTTTAAACAAAAAACGTTTATTGAATCGTGCTAATATTATTGTGTATGGCAGAGTTAAAAACAATGACCGATGAACAAGTGGCAGAATATGTTCGCAATAAAGACCAGGAAGCTTATCTGGAGATAGTATTGCGCTATCAAGATAAATTGTTGCGGTATGCTAATTATTTAGCTCGTGATGAAATGAAGGCGGCTGATATTGTACAAGATTCTTTTATTAAAGCATTTATAAACTTGAATGGTTTTAATACAAAGATGAAATTTTCTTCTTGGATATACCGCATTGTTCACAATGAAGCTGTAAATCATCTTACCAAGCATAAAAAAGAATTTCCTATTATGGAAGAGGTGGATTTTGCCAGCGCTGAAAATTTAGAGGCCAACATAATTACCAAAGAAATTCAAGAAAATGTAAAAAAATGTTTAGACCAATTACCAATTTTATATTCTGAGCCACTATCATTGTTTTTTCTAGAAGAAAAATCCTATGAGGAAATCAGCGACATTTTACGCTTGCCAATTGGCACAGTTGGAACACGAATTAATCGGGCTAAAATTTTAATGAAAAAAATATGTCAGACAATAAGATAGTTACAATATCAGAGCGAGTTATGTCACAAATTAAAAATGGCCACACTAAAATGAAGCCGCGTTGGTACTTTATTTTAGGTTCACTAACCGCCTTAAGTGGTTTTATTGGTTTGACTATAGTTTTAATATTTTTAGTAAGCCTAACAACTTTTTCTCTGCGCACACACGGGCCGATGGGCGCTGTCCGTTACGAGCAGTTACTTTCCAGTTTTCCTTGGTGGGCGCCATTAGTAGCAATTATCGGTTTAGGTTTTGGAATTTGGTTGTTAAAAAAATATGATTTTTCTTATCGAAAAGATTTCTTCTTAATAATTTTGGGAGTAGTGGCTACAATTTTGATAACTGGCTGGCTAATGGATTATTTAGGATTAGATAATATCTGGATAAAGAAAGGTCCAATGAGGGGCCTTTATCACCAATATAACGGTAGCTCTATGAAAAAAATACCATTTAGAGGATAATACAAATAATGTTATATAAACTATGCGCAAACTACTAAATAATTTTCCTTATAATTAAATTACGAATCTTAACTTACTCGCTATTAGATCACTAATCTATGGGTCAAACTTTTGACGAGCGATTTGAATTTAATCAAGCCAGCCAAAACCAGCTTATTTATGATGAGCATTTGGTGCGTTATCAATTAGCCCAAAGTTTAGCTAGTGGCAAAAGGGTTTTAGATGTGGCCACTGGTTCTGGTTATGGCGCAAAAATGTTGGCTGAAGCTGGCGCCGTAAGCGTTAAAGCTGTAGATATTAGCCAAGAGACTATTTTTAAGGCTAAAAAAAATTACAACCATAAAAATATTGAGTTTATCTGCGATAGCGCAGAAGGTTTATCAACTATTCCAAATAACAGCATTGATTTGGTTGTTAGTTTTGAAACTATTGAACATTTGCCAAACTACAATGAATATCTTAAAAGTCTAAAAAGGGTGCTGGCGCCGGAAGGTCTAGTTTTAATTTCTACACCCAACAAAGAAGTATCCAAACAAAAAAATCCTTTCCACATTAAAGAATTCACGCGCGATGAGCTGGAAACTATTTTAAAACAATACTTTAACAAAGTTCGCATTTTGAATCAGTATAATGGTTTGGCAAGTTACATAGAAACGGGCAAGGAAACAAAAGGCTCTTTATCATCCAATGGTGAGACAATATACTTTGTGGCCCTTTGCGGCGACAAATTGCCTGAAGAATTAAATGGCGCAGCCTCAATTAATCCATCTGCACTGGAGCACTGGCAAAATAATCCTGGTTGGAAAATAGTGAATTGGTTTTATGTTTTATTGGTCAGGGCGGGAATTATAAAAAGATAATTAAAACTTAAATTGAAAAACCTATAAATAGTCTCCGGTTTAAAACGGGACTATTTTTTGTATATAAAAATGCATGAGTGAAACTAAACTCATGCATTACAAAATTCTATTATTTTAAATTCTCATTCCGTCTCACTAGCATATTTTTTTATTTTATTTATCCCTATTTCTTGGTCATACAACTTCCCAGCCCTCTTAAACAAAAATCTGATCCCAACCGCACAACCAATAACCAAAACAGCATATTTGAGATCAAAACTGCTAAAAAAATAAATAACGGAAAGGAAACAAATAATGGACACAACAAAAATACAAAAAACACATAGACCTCTGTTCATATTTAACCTCTTTTTAATGAAATTATTTTTGTTATTTTTTATTTAAAATTTATTTATTTTAATGTTCAATAGTAGCACGACAAGCTATTACTGTCAATAGTTTAGCAAGTAATAAAATATTAACAAGTCCTATATTTTGGTACTATAAATAGTATCACTAGCGATAAATAACAAACTTTTGCTTAAATACATCAAATGTTGAAAATATTAACCATTATAAGCTTTTTAACCAGCCAATTACTGCCAACTTGGGGTCCTTTACCTGTTACCAGCACACCGCGCCAAATGCCAGCAAGCGTGAAAGCTATTTATGCCACTGCTTACATGGTACAGCATCCGCACTTTCAGGAACTGCGTGATTTAATTAGCCATACCGAGCTTAACGCCATTGTTATAAACACCAAAGAACCCACGGGGCCAAAACTTTATCCCAAATTGGGTAAAGTTGTAACTGAACTAAAAAACGAAGGTGTGTGGACCATTGCCCGACAAGTTGTTTTTCAAGATGATGAATTAGTTGGTCGCCGCCCTGATTTAGCTCTTAAAAAAGCAGATGGCAAATTGTGGCGCGATAGCGGCGGTAGAACTTGGGTTGATCCGGCGGCCAAAGAAGTTTGGCAGTACAATCTTAAGGTAGCGCGCGAAACATTAGCCTTAGGTTTTGACGAAATTAATCTTGACTACATACGTTTTCCCACTGACGGCAACACTAATAAAATAATTTATCCCGTGTGGGATAAAAAAATTTCACGCGAAGATGTGATTGCTAATTTTGCACGTTGGTTCCGCCGCGAACTCAAGGCTATAAACCCAAATGTAAAAATCTCAGCCGATGTTTTTGGTTATACTTTTTTAGAGGATAATGATTTAGGTATGGGCCAACGCTTAAGTAAACTAGCGCCCAATTTCGATGTGTTGGCGCCTATGATTTATCCTTCACATTACTCGCCAAACAATTTTAATTTTGCCAACCCAGCTGAACATCCTTACGAAGTAGTGCGAGGAACTCTGGAAAAAGGCAAACCACTCTTGATTAATTCACCCTCTACAAAAATTAGGCCATGGATTCAAGATTTTAATATGGGAGCAAATTATACTCCTGAATTAATTAAGGCTGAAATAAAAGGTATTAGCGACGCTGGTTATGAAAGCGGCTGGATGTTATGGAATCCTAAGAATGTTTATACTATTGACGCTTTAAAAAATAATTAATACGACTATGGAAATTTACGAACCAAATGAAGGTATTGAACTTTTATACACCCGCGACTGTAAGGCCTGGCCAGAAACGCTGGTCAATTTGAAAAAAGCTCTAAACAAATTAAAAATTAAAGTTACTCCGTGTTTAATTCCCGTTGATACTATGGAGCAGGCCGAACTTTATAATTTTTTTGCCTCACCCGCTATTCATATAGAGGGGGCGGATATAGATCCACGCTCCCGTTATACAAATAAGCGGGGATTGGGGTGCGGAAGACCTTACTTTTACGCCGGTCAAGCTTGGGAAGCTCCCCCTGTTGAATTTATAGTGACCAACTTACGCAAACTTTATCAAGAAAACTAAGGCTTAATTAGACTTTGACAATAAATTTTACCTCACATACTCTAAAAGTAGTATTAATTTTATATTTTTATGCCCGAAAATTACACCCTCGAAATACTTTTTTACGAAGCAGGTAAACAAGGCGCTTCCGACCTTCATTTGGCTGTAGGTAAACCGCCTACCCTAAGGCTCCACGGTGAATTACACCAATTAGATTACTCTGCGCTTACCCCCAAAAAAGTGCAGGAATTAGTTTATGCCATACTGCAACCCAAACAAAAAGAGGAGTTTTTGGTTAGACGCGACTTGGATCTTTCCTATCAAACTAAAGATGGTACCCGTTTTCGTATTAACCTCCACTTTGAAAAAGATAACATTGGTTTATCTGCTCGTGTTATCCCAACGCAAATTCCCAGCCTAGAAGATATTGGCATGCCGCCAATGGTACACCGCCTCACTCAACTTGATTATGGGTTAGTATTGGTAACTGGTCCTACTGGTGCGGGCAAATCAACTTCTATGGCCTCAATGATTAATCTAATAAATCAAGAAAGGGCTGTTAATATTATCACTTTGGAAGACCCTATTGAATTTATATTTCCTACTGGTCAGAGCATAGTCAAACAAAGACAATTGGGCACTGATATAACCTCTTTTGCTGAAGGCTTAAAACATACACTGCGCCAAGATCCGGATGTAATTATGGTGGGAGAAATGCGTGATCTTGATACTATTAGCACTACCCTCACTTTGGCTGAAACAGGACATTTAGTCCTTGCCACACTGCACACTAATAATGCCGTAGAAACGATTGATCGTATTATCGATGTTTTTCCTCCTTACCAACAAACACAGATAAGATTACAATTATCGTTTTCTTTGCGAGCAGTTATCTCGCAGAGACTGTTGCCGTGCCTTAGGGGTGGACGTGTAGCAACGCGTGAAGTATTAATAAATAACCCTGCTGTTGCAAACTTGATACGCGAAAATAAGCATGCCCAAATAAAATCAGTTATCCAAACTAGCGCCGATGAAGGCATGTCAACTATGGACCAAAATATCAAACAGTTACTGCGAGATGGTTTAATTAGCCGTGAAGCTGCTCTAACGCACATCTCTTCTCCTGAAACTATAGAATAAAGTTTCAATTTAACCGCTTTGCCTGCCCCTTGAATAAAGGATATGTTTATGTTATGGTGAGTAAGCTTAAAATTAATTGATAGGTGTATAAATTAATTGTTCGTTGGGCGGTTTTCTTGCCCTCGTGGTGAAATGCCTGCCCGCCGCATGCCCTCTTAGTGAAATGGATATCACATCAGGCTTCGGACCTGAGATTGGAGGTTCGAATCCTCCAGAGGGCAAAAGCTTTGGCAGGCGGGGATATCACGGTTGGCTTCGGACCAACTATTGGGGGTTCGAATCCCTGCCTACCGGCAGGCAGGCCTCCTTCGGCACCATGCACCACTCACTCTCTCATTAACATTCGTTCGTTCGGGTACATGGCAGGCCATGACTATGATTGTTAATTAAAGGGTAGGTGGTGCGTGCAGTGAACTTGAACAAGGTGAATAGTTCACTGCTACAATAAATTAATTACTGTATTCGTTCCAATTTATGGCAAGTTATGAAGTTTAATATTTTATGGGTCGTTAGCTCAATTTGGTAGAGCAGCTGCCTCTTAAGCAGTTGGTTCTGGGTTCGAGTCCCGGACGACCCACCATGAACTAGTCGCTCATTCCATTCGCTCCAGTTCATGGCGAGCCGTTTGGAATGAGTTAAATAGATATGAGCGACTAGTTCATGCCGTGTACCCGAGCGTAAGCGAGTGGTTCATGGCTACCAAAATCAAAATAAAAAAATAATTTTGATTTTTGGTATTTACATTTTTAATTTTTTTCGGGGTATAGCGCAGCTGGCTAGCGCGCCTGCTTTGGGAGCAGGAGGTCCTGGGTTCGAATCCCAGTACCCCGACCATTACCTAATTCCACATATCCGTGCCGCGGTAGCTTAACAACATACTCCGCCAAATTATTTGCCTGGGTAGCTCAGTGGTAGAGCGCAGCCCTGAAGAGGCTGGCGTCGCCAGTTCGATTCTGGCCCCAGGCACCAGTTTATTATCAATTTGGTAAAGTATGTAAAAAAATGACCATCGTCAGCTTCCTATCTGCCGGTTTACATACCGTAGGCATGCGGACAGGAATTCTGACCCGCGGCACAGATTTGTGGAAACTCTATTATTCTAAATTATGCAATATTCGAGAGTTAAAAAACTTTTTGCCGTAAGTTTTATCGCTTTAACCTTATTTATAGGCTGGGGAGTAGGAGCGCAAACAGAATCTATTGAAGTTAAAACTATCACTATCAAAAATGCTCAAATTTCTGGCATCAGCGACAATATAGTAACGGTGGTTTATACCGAAGGGAAACGTAAAGTCTATGACCCAATCGCGCTTACTGCTGAAACCAAAATTTATTCCGGTAAAAAATTGGTCACTGTCAAAAGTCTACGCCTAAAACAATATCTAACCATCATTGGTACGAGGCAAGATTATGAAATAATAGCCCAAAAGATCAATATTGGCTGGGTTGCTCCTGCCAAAACCGTGGTTAAGACAAAAATACCGGTTAAGTCTACTCTCAAACAAACCAAGTAATTATTATGCCAGAAAAACACAAATGGCAGCGCCATCTTATTATCTTTTTCGCTGCTATTGTTACTATACTGACGGTTTATGGACTGACAATTTATGACCAAGTTTTAAAATTAAAGCGTCAAGGCGTGCGAGCTAATTTTATTTCTATCTTAATCAAAGATTTGTCAGCCAAAAAGAACACTATGAATGAATGGTGGAATAAATCACAAACACAAAACCTTAGTAACAAAACAAACACTAAACGCTAAAAATTTGTACTGTGAGAGCGGGTATCGTATAACGGTATTACCACAGGTTTCCAACCTGTTGACAGGGGTTCGACTCCCCTTACCCGCTCCCACTGCACAAGCCCCCGCCCGCGGGGGTTTTACAATGAAGCTTCCTTGGATTTACCTGCCGGTAGGCAGGCGTCATTTTTGGCGGAATCCGCCGGAGCATCCGCTTCGACCATGCAAACTAGGCATCGGTCTCACGGGCGGTAGGATGACCTTTTCTACCTATCAGCAAGTGCGAAGGTGGGTAAACGCATACCAACTAACTCTATTTTGCTATACTGAACTTATGGCTGGTGATTTTTACCAATGGGAAAACAAAATAAATTATGCTTAATTCGATCAGCGGCAACACTATAACTCAACTTTTGGGTAAAGCCACTAGCACTTTAATCGGCCTGGTAGTTGTGGCTTTAATGACACGGGCTTTGGGTGCGGCCGGCTTTGGTGAATACACCACCGTAGTTGCTTACCTGCAGTTTTTTGGCATTTTGGTTGATTTTGGTTTAACTATGACCACGGCACGCGAACTTGGTAATACACGCCTTGCTAGTAATATACTTTTAGGAAACCTGCTAAGCTTCCGCACTGTAACCGCCGGTGCGGCTTTTATTATAGCTCCTTTGGTCGCTTTGTTTTTACCTTATCCGCCGTTAATTAAAATGGGAATTGCCCTAACCAGCTTGGCTTTCTTTTTAAACAGTTTAAGCCAAAGTTTTGGCGCAGTTTTTCAAGCGCAACTTAAAAGTCATTTATTGGTTCTGGCAGAACTCGGGGGGCGCATAGTTTTGCTGGTTGGCACTATTTTTGCCACCCTTGGTCAATTGCCACTTATTAGCTATCTTTTAATATTAATAGCTTCGAGTTTAACAACCACAACTTGGACTTTGGTGGCGGCTAAACGACTTTTACCATTCAAGTGGCAAATTAATTTCGCTGTTTGGCGCGAGCTTTGGCACGCCACCTGGCCCATCGCTCTAACAATTGCTATAAACCTTATCTACTTCAAAGCAGATACCTTAATACTTTCACTTTTAAAACCAACTATTGATGTGGGATTGTATGGTGCGGCTTATAAGGTGTTAGAAGTGTTGTTGGCCGTACCAGCTATTGTTTGTGGTTTGGTATTGCCACTAGCGGCGAGGGCCTATGCTCAGGGAGATAAAAATAAACTGGCTGAACTTTATCACGGCACGTTTGATAGTATGTTGGCAGCTGGTCTCGCTGTGCTAGTAGGCGGAATTATAATTGGCACGCCCTTAATGACACTTTTCGCTGGTGTGGAATTTGCCGTGACTGGAAAAATTTTGGCAATTCTAGGGCTAGCTACCGCTTTTATATTCTTAGGCAATGCTATTGGTTATTTTATTTTCGCATTGGATAAAGTTAAAAAAATGATTCCCGCCTACTTAATAACTGCGCTGGTGGCCTTAACCGGATATTTTATTTTTATTCCTACTTATTCTTATTGGGGCGCGGCCTGGATGACAGTAGTTGCTGAAGCACTAATGACTACTATTAGTCTAGTTATACTTTGGAAATTAGGCTTAAAGCCTAGCGCTGTTCGCTGGCCTAAAATTATACTTGCCACTTTGCTTTTAGCTATCACCCTTATAATCCCATGGCCACTAGTCTCCAAACTAATTATGGGGGTAATTGTGTATTCGGGCGCGATATGGTATTTAAAACTAATACCTAAAGATATTACCGGCCAAAATTCAGCTGAAACGTTGACATAATAAACAAACGACAATATACTGATTAAGTTTAAAATATAATCAATTAAGACAAATGGAGGCGTGCCAGAGTGGTTGAACCCCGTACTAGAGCAAAGCTCAATACGGGGCACAGTGGTCCTGCTCGCCCCGCATGAAGCGGAAGGGTGGCCGAGTGGTTTAAGGCGCAGGCCCGCCCCGTACAAGAGCGGAGGGGTGCGAGAGTGGTTTAATCGGACGGTCTCGAAAACCGTTTGCCAGAAATGGTATCGTGGGTTCGAATCCCACCCCCTCCGCTCTGTTACGGGGTCAAGAAAAACCTGTTGGGGAGCAATCCTCTCGCGAGTTCAAATCTCGCCCCTTCCGCCAGAACAGAAAACCTCACCGTGTGTGGGGTTTTATATTCTATTGGTTGCTTGAACAGGGTTCGATGGGTACAATAAAAACGCAAATTTCTTTGGATTCTGATTACCTTCAATACTCGAGTCGGCCACTGCGTAAAAATGACGCACACATGACTTTTGTTTAAGAATTTGTTAAAATAACAGTGTCAATTATTTTAATGAATGTGGTTAATATTAATTTTTAATTAATGCTTGTTTACTTTATAACTAAATAAGCAAAGAGGAGATAAAATATGAAGAACAAAATTTTAGTGACTGGAGCATTAATAGCGACTTTTGCTCTTGCCAGCAATGCCTATGCTGTAGGCCAAAACAATGGGCAGGGACAAATTGGCACGGACCAGGGATTGCAAAATACGAACACTGCAAATCAGAATGTAAACGGGACAGGCAATCAAATTCAAAATCAGAATCAAATTAAAAACCAAGGCGAAGCAAATCAGATTCAAAATAATGAGCAAGAGGGAGTGCTTGGCCAAAATCAATCAAATTCAGGAATTGCTGAACAAAGGAGAAGCCAAGTAGCTAATGCTGTGCAAGAAATGTTGCAAGTAGCTGAACGAAACGGCGGAATCGGCCAACAGGTAAAGACTATTGCTCAAACTCAAACTCAAAACCATGAAAAATTGGAAATGAGTTTGAAGGAAATTCAAGGCCGAGGCGGTTTGGCCAAATTTTTTGTTGGCCCAAAATATGGTGAGATAAACAATGCGAAAAAAATGCTGGAACAAAATCGTGAGCAGGTTAAGCAACTAAATCAAATTAAAAATCAGCTTACTAACCAAGGTGATCAACAAACTTTAACTCAGCAAATTCAAACACTTACACAAGCTAATTTAGAGATTGAAAATTCATTAGGAACAGCACAAAAAGGATTCAGCTTATTGGGCTGGATGTTTAGGTTATTCTCTAAATAAAGTTAATTTTTAAAATACGCTTTCATAACACCGTTTACCCTCTCCGGGAACGGTGTTATGCTTTGGTTAAGAAGTTAAATTTAAAAAATAATGCCAACTCAACCACAGTCAACTACCGATGGTGTGGCCCGTTGTGCGCGCTATGCTTTTGGCCCCAATCGCCTACATCTTTGCGGCCCCGATACCAACAAAGAAGTTTTGGCATACTTGGAAGCCGGTGGTAGTGATGCTGGCTTGGAACACATTTTGCAGGGCTTTAAGACACTTTATCCTTATCTACAAACAATCGCGCAGGCTAACAATATAGGCGATCCATTTACTAACCGCGTAGTAGAAGCTTATTGGATAGGCAACGAACTTTTAGAAAATATCCCTCTTAAAAGTTTTTACCACCATTTAATAGATAAACTTAGTTTTAAAAAACATTATAATCCCAAACTATTAAATCAGTTATTAAACAAACTTCCTCAGGGCGCATTCATGCATCACTCTTTCCATGTTTTTAATGCTTACGAACGCACGGGGCATGATAATTTACTACACACTCCGGAGAATATGGATGCCTGCCGCATAAGTTGGGGTAGGGTAACAAGTGTAGATGGCTCAAAAATTATTTTACAAAGAAAGCCCTTAATTTTAGAAGGGCACAGCCTAAGATTAGGCAATGAACAAGAATACATCTTACGCCGCCAACTGGGAGATGATGCTTTATTCGACGATCTCGCGCCCGGTCAGTTTATAACCATACACTGGAACGTGCCTTGTGAAATTATTAAACCTGAAAATATCAAATGGCTGGAATACTACACTCTTAAACATTTAGCTCTAGCTAATAAAACCTTATAACCTATGGAAATTTGGTTGTTTGGCAATCCTGATTTAAATTGCGACTGCCTGCCTTTAAAAATTCTACCCCAACTTAAAAAACTTTTTCCCAAAATTGATTTTATAATTCAGGATCCGCTGGAAGAATGGTCACTACCTTCCGAATTATTTATTATTGATACAGTGCAGGGGTTAAAAAAAGTAGAAGTTTTTACCACTCTGGAAAAATTTCAGCCATCACCGCACGTTACTATGCATGATTTTGATTTAGGTGCGCAATTAAACTGGTTAAAAAAACTCGGGGTTCTGCCCAAGTTTACAATTTTTGGTATTCCGGAAAATATTAGCGAAACGGCTGCTCTAAATCAGCTCAACTCTTTGCTTCAGCAATACGAAGTTTAAGAAAATGCGAAGCGCAGCTCATACAGGGATCATAAGCTCGAATTAATTTTTCGAGCTCTTGTTGTAATTGTTCAGCTGAAGGATTTTGCGGCAACAATTCTTCAATTAAACGTGCCATATCCTGCTCAATATTAATCTGGTTTTGCCCGGTTGGCACTACAATTTCTCCTTCTATCACATTACCATCTGCCCCAATACTAACCTTGTGGTATAAAGTGCCGCGCGGCGCCTCAATTACGCCTATACCAATACCCTCGGTGCTTGTTGGCGTTTGTAACACTTCTTTGGCGAACTTAGTAGTATGCAAAATCTCTAAAGACTGATCAACACAATGTAAAATTTCAATGGCCTGTGCTAAATTATTATCAAAAATATTGGTGGAAGGAAAACGCGTCAAAGCTTCCATGGCACTCTCTTTGGTTTTAGAGTGCAAGCTATTTTTAGATAAATTAAGACGTGCCAGTGACCCCACCATATAAGATTTACCCTTATAAACATAGCCTGAGGCCTGAGAATAAGGAATTACAGTGTGCTCCAAATGATCGCGAAAGTCTTTTTCCGCAATATGATCGCCGGTATCTGTTACAATCTCCCCTTCCAAAAAACTAAAAGGTTGGGAAACTAGCGCCATAAAATCCGTTTTTCTATCAAAACGATACTGACAATCGGCAAAAAGTTTAATAGTACGCAATACCGCCGGCCTAATTTCTTCTAATTTTTTAATAGCCTCGGCCACCTCCTCCAATTTGGGCACATTCAAAAATCCGCCAATCATCGGGTTGACCGCGTGTACACTGCGGCCTGCAATAATAATAGACAAATAATTACCCGCCGCTTTAATGGCAAATGCATCGTGCAAAATTTGATGCTGTTCTGGAATATTTTCATCAAAACTCAAAAAAGAATCCTTGCCAAACATATCGGGTAAGGCAAATAAATACAAATGCAAAGCATGGTCGCGAATATTCAGCCCGTACATAGTAAGATGTTTCATTAATTGTGACTGTGCCGAAGGTGTAATACCCAAAGCATGTTCGCAAGCCTCTATGCTACAAAGTAAGTGTGCATTAGAGCAGGTGCCACAAATACGTGCCAGCAGACTCGGCAGTGTTTTATAAGGCTTGCCACGCATGGCTTGAGTATAAAAACGCTTAAATTCAGTTATACCAAAACGGCAATGTTCCACCTTGCCCGCCTTAATGCTTATATCTAAAGTAGCGGCTCCCTCTACTTTGGTAATTTCTTTAGTGAAAGACAAATCAACTTGATGCATAAAAACTAATCCACAATTTTAAACTCTTTAAGCGCGGTGTTTAATACTTCTAAAAATTTCCTATCATCCATGGGGCAACCAGGCACTATGTAATCTACTTTTACTACGTCTGATAATTTTTTCACTTGCGGCAAATAAGCAAATTTATCTAACAATGGCTGAATCTCCGCTAATTTTTTAATATCAAATTGATTTCTTTGTGCCGAGGGCAAGCCCATAACCGCGCAAGCGCCCACTGCCACTAATTTAGTGGACCTAGATCTTATTTCTTTTAAATACCGAATATGCTCTTCAGAAGCCAAGGCTCCCTCCACAAAAGCGACATCCAATTCATCCAGTACATTATGCGATTGTAAAACCCGCGCATGGCGAATATCAAGCAATTTCTTCCACTCCTGCCAGTGATCATTCAAAAGTTCAGTAAAAATAATAGTGCTATCTTCACAACAACTAAATGTAAACCAACCAATGCGCAATTTCTTGGCTGGTGATGTTACGGTTTCTGATTTAGACAAAATAGACATTTATCTTAATTGATTATTAACAACTAATAATAAGTATAGTATACCTTAATCTAAATATAAATGGACCCAAGCAAGGCTAACAATAATGTGATATTATAAATGTATGCCTAATAAGATTAAAAAATTAGTAATTCCAGTAGCAGGATACGGTACGCGCTTTTTACCCGCCACTAAGGCCCAACCCAAAGAAATGCTACCTATAGTAGATAAGCCTGTGTTGCAATATATTGTGGAAAATGCCGTAGCCGCCGGCATAGAAGATGTAATTTTGGTTACCAATTTTAATAAACGGGCGGTAGAAGATCACTTTGACCGATTGCCGGAACTGGAAAATTGGCTCATTAAACAAGGCAAAACCAAAGATTTAGAACAGGTTAAAAATGTAGCTGAGTTGGCCAATTTTATTTATATTAGGCAAAAAGGACCTTATGGTAACGGCACGCCGATTTTAAGCGCCAAACATGTTATTGGCAATGAGCCTTTTGCGGTAATTTTTGGTGATGATTTAATAGTGGGAGAGGTGCCTCATCTTAAACAATTAATGAACGTTTTTGAAGAATACAACGCGCCAGTGCTAACTGCTTATGAGGTGGACGACGAAGGCACTAAGAGCTATGGTATACTTGACGCCAAATTAATAAAAAATAACATTTACCAAGTTAATTCCATTGTTGAAAAGCCAGGTCCCACTAAAGCGCCTTCGCGCTTAGCTTGCCCCAGCGGTTACATTTTAACGCCAGATATTTTTGAAGAATTGGAACAAACACCGCTTGGTAAAAACGGAGAACTGTGGCTAGTTGACGCCTTGGCGCGCTTAAAAGAAAAAAGACCAATTTATGCCTGTAAGGTGCAAGGCACTTACTATGATATGGGTTCTAAATTGCGCTGGCTGGAGGCTAATGTAATTTTTGGTTTACAACACCCTGAATTGGGAAAAGATTTTAAAAAATTCTTGAGTTCAATTTTATGAAAAACTTATTTCACAAACCACTTTATATTTCACTATTGATTTTAACAACCGTTAGTTTGTCTGGCGCGGTATGCAAAGGCGGCAGCACCGAAGCTAAAAATAAACTGGCACAACCAGTGGCGCTAGAATGGTGGGGCACTAATAGTAATTCAGCGGCTGTTAACGAAATAATAAATGATTATAAAAACCTACATCCTAATATTTCGGTAAACTATCGCCAATTTCGGCCCGAAGAATTTGAAACCGCCCTACTGCGCGCCATGGCCGCTCAAAAAGGTCCTGATATTATTACATTGTCCAATTCGTCTTTACGCGCTTGGCAAGATTATCTTGAACCACTTCCAGCCACCATCACTCTGCCTTTTATACAAATGACTGGATTTATTAAAAAAGAGCCTGAAGCAGTTTTGCAAACCGGCAATACTATGACTTTGGATAATTTAAGGGAAAACTTTGTTGACGTGGTGCCACAAGATGTAATAATTGACAATAAAATTTACGGTCTACCTCTCAGCCTTGATACTTTACTTATATATTACAATCGTGATCTCCTAAATGCCGCCGGCTTTGCCAAACCACCAGCTACCTGGACAGAATTTAAAGATGCTACAGAAAAAATAACAAGAATAGATAAACAAGGACGGCTTTTACAAAATGGTGTAGCTATGGGCGAAGCTAATAATGTACTTTATGCGGCAGATATTTTGGTCGCTCTAATGTTGCAAAATGGCACTAAGATGATAGATTCCTCTGGCACTCGCGCCACCTTTAACCAACAAACACAACAAGGCAATGAAACTTATTCTCCGGGCGCCGACGCTGTACGATTTTATACTGATTTTGCCAACCCCAGCAAAGAAACTTATTCCTGGTCAAAAGAAGAGCCTGCAACCCTTAAAGCCTTTGCCAGTGGCAAATTAGGATTTATGTTTGGTTACTGGCGCGATTACAACACCATCAAAGCTCAAACCCCAGGTATTAATTTAGATATTGCCAATTTTCCACAAATTGATAACACCACGCGCCCTACTTACTACGCTAGTTATTTTGTCCAAGCTATTACCAAACAAAGTAAATATGTAAACGAAGCTTGGGGATTACTACATTTTGCCGCCCGAGCTGAAGAAGCACAAAAATATTTAAGTTCTGCCAAGCAACCATCGGCCCATAGACAATTCTATCAAACACAAGTACAAGATCCGAATTTGGGTTTACCAGCCAAACAATTACTAACAGCCAAAAGTTGGTATCGCGGCTTTAATTATAAAGAAGCGGAAAAGGCCATACTTGAGCTTATTAATCAAATAAATTCTGGTACCACAATTACCCAAGCTTTGGAATTCGCCGCACAAAAAGTAACTCAAACTTTATATAAAACCTCTTTATGAAATCAACCAGCCGTACTATTATAAAAACTACCTTATTTGTAACTTTTTTAGTTGGTTTGGCAATAATTATTTGGCCTCATGCGGCCGTGGCTTTTGACATTAAGCAGGGTATTGTAGGAAATTTATCAGAAGACTGCCGACTCACTGGCGACTGCGATTGGTGTGATTTTATTGATTTAATGGGAATATTACAAAGAGTTATTTTATCAATTTTTGGCGGCGTTGCTCTTATTATGCTCATTTGGGCTGGCCAAAGCATGATTACAGCTGGTGGCAATCAAGAAAAAGTATCAGCTTCAAAAAAACTAATAACCTCTACCTTATTTGGTGTGTTGATCATATTAGTTGGTTATTTTTTAATTAACGTAGTGATTAATGTACTTATTAATCAAACTGGTACTACTAGTGCAAAGCTTTATGGCAACAATTGGTTTACAGCTGGTTGTGTAGAAACTAATCCTAAAGGTGAAAGATTTTGCAGAAGTCAACCAGTTGGCACTAAGTGTGATGGGGGAACTATAGGAGATTGGGTTTGTGATAATAGTGAAAGTTGTCAACCTACTTGCGGCTCACTTAAGTTAGCTGACCCAACTAGCACATTTGTTTGTAAAGATAAATGCGAAACACCATTTCAAGACGCTGGTAGAGGATATTGCTCAACAAAACAAGTATGTTGTTATTCAACTCCTTAATTATGAAAAAAAATATTATTACTACCACTAAAATATTTATTGTTGGATTAAGTGTTTTACCAACAATTGTCTGGGCGGAAGAAACGCCTGGACTACAAGACCCTTTGGGTAATCCTGATATCTGGCAATTTTTGGCTCGCCTGGCAGGCGGACTTAATTTTGTCACTGGTACTTTGGCGCTAGTTTTTATTGTTTTGGGTGGTTACCGAATTCTAATTGCTGGGGGTAATAGTGAAAATTTTGAAAAGGGGAAAAAAATGATTTTATATTCGTTTCTAGGGCTTGTTTTAACAGTTAGTAGTTATACTATTTTAGCTACCACTATTTCAATTATTTCTGGCGGGCAACCAACAGGCTTCACCACTGGCCCTTTAATTGTTTTTGACCCCATTAATATAGCCAAAGTAGCCGGCTCGCCAGCTGTAGAACTGTATGGCCGTCGCGTGCTTGGTTTTTTACTGGGCGGACTAGGCAGTTTAACTACTTTGATGTTTGTTTATTCGGGTTTTCTTTGGATGACTGCTGGTGGTAGTGAAGAAAAAATTACCAAAGCAAAAAAAACTCTCCTTTACGCCGTAATCGGGGTGCTGGTGGTACTAAGCTCTTATATTTTCTTAAATTTTGCTTACGTGCCATTTTATAGGTTAATAAGTTGATAGTGGATTAAATGCCAATATCAATAATTTAGTTATTTTTGTCACCCTTCGCCAGAATACCCAAGTGGCCCGAGTCTGCTCCACCCCGATAAAACTGGGCTACGAAGGATAAACCAGGGGAATAAGGTGATGCCCCTAAGTCCCGCCTTGGCGGGACGAAGGGGAAGGTGGTAAGAGGCTACGGGTGATGAATTATTAAAAATGATTACCCCTATAGTCTTACCAAAAGGAAATTCATTAGTTTTTTACTTTTTTGACTATTTTGGTGTAATTAAGTATAATAAAATCAATTAATCTTATATTTTAGTTAATGACTAAAATATAAAAAATGAAAGGGGGTGATAGTGTGAAGAAATTTATAACAACCGTAGTTTCAACTACAATGTTTGCTTTGCCAGCAGTGGTTTTGGCTCAAGTAGAGTCTAACTGGGGTTTTGATAACCTTAATTCTGTAAACTTAGGTACAAACGTGCCTATTGTGCAAACTATTGGTAATATTATTAA
>JAGVEX010000001.1 GCA_020057885.1 bacterium
CTGGCGTAACAGCCTCTGGCCTTACCCTTATTGGTAATACTATGACTGTGGCAGGTGTAGATGAGGGCGGTATTACCATTGCTAAGAACGGTACAGTTTCTAACCCTAAAGTGGGTGAAAAGGGCGTTGAAATCGCTCAATTCCAATTAACAGCCGATTCGGTTGAAGATATGGATCTTAAGCGTATTATTCTTACCAACGGTGGTAATATTTCACGCAGCAATCTTACCAATTTGGTGTTAAAGAATCGCGTAACTGGCGATACTCTTGCCACAACAAGCGAACTTAACAGCAAAGACCAAATTGTGTTTGAACTTGCTACTCCAATGTTATTCGAAAAAGGCAATGCCAAGACCTTCTCGGTGTATGCCGACATTGGTGGCAATGCTAAATCGAGCGATACTGTTATTGTTTATCTTGAAACCGGCGCTGATTTGTTAGCTACAGGTAGAACCTATGGCTATGGCGCTAAGGTAACAAGCGGCTCTTACGATAATGGTGCTGGTGATTGGACTGATTCTACCAAAACAACCCTTCAAGCTGGCCAACTTACCATTACCTTGAATGGCCCAGCCGCCAAGGATATTGCTAAGAACGGCAAAGATATTGAAATTATGAATTTCAATATGGCCGCTCAGGTAGATTTGGAAGTTCGCAATATCGCAATTATCTTCAATAACGGTGGTTCTGGCACTGCTAACTTTAATGACACCGCAACTACCAACTACACTGATCTTAAGATTTGGGACACCTCTAACAACACCGTAGTTTGGGGTCCACAAGACCTCTCCGGTACTGGTAGTGCTACTTCTCAAACACTTACTTTCACCGAGGATATAACATTGTCAGCTGGTACAGCCAAAACATACAAATTAACTTTGGATGTGGCTAATACTTCTGACATTGCCGACGGTAACGTAATTGGCGCTACTATTGATGTCTCAGCGTTCTCAAATCAAGTTAAGAACATGGCCAACAACACTTATTTGGCTACCACTGATATAGTTCCTGGCTCGGACCTTGCTGGCAATCAAATGACAGTAAGGATTCCTGCCTTAACTGTTACCTTGGCTACCACGCCAACCAGTCAAACCTTTATTAAAGGTACTAGCGATAAGCCGTTTGTAGGCTTTAACCTTAGTGCCGGCACAGGCGCCGATATAAAGGTTACCTCTATAATGACAACTTGCTACATTGACGATTCCAATGTACAAACTGATTTTGTAAAGGGTGAGGATACTGATGCTGGCGGAGGTACAACTGCATGTCAAACCGATGTGCCAACCGTTAAACTAAAGGTTGATGGTTCGCAAATTGGCGACTCCAAGAGCCCAGCCGCAACTACCGACGGTACTTCCACCTTCTCCAACTTGAATCTTACGATTCCAGCTGGCACTACCAAGACAGTAGTAGTGTATGGTGATATCTCACAGTCAGCTTATTGGAACAGCAACGTTGAGCGCGTGGCGTTTGATTTGGCTGATGTGTCGGCTGATATAACAGCTTCTGATCCAAGTGGCAACGCTGTAACTGCCACAGGTGATGCTGTGAACGGCGGTGCTTCGGCAACCCGTATTGTTACTATTGAGACTTCTGGTACTTTGTCTGTAACAACTGCTCCAACCGAGCTTGATGTGACTAACTCTCGCATCGTAGCCGCAGGTACAGCAGGCGTAACCGTATCCAAGTTTAAGTTCACCGCTTCTAACGAAGAACTTAAGGTGACTAAATTAAGGATTAAGTTAGGTTCTGCTGCTGCTGGTGCTGATGTTTCTGACGCTGTTACCGCGGTTTACATCTACGATGGCGCTACTAAAGTTGGTACAGCCACCCCAACACCTACTACTGCTTATGCCACTACTTATGACGCTGTAGCTGATTTTAACTCCATCTCGCCTATATTTATCGTGCCAAAGGGTGGCAACAAAGTTTTGACCGTAAAGGCTGACTTTAACACCATCGATGGCGGCGCTGATTCAGGCGACGAGGTTAATTTTGACCTTGAAGCAGATGACAATGCTGAATACTATGGCACTTCTGGTAACACCCATGGCACTGACTTGGGTACTGATGCCAGCGGTTCAGCTGTAGTAGTACGTAAGAGCCAGCCAAAGGTAGAACTTGTAACCTTACCAACCTCTGTGTTGGGCAATGGTACAACTATTCTATTAAAGTTCAAGGTAACTGCTTTGAATGATGATGTTTCCTTGAAGCACATTACATTCTCAACTGCTAACTCCGATGGTTCTAACGTAACCATCACGAGCCCGGCTATTAGAGAATACAGTGCTACTTCAAACATTACTGCTACAGTTAGTATTGCTGGTACTACTACCATCACTTCTAACGTAAGCTTTGACTCTGAACAGACCATTGCGGCTGGTACGTCTAAGACGTATGAGTTCCGTGGCACAGTCGCTGGAGCTGCCGCCGCTGATACCCTAGCTACATCTATGTCAACTGATACAGCTGTAGTAACTGGTTATCTTGACACCTTGGTAGCTGCTCAACAGCTTGTTGACCAAGATGGCACCCTCAACGTCGGTAATGATGCCGACGCCGCTGGAGCCGCTTACAACTTTATCTGGTCTGATATGTCCGCTATACCGCACAACGATACAGCGACTACAGGCAGCCAAGACTGGAGCAACAGCAGGTACGTAACAGTACCTACCGACACCCAGTCCTTAAGCTTCCCAAGCTAATAACTTGAGACAGTTATAAAAGTTTCTTGCTTTCCGATGTACATCGGAAGACTCGAGACAGACAATTCAGGCCTCCGCAGGAACAGCGGAGGCCTGGTTGTTTTTAGACTCAGAGTTTATCCGCGGTTCGAATAAGTTCACCGTCGAAGCCCAGGGGCGGATAGGAACAACGGGGGTCTTTTGTATCACCAGACCAACTCTAGGTGTTAGTTAATTTATTACAACCCAAAATTTCTCTCATCTTTATATTTTGCCGCCTTTTGCTACACTATATTTATTAGGCAAGGTATTCTTAATCTATATTAAGTATTTATTTATATGTGGCAAGGCAATAAAAAGACAAAATATTTTATTTATGTGGCGATTTTGTTAGTTTTGACCGGTGCCGGCGTTAGTGTTTGGCTGGGTTATGTTAAACCACGTTTAGCTGTTAATTTGGCTATAGATCAAAACCAAGCAAGAATAAAGGCGCGCGAGAGTGAACTAGCCCAGGTTAATCCGGGAATGTTAGAAAAAATTAAAAAAGGCAACGAGAGTCTCTTAGTTAAATTAAAAGAGAATCCCAATGACTCGCCAAGTTGGTTTTCACTGGGCACCGGCAAGAAAAATTTAGGTGATTATATAGGCGCGGAAGAGGCCTTGCAAAAAGCGATTGAGCTGGATAAAGAATCAATTAACGCGTTAAGTAATTTGGGTACGTTGTATGTTGAATGGCGGAGATATAGTGAAGCCGAACAAACTTTTAAAAAAATGATTGAGCGTCAACCAAAAATGTCAGAGGGTTATTTGCGTTTGTCCGAGCTTTATGAATCTGGCAATTACGGTACTAAACAACAGGCTGAAGAAATTTTAATTACAGGGTTAGCCAATATACCCGAGCATCCCTCGATATTATTTGCTCTGGCGGAGTATTATCAAGCGCAAGGCGATAAAGCCAAAGCTATATCTTATTATGAAAGATTATTGCCGGCGGCCCCACAAAATAAAGCCGCGCTTGAGGAAATTATTAAAGAATTAAAGAAATGACAAAATCAGATACCACGTCAGTTAAAATAATTACCGTTTTGTGTTATTTAATTTTGTTGTTGCCACTTGTTATTACGCCGCATTCGCCCAGTTTTGCCATTTACTGTAGAAGTGGATTATTTTTTCTTTTAGTTGAGTTAATGATTTTGGTTTGGGCGTGGTTGGCTTATAATTCGTCTGAATATCGACCTCGCCGCACTGCTTTATTAGCAGCAGTGGGCGTTTTGATTATTGTTCAAGCAGCGGCATGCTTAGGCAGTGAATCGTTATATAAAAGTTTTTGGGGCACCCACATAAGGCAATATGAAGCAGGTTTGTGGGCTTGGCTTCATTATGCGCTGTTATTTTTGGTTTTAGCGAGCAGTATAAAAAACAAAACACAGTGGCTTAATCTGTTTAGGTTTTCTTTGGGCGTTAGCTTTTTGGTAGCGATTTATAGTATTTTTCAATATCTTAATTTATGGTTCACCACTGTGGCGATTGATGGCAGATTATCAGGCACATTTGGCAACCCAATTTTTTTGGGAGTTTATTTATTAATACATATTTTTTTAGCTGGTTATTTAGCTGCCGCAGAAGAGAAAAAAGGCAGAATATGGATGTATGGAGTTATAGCCTTATTTGAACTGACAGTTTTATATTTTACAGAATCACGAGGAGTTTATTTGGGATTGTTAACTGGTTTGGGAATGACGTTGGTAGGCTTGGTTATTAAAAAAAACAATTGGCATTTACGGTTGGCGCAAGGCTTGTTAATTTTTACAATAATAACTTCTTTAGTGATTGCCCTAAACCCTTCACTGTGGCGTAGTATAAGTGACAAGTCTTCGTTTAATCGTTTTATTGCTTGGGGTAGCGCGGTTAGTGCCTGGCAGAGCAAGCCTATTTTAGGATGGGGGGAGGAAAATTTTAATTTGGCTTTTGAAAAAAATTATAATCCTGCCATATTTTTTTATACGGGCGATATTACTTGGTTTGATCGGGTGCATAACAGCTATTTGGGAATTTTAGTAATAGCCGGCTTGGTGGGGTTGTTGGCTTATTTATGGCTTTGGCTTGTTGCTTTTAAATCTTTGGGCAATTATGAAAATAAGAAAGAGCGCGCAATATTAATAGGTCTATTGACCGCTTATTTGGTACAAGATGCTTTTTTGTTTGATTTTAATGTGAGTCTTATATTTTGCTTTTTGCTTTTTGCTTTTATAAGCTCGCAGGATAATTCAGGCAAGCAGATTGGGATACAAAAATTTAAATTAATATCGGTGGCATTGTGGGCGTTAGCCGCAGTTTTTATGTTTTTCAATATAATAATTATTGGCAAAGCGGTTATGGCCGAACGTTGGCACGAAAAGTCCGTTATTGCTAAAGATAATAATGTAAAGCTTGAATTGTTTAAAAAAGCTTTGGCTAAGGAAAGTTTGGCAAACTTAAATTACGTACGCGAGGATTATGTGCTTAAAAGCGTGCAAGAAATTTCGGTTGATAAACGAGTTGATTTGGTTGACTATTATTTTGTTGAATTAGATAAACAATTAAAACTTTACCCCAAGGAGACACCTTTAATTTATAGACGGGGGCAGTTGTTGGATATTCGTTATCAGGAAACAAATAATTCAGCCGATTTAGATGTAGCTTATCAGGATCTGCTAAGGGCGTGCGAATTAAGTCCGGGACGTCAGCAAGTATTTTTTGAATTAGGTCAAAATAGAAGACTGGCAGGGGATTTAGCCGAAAGTATTAATTGGCTGAAGCAGGCAACAGCGAGCAACGATCAGTTGCCGGTTTCGCATTTCTTTTTGGGAATTGCTTATGTGTTTAATAATCAGGGAGAGCTAGGGGGCAAAGAAATTAAAACAGCTTTTGATTTAGGATATACTTTACTGGTTGATGATAGAGATCGTATGGAATTTTTAATAGATTATTACACCAAAAATCAGAATTATCAAATGCTTGAATTTTTGTATAAAAAATTAATTAATTTGGGTAAAAGTGCTGATTATTATGCTAGATTAGCAGCTGTTTATAAAGAGTTAGGCAAAAAAGATGAAGCGGTTGAAGCGGCTTTGGAAGCTTGGGAACTGGATAGCTCACTAGGTAATGAATTGAGATTGTTTTTAAAAGATTTGGGTGTAGAGGTTAGTAAATAAAAAATAAAAGGGTATCTGTTGAAGATACCCTCTGATATGAATAATACGGATTTTTATCAGGCTTTGAGGTTGAGTGCTTCAACCTCTTTTTGCATAGCGAGAATTATATTTTTTAATTGATCAATCCTTTTTAACAAGAATCTGATGTCACCAGATTCAGTCTTGGTTTGAATGGGTGGATGCGTATATCGTACCAGGACGCTAGTAACGCGTAGTCCTTTATGTATGGCTCGGATTACTGGTATGACTATTGATTCCCACATGTCTCCATATTCGCCTTTGTATGCCAAAAATTCTTGTAGCGATTTGTAATTCATCACTTTAGGACCATACCATATGTCAAGTGTATGACCAGTGATATATTCGAATGCTTTATTGCCAATTAACTCAGCATATGTTTGTTCCGGCGGATAATCATCAAAGGTTATCCGTTTAGGTATGACAATATCAGCAAGGCCTTCAATAATTGGTTTTACCAACAGATCAATATAATTGATCAATGAGTATTTTTCCGGTTCGAGCCAGACATAAATTGCGTCTTCGCCGTACAGTTTGACAGCCTCTGTCATAGCCTGGCGGCGACTTACCCCCATGCCATCTTTCGATTGATTAAATACTGTTGCACCGAAATTAAATAATACATCTACAATTTTTTTTACTGAACCACCGTCAACGACTATTAATGGGTAGTTATTTTTTTGAGCTTCCATTGCTGTTTTGAGCGCTAATTGAGCGCGTATATCTTCTTCTGATTTGTAAAATGTCGTTGTTATTAAAACTATTTGTTTCATTGTCACTACCTTTAAATTGTTTTTATTTTTTATTGAGCTATTTTTATTTTAATAATCGTATTATCTTAACAAAACCGAACATATTTGTCAAGTGTTTTAAGGCATTCAATTTGATTTTTACCCGAATTTTAGGTAAAATTAAAATGTTATATTTTTATATGAAAAAAGCCCTTATTACAGGTATTACCGGCCAAGATGGTTCTTATTTAGCGGAATTTTTATTGGCTAAAGGTTATGAGGTGCATGGTATTAACCGCCGTTCGTCAACTTTTAACACCGAAAGAGTTGATCATCTTTTTCGTGATATTCATACCAAAGGGTTAAAATTTAATTTGCATTATGGCGATTTGGCTGATGCCAATACCATACGCAAACTTATTTATCATATCCAGCCAGACGAAATTTATAACTTGGCCGCCCAATCACATGTGATGGTTAGTTTTCAGATTCCGGAATATACCGCTAATATTGTAGCTTTGGGTACCTTGCGTATTTTAGAAGCAATAAAGGATTGGCAGGATAATAAAGGAAAGCCAATAAAATTTTACCAAGCTAGTTCTTCGGAAATGTTTGGTTCGGCACCACCACCGCAGAATGAAAAAACGCCGTTTCATCCACGCAGTCCATACGCCTGCGCCAAGGTTTTTGCCTTTCATACCACTGTTAATTATCGTGAAGCCTATAATATTTTCGCCGTGAATGGTATTTTATTCAACCATGAAAGTCCTCGCCGTGGAGAAACTTTTGTTACCAGAAAAATTACCAGAGGCATAGCCCGTATTAAAGCCGGTTTGGATAAGAAGATTTATTTAGGAAATTTGGAAGCGCGTCGCGATTGGGGTTATGCGCCGGAATATATGGAAGTGGCTTATTTGATGATGCAGCAACCCAAACCAGAAGATTTTGTGATTGGTACCGGCGTTAGCCATTCAGTCAAAGATTTTTTGGAAATAGCTTTCCGTGAAGCCGGTATTGGCCCGTGGCAAGATTATGTGGAAATTGATCAGCGTTATTTCCGTCCTAGCGAAGTGGATGACATAGTAGCTGATTCAAGCAAAGCTAAGAAAATTTTAGGTTGGCAGTCTAAAACCAGTCTTGAAGAGTTAATTAAAATAATGATACAAGCCGATTTGAATAATCCAGTTGTTTTACAAAGGTAAGTGATTATTGATTTTGTAAAGTAATTTATGATGAAGGTAGTGCGGGGATTGCTTCCCAGTAGATTATATGGCCAAATTCTTAAGAGCGTGCCAATATGCACGGTTGATGTTTTATTTTTTAATAAGAATTTAACCAAAACATTGTTGTTCAAACGTACTAATCTTCCTTATCGTGGTCAGTATTATTCAGCTGGTGGCAGACTTTTTAAAAATGAAGATTTGCGCGCCGGGGCTTTGCGCCAGGCTAAACGTGAATTGGGTTTAAAACTTAATCCCAAAAAACTTATTTATGGTGGAGTAATTAATGAAATTAATCCCTCTTCTGTTTATAAAAATATTAATTATCATGCCGTTAACATTTGTTGGGGGTATATTTTAGTCAAAGAAAATATTGTACTTGATGATCAGCATAGCGCTGTTAAGTGGTTTAAGATGAGCGATAAACGTATACATCATTATGTTAGAGATAAGATCAAATTATTGTTACCTCAATTATGATTAAATTGATAAAATCAACTTTTTATCACGAGGCGGAAACAAAAGAAAAGTTGATTGATTTTATTCGAAGCGCGGAAATATTAAGCATGAGTGATGAGTGTAAAAAATTTGAAACTGCCTTCACGCGAAAGCAGGGCAGAAAATTTGCTGTTTTGGTAAATAGCGGATCTAGCGCTAATTTATTATTAGTGCAGGCTTTGCTTAATTTGGGAAAACTAAAAAAGGGTGATAAAGTTGGTATTTCTGCGCTCACCTGGGCGACCAATGTAATGCCCCTTATTCAATTGGGATTAGAACCGGTGGCAATTGATTGTGAATTGAACACATTAAACGTATCTAGCCGCACACTAGAACCTTATTTATCGAGTATTAAAGCTTTATTTCTGACAAACGTTCTTGGGTTTAGTTCTGATATTGATAATATTCAGCGATTGTGCAGTGATAAAAACATTATTTTTTTGGAAGATAATTGCGAGTCACTTGGTTCTCGTGTGGGCGGACATAACTTAGGAAACTTTGGCCTTGCTTCAACCTTTTCTTTTTTTGTAGGGCATCATTTATCTCTCATAGAGGGAGGGTTAGTTTGTACAGATGATGAAGATTTGTATAACGCTTTATTGTTGGCGCGCGCACACAGTTGGGACAGGAATTTACCAATGAATACACAACGTGCCATACGACAGGAAAATAATATTGATGATTTTTTTGCCCGTTATACTTTTTATGATTTAGGTTATAATTTACGCCCCACTGAAATAACAGGTTTTTTGGGAAATACACAGTTACCATATTGGGATGAAATAGTTAAAATTCGTGTTAGTAATTTTACGACTTTTCATAACGCCATTAGTGTCAATGATGATTTTATTCCGCTTGCCGTTTCACATATGGAGCTGGTTTCTAACTTTGCTATGCCAGTGTTGTGCCGTGATAATGATAAATTTATTAAATATCGTAAAAAATTTGAGGGTCAAGTAGAAATCAGGCCTATTATTGCCGGCGATATAACCAAGCATCCTTTTTGGAGTAAATATGTTTCTAAAAGTTATGTTTGCCCAAACGCTTCTTTTATTCATAATAATGGCTTTTATTTTGCCAATAATCCAGAGTTAGTTAAAGAAGAAGTAGATTTATTGTGTAGTTTGCTTAAACCTTAATTTATTCAGACTATGTTAGCCAAAAACGACAAAATTTACATTGCTGGTCATGGTGGTTTGGTTGGTTCGGCTATTGTTCGCTCTTTTAAAGCGGCCGGCTATACCAATCTTATACTTAAAACCAGAGAAGAGTTGGATCTTTTGAATCAAAATGCAGTAACTGAATTTTTTAAGAGCGAACAACCTCAATATGTAGTTTTGGCAGCGGCCAAAGTTGGCGGTATTGCAGCTAATATGTCATCGCCAGCCGATTTTTTGTACGAAAATTTACAAATTGAAACAAATGTGATTTGGCAAGCACATTTGTTTGGAGTTAAAAAATTGCTTTTTTTGGCCTCTAGTTGTATTTATCCACGAGAGTGTCCCCAGCCAATGAAGGAGGATTATTTGCTAAGCGGTAAATTAGAGTCAACCAACGAAGGATATGCTCTTGCTAAAATTTCCGGTTTAAAATTATGTGAGTATATTTATCAACAATTTGGCAAAGATTTTATTTCTTGTATGCCAACTAATATTTATGGACCAGGGGATCATTTTGATTCTACTTCCACTCATGTGATTCCGGCTCTTATCAGAAGGATCCATGAGGCTAAAATTAATAATTCACCAGAGGCGATTATTTGGGGGAGCGGCTTGGCACGTCGTGAGTTTTTACACGTTGATGATTTAGCTACCGCCGTTTTGTGGCTAATGGAAAGTTATGACCAAAAGGAATTTTTAAATGTTGGTATTGGAATAGACGTTTCTATTAAAGAATTAGCTTTAGCTATTAAGGAAGTGGTTGGTTATAAAGGTCAATTGGTTTTTGATACTTCTAAACCAGATGGTATGCCCAAAAAATTGCTTGATGTTAATAAAATTAATAAATTAGGTTGGCATTACAATATTAGTTTTGACGAAGGTCTAAGACAAACATATAAGTGGTTTTTAGATAACGTGGTTAGTGACAAAGAGTAGGTGAATCATATTTTGATATATGTCAGGCCCTCATAAAGCAAATGAACTATTAATTAATTCAGACAATCAACCATTGGTATCTATTATCATTCCGATTTGGAATGCCGCAGATTTGATAATCGAGACTTTAGCTTCAATTTTTAATCAAACCTATACTTCTTATGAAGTAATAATGATAGATGACGGTTCTGCCGATAATCTTACTGAGGTATTAAAACCGTATTTAGAGAAAATAATTTATATTTATCAGGAGAATAAAGGGCCATCTGCGGCTAGAAATATAGGACTTGCCAAGGCACGCGGGAAATATATTCAATTTTTAGACGCTGATGATTTAATTAATTCACAGAAATTAATTAAACAGGTTGATTATTTAGAAAAACATAATAGATTTGATTTGGTCTATTCTGACGTATTGCACTTTACAACTGATTTAACAGTAGCCAAGAAACATTATAGCTATAGTTATCAAGGAGATGTTTTGCCGTATATTGTACAGTTGCATTATCCAGCGATTCACGCGGCCTTATTTAAAAAATCTATTATTGAAAAAGTTGGCGGTTTTGATGATTATTCTGGCGGTGCTGAGGATTGGGACTTATGGTTAAAATTAGGTTTAGCCAAAGCGTATTTTGGTTATTTAGCAGGTAATTTTGCTTACTGTAGGGTTAGTTCTCGTCCAAATAGACGGACAGGAGACATGATAGGTGTTTACAAATCTTCATTAAAAGTATTTCAAAGGTATATTAATATTTTTAACCATGAAGATAAAAAACGATTACATATTAAAAAAACGTTATGCTTTTTGTATTTACGATTAAGTGTTGCGGCTTTATTAAAAAACGATGATTTATGGAAAATTAGCCTTAAGGAGGCCTTAAAAGTCCCTTCTTGGTATATTTGTTATTTAGTTAGTTTATTTTTGTTTGTTATGACAGCTGTACTTCCTGCTATAATTGTGAGAAAATTAATGAAGGCTATTTTGTTTTGTATGCCAGGCATAAAATTAAAAAATATTTAGAATGAAAGTAATTTTTGCTGCATTAAAATATGATTACGGTGACCCACAAAGGGGCCCTAGTTTTGAATATACAAATTTTTACGATACCTTAAAGAATATGTCTGGCATTGAAGTTGAGCTTTGGCCGATTGATGAATTGACCATGCAATATGGTAAAGAGGAAATGAATCGTCAGTTATTAAACAAAGTTAAAACTGAAAAGCCTGATTTGTTGTTTACTTTTTTATTTCGGGATGAGTTTGAACCGAAAGTAATTCAAGAAATTACTAACTCTACTTCTACTTTAACTCTTAATTGGTTTGGTGATGATCAATGGCGTTTTGAAAGTTATTCAAAAAATTGGGCGCCGTTATACTCCTATGTGGCGACAACTGACGAAGGGTCAGTGCTCAAATATAAGATTTTGGGTTTATCAAACGTGATAAAAACGCAATGGGCGTGTAATCATTTTTCTTATAAACCAGAGAGGGTGGAGCAAGAATATGATGTTACGTTTATTGGGCAACCGCATGGTAATAGAAAGAAAGTGTTTAATAATATGATTCAAGCGGGTATTAAAATAGATTGTTTTGGCTATGGCTGGCCTCAAGGAAGAGTTGAACAGGAACAAATGATTAAATTATTTTCAGCCTCAAAAATTAATCTTAATTTAGCAAATACTTCTTTTGGTTTAAATCTAAGAACTATAGCCAGAGTATTTTTACACAAAAAAGGCAGGCTTGTTTTTCCTAATAGTTGGAGTGAAACAAAGCTTAATTTTAATAGTTTATTTAAAGCTAAGTGCGAACAAATGAAAGGGCGTAATTTTGAAGTGCCTGGTTGTGGCGGTTTTTTGCTGACTTCTTATATTGCTGAACTACCTAAGTATTATAAGCTTAATAAAGAGGTGGTGGTTTTTAAGAATACCCCGGAATTAATAGAGAAAATTAAATATTATCTTAAAAACAGTGCGGAAAGAGAAGCTATTGCCAGAGCTGGCTACGAGAGAACTATAAAAGAACATACTTACGAACAAAGGTTTAGAGAAATTTTTAAAACTATGGAGTTAGTATGAAAACAGAACTTGTTTGCCCACTTTGTAAAAGTGAGTTAATCTGGCAACCAGATCAGGTAGAATGCCAAAAAAATCATCATAAATTTATTATTAGAGAAGGCGTGCCTGATTTTTTGGTTTTAGCTTGGTCAGAATTTAAAAATGAACGTACTGATTCGTGGTGGCGAGAATTAAGGCATTTTCAGGAGTGGAACAAGGGTTATGATTTAACGCAAGCAGAATTTGATCTTAAAACGTCTGATGAAGTACAGAGAAAAATTGGTATAGAGGGCAAGGTTTTGGATATTGGCGGGTCTATTGGTCTTATCCGTAGGTATCTTAAAGCAGGTAGTGATTATTATGTAATTGACCCAGATGATCAAGCTTTTAGTAAAATAGAGATTTTAAAAAATTTGTATCCTGAAATAGTAAAGCCATTTAATTTTATAGTTGGGGTAGGTGAATTTTTGCCCTTTCGCGATGCTAGTTTTGATACCGTAATAATGCGTTCGGTAATAGAACATTTTTATGACGTTGATTTAGTGATGAAAGAAGTTTATCGAATTTTACGGCCAGGAGGCAAATTGATTATTGGCATTGGTTTGCCGTTAACTAAACCAAGCGAAGTATGGCAACGAATAAAAAAGATTTTTCAGGAACAGGGATTAAAATCATTAGTGAGTAAAATTTTTAATAAGTTTTTTGGCAAACAAAGACACGTGGGGCATTTGCATAAGTTTAATTTAGATTCTTTGTGTGGGTTGCTAAAAAAATATCAATTTGATAGTATAACAGCTCATCATTCAAAGGTAAATCCAGCAGTTTATTTTTTTGAGTCTGTTAAAATATGAACAGTATAAGTTACATTTATGATTCGGGTAAATATTTAGAGCAGTGTGATTAGTATAAGTAGATTAACTTTTTAAAAATGTCTATTCGGAAAAGTAAAATTCACAGATTAGCTTTCTTGATTTACCTTTGGTTTTTACCATTTGTTGATCTGGTTAAATTAATAAAAGTTTGGCCAAGATGGATTAAGTATTTCCATGATTGGCGTAGATATAGGAAGTTAGCTGGGGCAGAACAATTTAAATTAATTGACAGTCATCCGCGGCTTCATGACCAATCAACTTATACATCTATTGATAATCATTACTATTATCAGGATATATGGGCTTTTCAGAAAATTTTAGATGTTAAACCAACTTTGCACGTTGATGTGGGGTCATTGTTGGAGTTTGTTGGCTATCTTTCAGTTGTTACCAAGGTAACTTTTATTGATATTCGTTTACCAGCAATAAAGTTACCCAATTTGGATATAAAGTTCGGCGATATTTTAAATTTGCCATTGGCAGATAATTCAGTGAATTCTTTGTCTTGCCTCCACGTGGCTGAACATATAGGTTTGGGGCGTTATGGCGATAAATTAGATCCTCAGGGTACCCAAAAAGCGTGTAGTGAATTGGCGCGTGTTCTCGCTCCGGGTGGCAGGTTATATTTTTCTTTGCCAATCGGTAAACCGCGCGTTTGCTTCAATGCTCACCGAATTCATTCCACTAAACAGATTTTTGATTATTTTTTTAAGTTAACATCGCTTGAATTATCTGCCGTTACAGATGATGGAAAATTTATTGAAAATATCCACCCAACTGTGTTAGATAACTCAAGTTATGCTTGCGGCTTTTTTATTTTTACTAAACCAATTTAAAATAACTTGATCTTGATATTTATTGCCTTAATGATTATAGTATATTAAAAAACGATTAAGTCTTAAGATCTAACATTTTTTAATATATTTTGTATTTATTAGTTATTTTTTCACTCTTTAGGGAGTGGAGAAGCAGTTTTATAAGATTGGGATTTTGCAACATCAGTAAGAGTTGGCAAGGAAAAAGTTAAAGCCATAATTATCCACGCCCACGGCAAATCACGTAGTATCCCATGAAAGAAAGCTATTACAAATAATCCAAGATTAGCGGATGTTAATATAAGCCACTCCTGATTTTTTATTTTTGTACGCCAACTAGCAATGATTAGCTGGTAAATTAACCAACAATAAATTATTAAAGCGCCGATTCCGCCACTAATGGCTACTTGAAGAAAGGAATTGTGAACACCAGTGATAGTGTAACGTTCCGCGCCAATTTTGGGCTGTTCGATGATTGCTTGAGATGCACGATGATACTGAGTTCCTAGGCCAAGAAAATTTTTATTAAACAATGAAATTGCTTGAGGAATTTGCGACTCTCTATTTTGGTAAGGGATAGAAGGGGTAAGGTTTTGAGTTACCTTTGAGATTGCATTAGGCAACGAAACTTGTTTAAGTGTTGCTGGTCTAGTATCATAATTAGTTATTTGAGGGAATATTCTTATTAAAACAGCAATTTGGGCATGCGTTGGCAATATTATAAAAGAAATAAATAAGGTAAAAAAAGTAAGTAGTATTGCAAAAATAAAATATTTTATTTTTTTTAATTCAAGTTGCGCTAATGAAAAAAATATTATTGTAATAATTGCTAGTGTCAGTGCAAGCCAAACACTGCGTGCACCCGTCCAGATAATAATTGAAAGCATTATGGTTGCTAATAGCCAATAGCCAAGTTTTATAAATTTTGTTTTTGTATAAATTAAATGAACAATCAAATAAACAAAAGTGACAAAACACAAACTGCCAAAAATAACGTAATTTTGGTGTAATCCCCAAAAATAATTGCCAGATTCCAATAAGGTTAATTTACTAGCCCATTTGTAAGAAAGGATAAAAGGCGCAAAGATTAATGGTACAAGGAATGTGTACAAAAGATTTTTTCTAAAAACAATATCTGAGCCATAATAAATTATTAATAAAAAACCTAAAAATTGTGTTATAATAAAAAACCAATCTACTAAAATCGCATTAATAATGGTATAATTAACACTGTAATTTAAACAACTATTTATTGATCCTAAGAGCAGGAAAAACAGCAACAGGGGGTAAATTTTTAGCCAGACAATTAATTTTTTTTGCCGTTCTTTGGTAAAACCATATAAAATAATAGAAATCAAAGTGACTACAGTTGCTAGTAAAATTAATATTTCAAATGGTTGTAGGGTATATGGTTTAATAATTCCCCGTCTGAAGAAAAGGCTGGCCGTGGCCAGAATAATTAAAAATTTTGATAAATTTTCCATTGCTGAATAAATTAAGGTTGGGTATTAGATTGAACTATTAGCTTAATAAATTAAGTCAGGTTATACTTAATTAAGTATATTAGCATTGAATTATATTAGCAAATAACACTAATGCCAATTAAATATCGCCTAATATATGAATGATCAAATTTTTGATTACTATAATATCCATGATTTTTTACTAGCTGTTTCGGGGCCAGCTCGTGTAATTTTTGCAAAGGAATTTATCTTTTTTAAAGTTGATAAATTTAACAAAGAGCCAGATTTGATTCTTAAGTGTTGCGCGGGATCTTTTATGACTAAGGTATTACGTGGCACAGAGGAAAGCATTAAGTTGCCATTGGAAACGGGGGATAAAGAATTATTATACAACCCACAGGCGCCGGCTCTCTCACTAATCGCTTATGTAGAATCTTTGTTGAATTGGCCAGATAAATCTATTATTCATGCCAGTGCAGTAACCAAGGATAATAAAGTATATTTATTCACGGGTAAAGAAAATTCTGGCAAAACCAGCGCCGCTTTAAATTTAATAAAACGGGGTTTTTCTTACTTAAGTGATGACTGGTCGGTAATTGGGGGAGGTAAGATTTATCCATTTCCAAAAACAATCCACATCTACTCATACAATTTATCCGATACTCAATTAGCGAAACGTATTTTTAATTATCGTTTGTTTTTTTATCGTTTATTTTTTGTGGCGTACGATGGAGTGAGGCGCCGATCAAAAATTAGATTATTGAATGTAGTTATGGATAAATATCGTCCTTATTTTGAAGTGCCGTTAAATATAATGTTTCCAGATGGTAAAGTTGGATCACCTAATAATATTGTTAAGGTATACTATTTACAACGACAAGTCTGCGCTGAGCCAATGGTAATTAAAGATATAACAGCAACAGATCTTGCCAGACGAATGTCGCATTATACTTTTTACGAAAAAGGTCAACTTTTATATAAAGAATATGCTCGTTACGTAGAACGTACAAGTATTGTTAATCCTATTATAGAACAAAGATTACAAAACGATTTTAATATTATGTTATATGCATTTGAAGGAGCAGAATTGTATCGTTTGGTTGTGCCTTATAATTACGATTTATTTAATGTCGCAGAATACTCCAGCCTTTTAAGGCTGGAGATGAATGCGACACCACTCCGAGCGTTAGCGAGGATATGCTAAATTTGAGGCATGA